>JAYUVX010000417.1:0-28274 GCA_043753855.1 Myxococcales bacterium | reverse complement strand
CTTCTCGACCCAGGCCACGCCACAGGGTCAGCCGATCCCCGGAACCAACCAGGTCCCCAACTCGGCCGGCGGCCATGCGTGGGCGCTCGATGACTGGGCGCGCCTCGATCGGTTCCTTGTCCTCGGCAGCGAGGGCGGCACCTACTACGTGGGTGAGCGCGAGCTGACCATCGAGAACGCCACCATCGTCGGGCGCTGCCTCGCCGCGGACGGACTTCGTACCCTCGCCCGGATCGTTGATATCTCTCACTCGGGACGCGCGCCCAAGAACGATCCGGCGATCTTCTCCCTTGCGATGGGCGCCAAGCTCGGCGACGAGGCCACGCGACGTGCGGCGTACGCGGCTCTGCCGAAGGTCTGTCGGATCGGCACGCACCTGATGCACTTCGCGGAGTACGCGCAGGGCTTCGGAGGCTGGGGCCGCGGCATGCGCAAGGCCGTGGGCTCGTGGTTCAACGGCAAGCCCGCGGAGGACCTCGCGTTCCAGCTCGCCAAGTACCAGAGCCGCGATGGCTGGTCGAACCGCGACTTGCTTCGCCTCGCGCATCCGCGTGCGGCGTCGCCGTCGCACGACCGACTGTTCGCGTGGGCGGTTAAGGGCGAGCTGCCGGCGGGTGCCGAGTCGGATCCGGCGTGTCAGCTGATCGTGGCGATGACCGAGCTCGCGACGCTTCGTGAGGTCGGTACCGTCGCGACGCTGATCCGCGAGCGGCGGATCCCGCGCGAGTGCGTGCCGACGCAGTGGTTGACCCACGCCGAGGTCTGGGAGGCGCTGCTCGAGTCGATGCCGATGACGGCGATGATCCGGAACCTCGCGACGATGACTCGCGCGGGACTGCTGGTCGCCGGCTCGGCTGCGGCAAAGCGCGTCGCGGCTCAGCTGCGTGATCCGCAGCGCCTCGCGACGGCGCGTGTCCATCCGATCGGTGTGCTCGCCGCGCTGATGACCTACAAGTGGGGGCGGGGCGTGCGCGGATCGGGGACGTGGGAGCCGGTCGCGTCGATCGTCGACGCGCTGGACGCCGCGTTCTACGCCAGCTTCGGAGTGATCGAGCCGTCGGGTTCGCGCATGCTTCTCGCGCTCGATGTCTCGGGATCGATGGGCTCGGGTGCCGTCGCGGGCATCCCCAGCCTCACGCCGCGGGTCGCGAGTGCTGCGATGGCACTCGTGACCGCAGCGACCGAGCGCGACCACGCGTTCATCGCGTTCACCGCAGCGAGCGGTGGGTACGGCGGGCAGTGGGGGGGCGGTCAGTCGGGCATCACCACGCTACCGATCTCGCCGCGCCAGCGGCTGGACGATGTGGTGAACGCGGTCGCGGCGCTCCCGATGGGTGGCACCGACTGTGCGCTGCCGATGATCTGGGCACAGAACAACCGGGTCGATGTCGATACGTTCTGTATCTACACCGACAACGAGACCTGGGCGGGGAACGTGCACCCGTCTCAGGCGCTGCGCTCGTACCGAGATGCACGGGGAATTCCGGCCAAGCTGGTCGTGGTCGGAATGACGTCGAACGGGTTCAGCATCGCTGACCCGAACGACGCCGGTATGCTCGATGTTGTCGGCTTCGACACGTCGACTCCGCCGGTGATCGCCGACTTCGCTCGCGCGTCAGGATCCAACCCGATCCTGTCGTAGATGAGCGAAGGCGCGGCCTGCGACCGCTGCCGGTGGGGCAACCCACCGGTATTTGGGATCGAAGCTGAGCTGGTGCTAGCGGCCGATTGTTAATCGGACGGTGGTTGGTTCAATTCCAACCGATCCCGCGACAGGTTTCTACGGGCCGAAAGCAGTCGATTATCCGTAACTATAACGGTCCTGAGGTAGCGAGCTCCGGTGACGGAGCTAGCGAAGCAGCAGGCTCTCTCGTCGAGCAATCGACGAGCAACGCTTCGGCCAGAGCTCGTTGCGTGCCCACTGCCCGGTGGAAACATCGGGTAAGAGCGACTGGTTCCCGCGGTCCGGCAACGGTCCGCAGGAGCCATCTTCGACTCCGATCCTTGTCCGTGCTTTTCCTGCGCTGGAAGACGAGCTCGCGGTGGCGCGAGCGCCGGGTGCTAACCGGAGGGTCCCATGAGGGATGCAGTTCGACTCTGCCGTCTTCCGCGCGATCCTTTTCGTCCGTGTCGTACAGCAGCTAGTACTCCGGTCTCTCGAACCGGTTACGCGGGTGCAATTCCCGCCACGGATACGATGCTCGTGACGTTCGTGATGCTCGTGATGCTCGTGAATGTTCGACGCAGCTCGTGCTGGGCACCGACGCGGCCCATACCCGCGTTTGCGAGGGTCCAATTCCCTCAGCTGCGACCGCAGTGCTTCCGGTGAATCGACGACCGATCGCGTTAACCGCGCGATGGGTCCGTTCGTTTGCGCGAACGAACGACGGGTTCCCCGTGGGCCGCAACCCTTCGGGTTGCCAGGTCCGCTTTGCGTCCCCGCCGCACTTCTGCGGGGCCCCGGGGACGCGCGCGGGGAACGCGCCTGCGGCGCTTCCCGCGGCGTTGCAACTCCCTCTTCTCGACGCCTCTCTCTCGCAGTGCTTCCGGTGAAGCGACGACCGATCGCGTTAACCGCGCGATGGGTCGGTTCGTTTGTGCGAACGAACGATGGGTTTAACTCCCGCCACTGCGGCTAGATCGAAATCTACGGCGACGCGTTCGATGCTTCTTGGAAGCTAAGGTCGCGGTTGGCGCGACGCCGGTCTCGAGTACCGGATGCCCTTGAAGGGGACGGGTTCGACTCCTGTATCTTCCGCATCACAATTTTTTAGCGTAGCTCAAAAGAAGAGCGCGTGGTCGGGGACCACGAGGCCGCTGGTGCGATTCCAGTCATCCCGACGAACAGATGTCGTCCAACAGCAGGACACCGAGCTCTAGCGTCGATCGATCTTCGCCCGGTCCGGGCCGCAGCTCGATGCTTATCTTCCTTCGGTGATGCCGGTGCGACTCCGGCCACTCCGGCCATCTGCTCACCATAGGCACCGTTCGTCTTGCGTCGCTCCGTCTGGGACGGTGCCGGCTTCCAACCCCTGTCGAGCAGCGTTCGATTCGCTGGCGGCGTGCGTTTTCGCCTCCCCCTGTGCGGTCGTTCGCGATCGCTTCGGGCCGCCGTGTGGTGTGACAGCCGCTGGAGCGTCTCTGGCCTTTCGACACGGCAATGTTTTCTGGGTGTGGCTCAGCAGTAGAGCGCGAAGTTCGGGACTTCGAAGTCGCAGGTGCAATCCCTGTCACCCAGACGCATGCGGGCGTAGCTCAGCGGCTAGAGCACTCAAAACCCGTTGGTCATCCTTTGCCCGGAACCGGGCCGTCGACCGACGGTTACCGACTGCTAATCGGAGGGACGCTGGTTCGAATCCAGTCGCCTGCATGCACCTCGCGGACGTAGCTCAATGGCAGAGCATCCATCCTGGTCGATCGTCTTCGCCCGAGCGCCGGGCCGCTGACAAAGGGTTATCGATCGTACCTAGGTTCGAATCCGGTCATCTGCACCGTTCCTCGCGCGCATCTCGGGTCCGTCGTGCACAGCCTCGCTCGCGTTCGCGAGCCGACGCGTGACGGTGACCGGAAACGGTCGAAAGGCTCGTGGTTCAAATCCACAGGGTGCAGATTCCGGATTGCATGATCAAACCGCCCTCTTCGCGGCGTCGTGCGATCGCGTCGGTGTCGGTGTATCAGCGAGCTGAAGCCGACCGCGATGAGCAAGATGCGCAGCGAAGTCGTCCCACTGACCGTTGAGCAGGATGCATCGCAGGTGGAGCACCCACTCGGAACGGCCTCGGCTCCAGCGCATCCCAGGGCCGTCGAGACGCATTCGGACGAGGTTGCGGATCGCGCCTTCGATGATGCCGGTAGCGGTGTCGAGATCGTCGGGCCGAAGTTCGTGGTAGCCCATGCGATGGCGATGCTTGCCGATGTGTGTGAGGACGTCGAGCAGCTTCTCGCGCTTGGCCTTGTTACCGGGGGCGGTCTTCGCGATCGAGGCGTAGGCGGTCGACAGCACAGTAGAGACCTTGTCGGCGCCGCTGCGGTTCCGCAGTTCGCGCGACCACTCGCAGAATTGCGCGAAGGTGGCACGCGCGTTCGCGAACGCGAGTTGCGCGCACAACCGGGTCACCGACATGACCGTCGCCAAACTGAACCCGCACAGGCCGAGTGCCCGATCGATCGGTCGATCGCAGGTGCTGCGACGCCAGCCGACGCGGCGACCGACCGGTCGTTCGAACACGACCTTGCTGAACCGCGTCCCGATCTCGCTGGTCGCGGTCTCGGCGAGCACGAACTTCGCTCCGTCGTGAACGTAGTCGGTCGAGCGTGGCAGGGCGACGACGCGTGCGAGGTAGAGCGCGACCAACGCGCGACCGAGCACCAGCATCGCCGTCCACATCGAAGACTCGACCTGCTCGAGCGAATCGATGGTCTTGCCTCGGGCAAGCGCGCAAACTTTTTCGAACGCACTCTGGACGTCGCGATCACGAGCGTCGATACTGGTCGTCACGGGGCTCCTTGCGTCGGAGATCGGTGTGGTAACCAGATATCTGCCGCATTGCGGCCCCGTACCTCAAGCCTGATCGCGCAACCGATCGAAACTGCTCCCGCTTCAACGCTTCTACGCGTTACATTGGGAACTGCACCCAAATCCACACGGGATGCGCGCGTTCCTTCGCCCTTAGCTCAACAGCAGAGTGCCTGGCCGATAACCGGGTGATCGAGGTGCGATTCCTCGAGGACGGACTGTGATTGAGGCCGAAGTAGTCGAGATACGTGGATGTGGCCCGTCGATCACCCGATGCGATCTCACGGAGGCGTTGACGGTAAAGATCACCGAGGCTGCCTGTAAAGCAGTCGCCCTTGCGGACAACTGGGTGCGAGTCCCAGCGCCTCCACGAGATGCCGCCGTAGACCAACGGCAGAGTCAGCGGTCTGAGGGACCGCGTAGTGGAGGTTCTCATCGGGCCGTGACTCTTCGGGTCACCAGGTCCGCTTCGCGTCCCCGCCGCGCTACGCGCGGGGCCCATGAGACTCACGCGGGGAACGCGCTGCGCGCTTCCCGCGGAGTATCGAATCCGCGCTCCTTCGCGAGCGAATGTTCATGCCGCCGTAGACCAATAGCAGAGTCAGTGGTCTCAGAAGCCATCCAGTGGAGGTGCAACTCCTCTCGGCGGCACCAACTCCGTTTGCCCGCATGATGCGGGCCGGTGAGGCGAAGCGTTCCGGCGCTCGTCCCACGTCATCTCCCCGGAATCGAAAGAGGACGCGCCATGATGCACGTCGACACGACTCGAACGCTACTGCTGACCCAGGGCTACGAGCCCATCAAGATCATCCCGTGGCAGCGCGCGCTGACGCTCCTCATGCTCGACAAGGTCGATGTCGTGGAGGAGTACGACGCGGAGATTCGCGGCACGTCGATGATCCTCAACGTGCCGGCTGTCGTCCGTCTCCGCAGGGCGTTCCGCCGCTTCGCGAAGCCGGTGAAGTTCTCGCGCGTCAACATCTACGCGCGTGACGAGTACCGCTGCCAGTACTGCGGTGTGAAGTGCTCGATCTCGCAACTCACGTACGACCACGTGGTGCCGCGTTCGCGCGGTGGGCGGACGTCGTGGGACAACATCGTGTCGTGCTGCTACGTGTGCAACGCCAGGAAGGCGAATCGCACGCCGGCGGAGGCGAAGATGGTGCTCCGCTCGACGCCGGTTCGCCCGACGTGGATGCCGGCGATCCAGATCCGCGTGAGCACGAAGTCGGTCCCGGATGCGTGGCGTGACTACGTGTACTGGACGGGCGAGATCGACACGGACGAGGGTACGGAGGTCGTGTGAGTGATGACGGCGGTCGCGCGCGCGGGGAATCCGCGCGACCGCCGCATCCGGGTGGTCTTGCGTTTCACATCATCAGAGCTCTCCACCTCGGGAGGTGTTCCTCCGGGCTCGTCGTCAAATGGCAAGACGCTGCGCTTGCAACGCGGAGATCAGGGTTCGATTCCCTGCGAGTCCACCGAGAGGTTCTTGCTTTGCCCCTGGAGTCGTCTGGTGACGACGCCTGATTGTCGATCAGTAGTACGGCGGTTCGATCCCGCTCAGGGGCGCGTAGGCACTCGTGGCCGAGTAGCGAGGCACGCGGCTGCAACCCGCGTTGACGTCGGTGCGATTCCGACCGAGTGCTCCAGCGTTTCCGGATCAGCTCACCTAGGGGTGGGACCGTTCTTACAAAGCGGCCGTGCAGGGTGCAATCCCCTGGATCCGGACCCAATTGCCCCCGCGCGTAGATGCGACCCGGGTCTCCAAAGCCTGGTGAGCTGGTGCGATTCCAGCCGGTGGCACTCAGTCCACGTCGACGTCGACCGACGCGTTGCTCTTCGCCGGTTGTGGCGGCGGCGGCGGGCCCTTGCGGACCTGCTCGAACGTCTCGCGCAGCTCCTCGATCTCGACATCGACGGTCAGGCCGGTCAGCGCATCGGCGGGCAAGAACAGCGCGCTCGCCAGGGCACGCAGGTACTCGTCCTCCGAGAAGTCGACCTCCTCGTCGGCATCGTTGACGGCGGCGACCAGGAACAGGATCTTGCGGCGATCGTCATCCGCGTCGGCGGCGAACGCGCCGGCGGAGCGCAGCAGATCGAACGTTTTCGGGTCGAACTCCGCGATCTGCTTCTCAAGCTCGGGCGACAGCTTGCCGCCCGTCAGATCGGAGAGCATGCCTTTGACCTCCTCGCGCTCGGCGTCCTTGAACTGTGCGTCCGCGTAGGCAGCGCCGAGCAGGAGGTCGCACAGAGGGCCGATCCGATCCGAGAGCGAGGACATGCCGGAAACATACAGCGATGCACGGCTTCCGCTACGCTGGGGTGTGCCGTATCGCGAGCGCCTCGCTGTCCTGCTCGGCGTGCTCGCCGCGTGTCACACGCCCGCGCCCACGCGCGTCACTCCGCCGCGTCAGGCAAAGCTGGTGGTGATGATCGTGATCGATCAGCTTCCGAGCTGGGCGTTCGAACGCGATCGTGCGCTGTACACCGGTGGCCTCGGCCGGCTGCTGCGCGAGGGAGCGTACGTGCGGCGCGCGCGGTTGCCCTACGCCAGCACGTTCACCGCGCCGGGCCACGCCACGATCGCGACCGGCGCGCCGCCGAGCGTCCATGGTGTGGTCGGCAACCAGTGGTGGCGCCGCATCGAGCAGCGCGAGCGACCCGCGGAGTACGACGCGACCGCGCCGGTGCTCCCGGTTGTCGACCTCGAGACGCCGCTGTCGGCCGATGCGAATGCGTCGGCGCATGCGCTGAGAGTCTCCGGTGTCGCGGATGCGTTGCGCACTGCCACGCAGGGTCGCGGACACACGGTCGCGATCGCGCTCAAGGCGCGCTCCGCCTGCCTGATCTCGGGGCAGCATCCCGAGCTGGCCGTCTGGTACGACGCGGGCGCAGGCGGCATGACCACCAGCACCGCCTACGCGGACGCCGCGCCGGCCTGGCTGCGCGCGCTCGCGAAGGCATTGCCGCCGAACCGGTTCATCGGTCAGATCTGGAAGCCGCTCGATGGCGCGCTGCTCGCCGCGCACACGGGAATACCCGACGACAGCCCGGGGGAGGGCGCCCTGCATGGCATGGGCACCGCGTTCCCGCACACCGTGCACGATCTCGAGGAACTGATCCACACGCCGTTTGGCGACGTGATCGTGATGGATGCGGTGAAGGCGGCACTCGATGCGGTGCCGCTCGGCAGCGATGAGATTCCGGACCTGCTCGCGATCAGCTTCTCCGCACACGACTATGCGGGTCACAACTGGGGACCCGATTCGTGGGAGGTCCTCGATCTCACGATACGGCTCGATGCGGCGCTCGGCGATCTGTTCACCACGCTCGATCGTCGCCTGGGCCCCGACGGCTGGGCGGTGGTCCTCACCAGCGATCATGGTGCGACGCCGCTCGTCGAGCGCTCGCCGGTGGCCGGCGCCCGCCGGTTCGCGCCGCTCGATCTCGCCACGACGGGCGGCACGCAGGTCGCGAAGGTCAGCTCGAACCAGGTCTACATGACCTCCGCCTGGGCACAGCTCCCGATCGCGGAGCAAAAGGCGGGCATGGATGCGGCCGCGGCTGCGATCCGCACGACGTACCCGGAGATCGATGTGTTCGTCACCGCCGATCGCACCCACTGCGCCGAGGACGGTCTCGTCGGGGATGTGTGTCGGTCTGTCATGCCTGGCGAATCGGGCGAGCTGTATCTCGCGCCACATCGCGGGTTCGTGATCACGGAGTACAAGACCGGCACCCAGCACGACGCACCGAACGCCGACAACCAGGAGGTCCCCATCCTGGTGCGCGCGCCGGGGCTGACGGCGCAGACGGTGGAGCGCGGATCGCTGCTCCAGGTCGCGCCCACGGTGGCCGCGCTGCTCGGCATCGCGCCGCCGGCGTCGGCTACCGCGTCGCCGCTGTTCGGGATTGCGGCTCGCTCGCCAGCGCGGCCTTGAAGAACGACGAGGTCACCGCGAGCGTGGTGAGGTAATCGCGCACATCATCGCGCGCGCGCTCCGGCAGCTTGCCGAACGGCACCACGTGCTCGTCGGGAACGTAGCGGAACGTGAAGTTCACGCGGCGGGTGCGAAAGCCGGCGATGCTGGGCGGCAGGTCGAGATCGAGCTTGTCATCGACTCGCTGGACGCGATGCAGGAGGTCGTCCTTCCAGCGCGGGCCGCCGAAGATCTGCAGCGAGCGATCCTCGAGCCACTGGGTGCGTACCGGCGGTGCCTCGCGCGCCGCGCCGCGCCGCACGAACTGGAACCGCGCCCGCTCCCCCAGGGAGATCGACGCCACCGGTCCCGGCTCGAAGTCACGGTGCTCGCCGACGCGAGCGGCGTCGATCGTCTTTCCGGCCTCCTCGCGATCGCCGTAGAAGTTCACGAGGCAGGTGTTGAGGTGCCAGCGGCGCGGCACGTACGGCGGCGGAAACGCGCTGCGCACTCGCTTCTCGATCGTGGAGACCAGGCGTGCGAGCACGGCAGGGAATCGCTCGGCCGCCACCGCCACATCGAAGGTGCGCTTGGGCGGCTCGTAGTAGCCCAGGCACGCGAACTGCCAGTTGCCCAGCCAGTAGACCGGGCGGAGCAGGGGACGCTGTTGCTTGCCCGACGGGAGCGGCCGGCGGGTCGAGTAGCGAAGCTCCCACAGCGGTCGTAAGTTGGCGAGCCAGCTCAGGATCTCGGCGCGCGCGGCATCGTCGAGGAAGGCCGGGTCGTAGATGTACGCCTTGTCGATCACGCCGGGCCCCTCTTAGCACGCAACCGCGCGCCCGACCGGTCGAAACCCTGTCCATGCTGACCTGGATCTTCCGACCTCAGTGCGCCGCCTGCGGGACCTCCGCGACCACGTTGTGCGAGCCGTGCGCGACCACCCTCCTCGAGCTCGGGCCCGCATGCCCGCGGTGCGCCGAGCCCACGGCCGGCGGCGCGGCCTGTGCGCGCTGCCTCGCCACCCCGCTGCCGCTCGAGCAGATCGTGGTCCCGTGGCGATTCGGCGGGCAGCTCGCCGCTGCGATCCGCCGGCTCAAGTTCACGCAGCGCACGCATATCGCGCGCGATCTCGCTCCGCTCTGGGCGCCGCTGATCGCCGCGGTGGCCACGGCCCACGATGCGCCGGTCGTCCCGATCCCGCTGCACTGGCGCCGCCGGTTTCATCGCGGATTCGACCACGCGTGGCTGCTCGCCCTGCATGCGTGCAACAGCGCCGGGATCGCACCACCGCGGCCGTTGCTGCGCCGGATCACCGCAGCTCCGCCGCAGAGCACGCTGCTCGCCGCCGAGCGCCGCGCGAACCTCGAGGGTGCGTTCGAGGTGCGCGATCCGCGGACTGTCGCCGGCCGTACGATCGTGCTCGTCGATGATGTGGTCACCACCGGCACCACCCTGGCAGCCGCCGCACGACCGCTGCTCGCGGCGGGTGCGAACGCGGTGATCGGCGTGGCGCTCGCGCGAGCTACTTCCGTTCCAGGATGATCATGTCGACGCGGTCGTTGATCAGCTGCGCGTTCTTCGCGGTACGCGGCACGAGTGGCTTGGTGCCACCGCTGCCCATCGCGGACACCCGCGCCGCCGCGATCCCCGCCTGCACGAGCCAGTCGCGGACGGCCTGCGCGCGCCTGTCGGAGAGCTCCTGATCCTTCGCGGCAACCGCCGTGGGCTGGACGTGCGCCACGATCTTCACGCGGACGATCTCCTGGTGTGCGCGCAGGGTGGCCGCGACCTGCCCGAGCACGTTGGTGCTCGCCTTCGCGACCTTGCTGCCCGTGAACTGGATCGCCTCGATCGTCTCGATCCCCGCGGGCGTCACCACGACGAGCGCATCACCGCGATCGGGGCAGCCATCCTCATCCTGATTGCCGTTGATCGTCTCGGGCTCGTTCGGGCACATATCCTGAGCGTCGGGGATACCGTCGGAGTCATTGTCCGCGTCCGGGCAACCATCCAGGTCCTGATAGCCATCCTTGTCCTCGGCCTGATCGGGGCACTTGTCCTGCGCGTCGGGGATGCCGTCGTTGTCGTTGTCCTTATCGGGGCAACCGTCGCCGTCCTTGAAGCCGTCCTTGTCCTCGGCATCGAGAGGGCACTGGTCCTGGGCATCGGCGATCCCATCGCCGTCGTTGTCCGGATCGGGACAACCGTCGGCGTCGTCGAACATGTCCTTGTCCTCGGGCTCGTTCGGGCAACGATCCACATCGTCGAGCACGCCGTCGCCATCGGCGTCCCCCTCGACCCGCGGCGGCGGCGGCGAGTGCAGCGGCGGCAGAGCGGGGCTCCCGGGGACGAATGACAGCGCGACGATGCCACGGAGATCCGGCGTGCCGAGACCCGCAACTACACCACGTCCTGCAGCGACGCCGATCGAGAACCGTGGATCGGGGCGGTAGGTGAGTCCAACGAGGGCCTCGGTCGGCGCGAACGTTGACCGAGACGCCATCGCGCTGGCGGTGCGACCGGATGGCATGACCTCGCCGAACATCTCACTGGTCGCCCACAGCTGATCGAGCACGCGCACCGTCCCGCCGATGCCCCACGCCACGCCGCTGCCCTGCTCGATATTCGAGATCTTCGAGGTCTGGCGGATCACCGCGCCTGCGTTCGCGGTCAGCGACAGCCGGCTCGCCAGCGCGCCGGGGATCACGGTCACCAGCGCCAGCGCGCGCCCGGTGGGCTTGTCGACCCCGGCGAACTCCTGGCTGGTCGCGGTGGGCAAGGTCAGTGCGAGGGTCGCGCCTGCGAACAGCTGCGCGCTGGGCGATCGCAGCTTCAGGAGCTGCGCCTTCGCGTGCAGCACGAGATCGCCGCGCGCCGTACCACTCGGCGAGCTGACGCCGAGCATCGCGCCATCACCGTCCTGGTTGTAGAACGGCATCCGCACGCCGGCCTCGAACCGGCCGAGGAACGCATAGGCCGCGCCGAGCTCCATCGTGGTTCGCTGCGTGATCGACATGTGCTCGTTGCCCGAGAACTTCAGGACGAGCGGGTTGGTCGCGTACGACACCGTGGCTGCGGCGGCGAGCGCGCCGTTGTCGCCGACGCTCGCCGGCTGGACCTGGAACCCGGTACCGGTGGTCGCGGGCGTGGGATTGAACAGCGAGAGATCGAGGTTCCCATCGGCGCGCACCAGGGCCGGCGCACCGAGCAGCGCCATCGCGGCGACCACCACCGCGGCGGCCAGCCGGCGCCGGCGCCGCAGCGCGAGCACGCCGATCAGGATCGCGGCGCCCGTACCGGTTCCACTGCCGGTGGAGCAACCGCCACCACCCGTGACATCGACGAACACCGCGGTGCCGGTCAGCGTGACCTCGGCCTGCGGCATCGGATCCTCGTCGAGATAGAGATACGCCTTGGTCTCGAACGCGCCTTCGGAGGTCGGCGTGAACGATACCGAGAACGTCTTCGTGGTCTGCGCCAGCAGCGTGACATCCACCGGCGAGGCCTCGATCGCGAAGTTCCGATCGTCGTCGAGTGTGATCGAGCGGATCGTGAAGCCGTGCGTGGGATCCATGCTCGTGACGCTGAGCGCGTTCTGCACCGTCACCGTGTTGCCGATGCCCACCAGCCCGAGCGGGATCGTGGGATTACCCATCATCACGTTGCGGTCGAGGCCGTTGCCGTTCAGCAGCACCACGGCCATCGGCAGGTTGTTGTCGTTGTTCATGAGCGTCAGCTGACCGACCGGTGCCTTGCCGGCAACCTTCGGCGAGAACCGCACCATGAAGTCGCGGCTGCCGAGCGCCGGGATCTCGACCGGCGCGGTGTCGAGCAGCTCCCACACGTTGTCATTGGTGACCATCACGGCCGAGATCGACAGCGTGGCCTCGCCGGTGTTGCGCACCGTCACCGGCATGACCGGTGCCATCGTGCCGGGGTTGCGGAACGTATCGGGGAACGCCGGCGCCGCATCGAGCGAGATGTGGCGATCGGTGCCGCGACCGCGGATCGTGATCATCTGCGAGCTCGGACCGTTGAGCACACCCGCGATGCTGTGGCTGAGCACGACCTGCTCGAACGCTCCCGCGGCTTGCTCGACGGTCGGGGTGTAGGTGACGACGACGTCGACGTGACCACCGACCGCGATGGTCTGGTTGGCCGGCAGCGTGAACGTGAACGGCCCGGTGGTCGGCGTTCGCGCGAAGCCCGACAGATCGAGCGGTGCGCTACCGGTGTTGGTGATCGTGAGCGTGCGCATCGCCGGCGGTCCGTCGCGATCCACGGATCCGAAATCGACGAGCAGCCCGGGCGTGGTGGTCAGCATGGCGGTGGTCGACATCGCCGTGAGTGCCACGGTGCGGGTCGGGTTCGTCGCGAGGTTGCTCGTCACCGTGGCGGTCGCCGACATCAGCCCGGTGCGATTCGCCGGGTCCGCGGTGACCGTCACCACCAGGATCTCGTTCTGGTTGAGGGTCTGCGGCAGCGTGGTCGTGGTACCTCCGCTCGCCGAGCACGAGCTGTTGCGCTTGATGCTGGTCGCCGCGAACTCGCCGGCCACCGTCGGCGCGTTCGGCGAGAAAGTGATCGGGTTCTGGATCACGAGCGGCGTCTGCTCGGTGTTGACGATGCAGAACACGCCGGTCGCCGTGGTGTCCCAGCGCAGCGAGCCGAAGTCGATGCTCGGCGGATTGGTCGACGGCAGCGTGGTGACGTCGTAGCCGGCGGTGAGGCCATCACCGTTGATGAACACGGTGACCATCGCGGTTCCGCTCGAGCCCCAGGTTCCGGCAATCTGGATCGTCGCCGGTCCGCCATCGGTTCCGGCCAGCGGTGCGAACCTCACGTTGATCGAGGCAGTGGCGCCGGCGGCGAGGCTGGTGGGTACCGGCGTCGTCGGATCGAGCGTGTAGCCGAGGTTGGCCGGCGCGAGGGCCGCGGAGATCCCGCTGACCGTGACCGTGCCGGGGTTGCTCAGCGTGAACGAACGGATATCGATGTTGCCGACGGTGACGCCGCCAAAATCGAGCGGCGCCGCCAGCGTGGTGGCTGGCGTGGTGGAGAGCAGGCCCTGTTGACCCGTACACGTCAGGCTGACGGTCGCGGTCGCGCTGGTGAACGAGTTTGACAGCACGCGGAACGTGCCGTTGCGCGTGCCCGCCGCGATCGGGTTACAGCGGATCGTCCATGTCGTCGACGACATCGCCGCCACGGTCTGCGCGCCGGCGTTGCCCGCGGTCACCGTGAAGTCGCTGGCGCCCGCAGTGATCGTGGCGCTGGTGATGCCGAGTGGTGCGCTGCCGGTGTTCATCGCGGTGAGCACCAGCGAGCCGCTCGCGCCGACATCGACGGTCATGAAGTCGAGGCTCGCCGGCAGCGAGATCTGTCGCGCGATGCCCATGCCGCTCGCCGTCACGGCGATATTCCCGTCGCCGGGATCTGGGTCGTTGCTGGTGACGTTGAACGTGGTGGTGAACGCGCCGGGCCCCGCGGGGCTGAACGTCACGCCGTGCATCGCGGTCAGCCCCGGAGCGAGCGTGCAACCGCTCATCGGGCAGGCAGGGCTCAGCGGAAATGCCGCGGGTGTGCCGGTCGACGCGGCGATGTTGTAGATCAGCGGGGCGTTGCCGATGTTGGTGACCACGATCTGCATCGCCGCCGAGCTGGTTCCGGCGAGCTGATCGGAAAACGTCAACGTGGTCGGTGCGACCATGATGTCGGGCTTGCCGGCGGTGCACGTCAGCATCGCGACGCTGTCACCACCTCCGTCGGTATCGCTCGTGAAGGTGACCTGCGCGGTCTGGGTACCCGAGGCGGCCGCCGGTGGCGAGCAGCGCATCGCGATCGCGGCGGGCGCCGTGACGGCGGCGAAGTTGCAGGTGACCTGACCGGCGCAGCCGGAGCCGTTCGCAGCGAACGTGAACCAGGTGGAGCTCTGCGTGATCGAAGCGCTGGCAATCGTTAGCGTGCCCTGCGGGGCGCTCGCGATGTTGGTGACGTTGACCGTGGTGGTCCCGGTCGCGCCACCGACCACCGTGCCGAACGCGGCGTCCTGCGCGTTGATCACGGCGTTGGTGCCAGTTCCGCTCAGGTCGATCACGCGCGACGCCATCCCGGGATCGTTGCTCGGGATCGTCAGCTGCGCGGGCCGTGAGCCTGCGACCGATGGATCGAACGTGATCGCGACGTCGATGAACGCTCCGGGCACGATGTTCGCCGGAAGTCCAGATCCGATCGTGTAGTCAGCCGCGCCGGTTCCCGACAGCGTCGGAGTGCCGACGCTGAGATCGTTACCGGGATCACCGACGTTGCTGATCCGCAGCGACAGCGTCGCCGTCGCGGCATTCGCGACCCGCACGCTCCCGAACGTCAGGCTCGAGGTCGGGGTGGTCGAGATCGCCGGGCCGACGCCGGTGCCGGTGAGCACGAACGTGTCCGTGCTCGACACGCTGCTGAGCGTGAGGGTGCAGGTGACCGTGCCGCGCGCCGTCGGGGTGAACCCGAACGTGATCGTCGGCTTGTTGCCGCCGTTGACCAACTGCGGGAGCCCGCCGCTCACCACGGCCGTGAAGCCGCAGCCGGCGGGGCTCAGCGTGGCGGTGTCGAGCGTATCGGACGGAGCCGAGCTGATGCTCCGCGTGGTGGTGGTGCTCGACCCGACCGGCACCCCGGTGAACGTCACCGGCGGTGCGCTCATCGAGAACGTTGCATGGGCGGGCCGCGCCCACGCGAAGGTGATCAGCAGCGCAACAACTCCAAGCCAGTGACGGAACATATGACCCCGCATGGTGCTGCCGAGTCCTTCCCGGCGCAGCGCAACCGAAAGGGTACAACGACCGCGCGTTCACCGAAAGCGACCGAAACCACGTGTAGGATTGCCGGCCATGATCGAGATGCCCAGCGGATTGCAATATGACGACACCGTCGCGGGCACCGGCGCGACCCCGACCAAGGGCCAGACCTGCGTGATGCACTACACAGGCTGGCTCTGGGTGAACGGCTCCAAGGGTGCGAAGTTCGACAGCTCGCTCGATCGCGGCCGCCCGTTCGAGTTCGCGCTCGGCATCGGCCGCGTGATCAAGGGCTGGGATGAAGGAGTTGCCTCGATGAAGGTCGGTGGCAAGCGCACCCTCCTGATCCCGCCCGGCCTCGGCTATGGTGAACGCGGCGCCGGCGGAGCGATCCCGCCGGGTGCGACGCTGCTGTTCGAGGTCGAGCTGCTCGGCGTCTCCTGACACGCCGTCAGGTTCGCGAGCGACGTCGCCGCCAGGCCGCAGCGATAGCGGACGCGCGTCAACGATCGGCACTCGGCCGCGAACGGCCGCAGTGACTGCGTGATCTGCGCCGACTCGGCCTCACTCGGCGCGGGCTCCGGCGGGTGCTCGCGCAGCGTGAGGTCCACCACGTGTGCGACCAACTGCTCGCATTCGTGGGCGGTCGGCGACGTGGTCGCGACCATACCCGCGTCGGAATCCGGGGCGGTCGGCGTCGGCTTCGTTGGACGACCGGGCGGATTTGCCCCACTCGAACACGCAGCGAAGGCGAGCCAGACGATCATCCTCACGGTGCATCGATGTTAGCGTGTCCGCATGGCGCTGTGGTTTGCCGCCTTGCTCGGACTGGTTCAGGGCCTGACGGAGTTCATTCCCGTCTCGTCGTCGGCGCATCTCGCGATCATGCCGGCGCTGTTCCGCCAGCCCGACCCCGGGCCCGCGTACACCGCGGTGATCCAGCTCGGCACGTTGCTCGCCGTGCTCGCGTACTTCGCGAAGGATCTGGTCAGCATCACCGCGGCGATGTTCCGCGAGCCGTCGAGCGCCGAGGGTCGGTTGCCGCTCCTGCTCGCGCTCGGCACGGTGCCGATCGTCATCCTCGGACTGACGCTCAAGAAGCACATCGAAGGTGACCTGCGATCGCTGTACGTGATCGCGGGCGCGCTGATCGTTGTCGGGATCGCGATGGCGCTGATCGATCGCTACGCCTCGGGCCGCGATGCGACCAAGCCGTTCTCCGGGATCACCTGGCAGGACGCGCTGCTCGTCGGGCTCGCCCAGTCGATGGCGCTGGTGCCGGGCGTTTCTCGATCGGGCGCGACGATCTGCATGGCGCTGCTGATCGGTCTGTCGCGCTCGGACTCGGCGCGGTTCTCGTTCCTGCTGTCGATCCCGGCGATCGCAGGCGCCGGCCTGTTCGAGCTCAAGGACGCGCTCAAGGTCCTCGGCCGCGATGCGGTCCCGGCGCTGGCCGTCGGGACCGGGGTCGCGGCGATCACCGGATACGTCGCGATCGCGTGGCTGATCCGGTGGCTCGGAACCCATGACCTGATCGGGTTCGCGATCTACCGGATCGTCGCCGGGATCGCACTGCTAGCATCGCTCGCCGGCGGCTTCTTGTAACTTGCCATCTGCTGTGAAATTTGGCACGGGTCATCACGCCGCCGTGCGAGTCCTGATACCTTCAGCTCGTCCGTTTACCGAGGGAACACGATGACACTTGTTCGTACCTTCTGGGCCGCGCCACTGGCCGTCCTGCTCGCGCTCGTAGGCCTGTCGCGAACTGCCGATGCGCAGAGCGGTTGTCCAAAGACTACCGGCACCAAATACAAGGTGAAGATCGACTCCGCTCCGCAGGGCGCCACGATCTACGTCGGCGACAAGGCGTGCGGTGCGCTCGGTGCCACGCCGTATGCCGGCTCGATTCCGGCGGGCTCGTACACGGTGACGCTCGAGGCGGCGGGCTACGACCCGTCGACGCGTCCGTTCAAGGTCGGCAAGCTCCGCACCGTGCAGGAGCTGTTCGTCCCGCTCGTCAAGAAGGCGGAGCCGCCGAAGATCGACGTCCGCGCGGACGCCGACAAGAACATGTTCGGCGCGATCGTCAGCCTCGACGGCCAGCCGCAGGGCCCGGTCCCGGTGATGGTGACAACCACGCCCGGTCGTCACCTCCTCGAGATCAAGAAGGATGGCTTCGAGCCGTACCAGCAGTGGGTCGAGGCGAAGGAGAACCAGGTGCAGACCCTGGCGCCGAGCCTGAAGGAGATCGCGAAGCCGAAGTACGGCACGATCGTCGTCGACGCCGACGTGCCCGATGCCGAGGTCTCGATCGATGGCAACAAGCACCCCGACAACACGCCCGCGGTGATCAACAACGTGATCGAGGGCGTTCACGTCGTCGAGGTCAAGAAGCCGCCGGGGCTGCCGTGGCGCCAGACCGTGCAGGTGGTCGCGAACCAGCAGGTCAAGGTCCGCGCCGAGCTCGCGGCGCTGATGAACGGCGGCGTCGGCGTCGTCCGCGTGCTCTCGGATGCGCAGGGTGCGCGCGCGATGATCGACGGCACCGACATGGGCCCGGTCCCGGTCGACATCAAGGACGTCAAGGCCGGCGAGCACATCGTTCAGGTCAAGGCGCCGGGCTTTGCCACCGGCGAGAAGAAGGTGATGGTCGCAGCGGGCGGCTCGCAGATCGTGAAGTTCGATCTCAACCCCGAGGCCGCCGGCGATCAGGGCATCCTCAAGGTCGTCTCGACCGTCCCCGAGGCGCAGGTGTTCATCGATGGCGCGAGCGTCGGCAAGGTCCCGCAGGAGAAGAAGCTGTCCGCGGGCGAGCACCCGGTCGTGGTGCGCCTCGAGGGCTTCAAGCAGTTCGAGCAGAAGGTCCGGATCGAGCCGGGCCAGTCGGTGACGGTGCAGGCGGATCTCAAGGCGGTCGGTCGCCTGCGCATCCTGTCGACGCCGAGCAAGGCGGCGGTGCTGATCAACGGCCTCCCGGCGAAGGACAAGGACGGGACCGAGATGCACACGCCGATCGATCTAGAGGTCGAGGTCGGGGAGACGGTCGTGCGCATCGAGGCGGCGGGCTTCCAGCCGTTCGAGCAGACCCTCACGATCGAGGGCGGCAAGACGCAGACGATCTCTCGCGAGCTCGCGATCGCCGGCAAGAGCGAGTCCGAGCTCACCGCCGAGCAGCGCGGCCTGTCGTCGTATGGCGCTCGCACGCTGGCTCGCGGCCGCTCCACCGTAGACTTCGACGCCGGTTATCCGTACTTCCTCACCGGTCGGATCACGGTCGGCGCGGGTCGGATCAACAAGCAGTTCGGCTTCGATGCCAACGTTGCCGTGCGCACGATGCTCGCTCGCACCGAGCTGGGCCTCGGCGGCCGGATGATGCTCGTCGACCAGGAGCCGTTTTCGGCCGCCGTGGTCACCCAGTTCTGGTACGGCAGCAAGCTGCTGGATGACTCGGCACGCAATGGCGTGACCTGGGATGTGGGTCTCGCCGCGTCGTTGACCGCGCTCTCGCACGTCACGATCTCGGGACGCGCGTACGCGGAGATGTTCAGCGATCGCCACTGCCCGGCGCTCGACACCGGCACCAAGAACGGGTTCGAGACCACCGACCCGATCGATATCTGCAAGGCGTACCGCGATGACCTCGCCGGCACCGCGGCGCTCGATCCGGATGTCAAGAAGCGCGTCGAGAAGCTCACCGGAAACTCTGGCATGGCGTTCTTCGATCGCGACGGCGGGATCCGCTTCAACCTCGCGATCGGCGCGGAGATCGCGGTCGAGCAGCGCTGGAACATCTACGGCATCCTCGAGGGCGCGTTCGGCGGTGAGCGCGCGCTATTCACCAGCAAGTTCTCGACCCCGATGGGCGACACCGACTATCAGCTCTATCTGCGGCTCGGCACGTCGTACAAGTTCTAATCGCAAGCCCCACGAACGTGGGGCGCGGCGCTCAGGCTCTGATCCGCTGCAGCAGCACCAGCTGCCCGAGCACGGCCGCGAGCGCCGCCTCGACGCGCAGGATCGGCGCTCCGATCGAGACCATCGTGAACCCGCGCTCGACGAAGGTATCGAGCTCGCGCTGGATCCATCCGCCTTCCGGCCCGAGTGCGAGCACCAGCGGCCAGGTCAGCTGCGCCGCTTCGATCGGTGGGGCGTCGGGATGCGCGATCAGCTTGGTCGCGGGTAGCGCGGTGGGAACGGCCCAGCGCGCATCGAGTAACCCCATCAACCGCTCGTGCAGCTCGACCTTCGGCAGGTGCGTGGTCGCGCCCTGCTCGGCGCCGAACCGCACCGCATACGACAGCGCCTCCGCGGACAGCCGCGGCGAGGACAGGTACGCCTTCTCGACGCGCCACGAGTTGGTCAGATCGATGCGGGTCACACCGAAGGACGCGGCGGTCTCGATGACGCGGGTCAGCACCTTGGGACGCGGCACCGCGAGCACCAGCGAGACCGGCATCGGCGTCGACACCGGGCCGGTGAGGGTCAGCCGCAAGGTCAGCGTCGCGCCATCGTCGGAGACCACCTCGGCGGTGCCCGTGCGGCCGGCGACGATCCCGGCCTTCACCGTGGATCCAACGCTGACCCCGAGGAACTTCCGGAGATGCTCGGCGCGCCGGTCTCCGAGCAGGAACGTCCCGTCGGCGCCGACCTCGCGGGGCTCGACGAGTAGCAGGTTCACGCGCACACAGTACCGCGGTACGTTCCCGCCATGGCGTTCTTCCAGGACCCACCTCGCCTCGGCAACCAGTTCGATGACGATCCGATGCTCCCGTCGTGGGTGGCCCGGTACGTCGGAGAGGAAGCGGTGGCAGCCGAGCTCCGGGAGCTCGGGGATGTTGCGGTGACCTGGTACGCCAAGCAGCAGGCCGATCGGCTGAACGAGCCGGTCTTGACCCAGTGGGATCCGTGGGGCAATCGCATCGATCACATCGAGGTCTCGCCGCTGTGGCACGAGGCCCAGGTCCTCGCCGCGAAGCACGGCATGGTCGCGGCTGCCTACGAGGCTGGCCTAGGTGCGAGGGCGCGCACCCACCAGTTCGCGATCGTCCACGTGCTCAACCCATCGCTCGATGTCTACTCATGCCCGCTCGCGATGACCGACGGTGCGGCCCGGACGCTGCTCGGCTCGGGCAACCAGGCACTGATCGACAAGTACGTCCCGCTGCTGACCAGCCGCGATCCCGCCACGATGTGGACCAGCGGCCAGTGGATGACCGAGCGCACCGGGGGTTCCGATGTCTCGCAGAGCGAGACCGTCGCGAAGCTCGATGGCGATCAGTGGCGGCTCCACGGCACCAAATGGTTCACGTCGGCGACCACCGCGCAGATCGCGCTGACGCTCGCGCGGCCCGAGGGCAATTCCGAGGGGAGTCGTGGGCTCGCGCTGTTCCTCGTCGAGCTACGCGATGCCCATGGACGGCTTCGCAACATCAGCGTCAACCGGCTCAAGGACAAGCTCGGGACCCGCAAGGTGCCGACCGCGGAGCTCACGCTCGATGGTGCGCCGGCCACGCTGGTCGGAACCCAGGCCGATGGCGTTCGCGCGATCACGCCGATGCTGAGCGTGACGCGAACGTGGAATGCGGTGTGCGCGGTCAGCGGGATGCGGCGAGCGCTCGCACTTGCCGGAGACTATGCGCGGCGCCGCAAGGTGTTCGGCGCATTGCTCGTGGACAAGCCGCTGCACGTCGATACGCTCGCCGGCATCGAGGCCGAGTATGCCGGCGCGTTCTGTCTCGCGTTCAGGAGCGTCAGCCTGCTCGGCGCGCTCGAGCACGGCGGTAGCGAGCAGGACGAGCGGCTCGCCCGCGCGCTGGTGCCGATCGCCAAGCTGACCACCGGCAAGCAGGCAGTCGCGGTGGCCTCCGAGGCGATCGAAGCCTGCGGTGGCGCCGGGTACATCGAGGACACCGGCCTCCCGCGGATCCTCGCCGATGCGCAGGTGCTTCCGATCTGGGAGGGCACGACCAACGTGCTGTCGCTCGATACGCTGCGCGCGCTCGGCAAGGGCGGTGCACTGGAGGCGATCTCTGCGGAGGTCGAGGCCAACCTCGCCTCGGCGACGGATCCCGGGCTCGCGAGGCCGGTCGAGGCTGCACGCGCGGCCCTGAGGCACGCGATCGCGTGGGTGACCGAGGCCATGCCACAGCCGGATCGGCTCGAAGCCGGTGCGCGCCGGTTCGCGATGACGCTCGGCCGCAGCCTCGAGCTCGCACTGCTGGTCGGTCATGCGCAGTGGTGCCTCGATCACGGCTTCGGTCCGCGGACCGCCGCCGCTGCGCGCCGGTTCATGCTGAACGGCGTCGATCAGATCAACGATGCAGCGCTCGAGGATTCGCGGCTCCTCGCCTGAATCTGTCGCGCCCGAAACGCGAAACGACGAGGAATCGTTCGATCCTCGTCGTCGCGTCAGTCCCGGGTTTAGATCAGTATCCCGGCGGCGGCGGCGGACCACCCGCCGGCGGTCCACCCGGGCCTGCGGGCGGCGGTCCACCCGGGCCTGCGGGCGGCGGTCCACCAGCGCCGTTGCACTGGTAGTGAACGCGCCACGCGGTGGCGGTACGGGTGCTCTGCTGACCGGTGGTGGTCGAGTCCGTGCTCGAGTGGCGACCGCTCCGCGACGTTGCAGAGTCCTGCGACGTATCCTCACGAACGAAGGTGTCGGTGCCGACGGCCTCCTCGCCTTCCTGGGCGATCTGATAGTTGTTCGGCCCGCAATGGGAGGCCATCTGCGAGTTGGCATCCTCCATCGCCTTGCCGCGATCGCCGCTCAGCTCGATGACGCCACCATTCTGGTTGCGACTGATGACGCGCGCGCTGCCGCACGCTGTCAGGACAATGAACAAACCCAGTGAAAGCTTACGAAGCATAGGTCCCTTTTCCGTGTGTGACGGCCGGATAGACTCGTTGAAGACTAGTACATCCTCGCGGGCTCGGGCAATGGCTTGACAGTTGTTAGCGCCGAGTCGAACCTTCCCCGCGATGCCGGTGGTTTCGGTCGAGGCTCGTCTCGAGCACGTCACCGTCTATGCGAGCGGTGCACGCGTGCGCCGGGTCACGACGATCCCCGCCCCGCTGCCAGATCGTGTGCGGATCGTCGGGTTGCCGGTCTCCGTGGTCGACGACACCGTGCGCGTCGAAGTGGGAGGACCCGCGATCGTCACCGGCGTGCGAGTCGGCGTCGATGCACCCGCCGCCGAGGCTGCTGCGCCGGAGGACGCGCCCGAGCTTTACGCCGCGCGGCGGCGGCTGGCGCACGCGGATGCGGAGGTCGAGCGCCTCGATGCAGCCCTCGCGACGATCCGTGTGGCGAGCGTGATCGAGGCCGATCCCAGCGACCATCCACCGGCCGCTTTCGGTGCGATCCTCGCCGCGCGACGCAGCTTGGTCGCACTTCACGAGGAGCGCGAGCTCGCCGTGCGTGAGGAGCTCTCGGCGGCGCGGCGCGACGGGCAGGACGCGCGACGGGCGCTCGATGCCGCGCTCGATCGCGATCGGCGAACCGGTTCGATGCGGCCGGCGAAGTTGCACGAGCTGCGCAAGTACGTCGAGCTCGAGCTCACGGCGACGGCGGCGAGCGAGATCGTGATCCACCTCGAGTACCAGGTGATGGCGGCGCGGTGGGCGCCGAGCTACGTCGCGCGGATCGATGGAGAACAGGTGCGGTTCGAGCTGCGTGCGCTGGTCGCGCAGGACGCCGGCGAGGACTGGACCTCGGTTCCGCTCCGGCTCTCCACCGCCGAGCCAGAGCGGTTCTCTCTGCTCCCCGAGCTCGCTCCGCAGAAGATCGGGCGACGGCAGCAGGAGCCCGCGCGGACAGGATTCCGCGCACCGCCCGTCGGTGCCGATGCGCTGTATGCCGACTACGATCGCGAGCTGCCTCCGCCCCGCGCGAGCTCGGGAGTCCCGGCCACCGGCGCGCGCCCCGGGCCCCCACCGCCTCTGCCGCATACGGCCGCGCCGTTGCGGCAGAGCGCGCCGGATACGTTCGCCTCGGAGAACTGGGACGAGGGGTCGTCGCGGGGCAAGGAGGCGTTCTCCACGCCACCGAGCGGGTTCGCGATGCAGTCGCTCGCGGACGCAGCACCGCCGCAGCAGGCCGCGAGCAAGGGACGAGGCGGCGGTGCGGTCGCGTTCGGCGCCGATCAGCTGCGACGCCGGCAGGTCACCACGCGCGCCGAGTCGAGCGCGGAGGTCGAGGCCTCCGTGCCGAGCGCGCCGGTACCGCGCCTCGACTACGCGAACCTCGTCATGGCGCCGCGCTCCTCACCGATCCGCGGGAAGCTCGGACCGGCGCCGCAGGATCGCCATGCGAGCGCGATCGCGAGCGAGCTCGCCACGGGCCAGGCCCGGCTATCGGCGTTGCCGTTGCCAGCCGGTTGCCAGGACGAGTGGCTGCACATCTACGACTACGCGTTCGCCACCGACGGCGCCGTCGACGTGCGCGCCGATGGTACCTGGCACTCGATCTCGGTGACCCACCGGCCGGGCACCGTGAAGCTCCACCACGTCGCAGTGCCGCGCGAACAACCCGAGGTGTTTCGCGTCGCCGAGCTGACCAACCCGTTCCCCGGGCCGCTGCTGCCGGGACCGATCGATGTGTATGATCGCGGCCGGTTCCTGGTGACCAGCACGCTCGACTTCACACCTCCGGGCGCGATCGTCGAGGTCGGGCTCGGCGTCGATCCGCGGGTCAAGGTCGCGCGCTACACGGAGTTCCGCGAGGAGACCGCCGGGATGCTGCGGGGTGCGCTGCGGCTGCACCACGCGATCACGATCGACATCGAGAACCTCTCCGCTCGCGCGATCGACCTCGAGATCCGCGAGCGGATTCCGGTGACCCGCGAGGGCGATGACGAGGTCGAGGTGATCCTCGGCAAGGTCGAGCCCGCGTGGGAACGCTGGATACCCGATCCCGGAGCCCCGCGCGATCTGCGGCTGCGCGGTGGCCATCGCTGGAAGCTCGCGGTGCCTGCGACCTCGAAGCGCACGCTGCGCGCCTCCTACGAGGTCAAGATCGCCGGCAAGCTCGAGCTGATCGGCGGCAACCGGAGAGAGTCATGACCACGGCTGCGCCGATCACCGCGGTCACCGTGCTCGAAGATCGCGCGTCGGTCACGCGCCGCGGCACCGCACACCTCGCTGCCGGGCAGCACCGCCTCGTGATCGAGAGTGTCTCGCCGGTGCTCGCCGACAAGACGCTCACCGCATCGGCGACCGGCGCCCGCGTGCTCGATGTTCGCTGCGAGCGCAGCCTCGCGCCGTGGCGAGCCGGTGGCGCTGGCCCGGTCACCGCCTTGCTCGACGAGCGACGCGGCCTCGAGATCCGGCGCGAGCGCGCGGAGGCGGAGGCAGCGGCTGCGGGTGCCAAGAGCGCGGGCGTGCGTGAGGTGATCGCGGCGGCCCATCGCGATCTGGCGATCGCTGCGAGCCGGGGCAGCTCGGCGGCCGATGCGGCCACGCAGCTCGCCGAGCTCGACCGCGCGGATCGGGATGCACGGGTCCGGCAGGTCGATGCGGAGCTCGAGGCACACGCCCTTGCCGCGGCGCTCGCGCGGCTCGAGGCGCAGATCAAGACCGCCGAGGCCCAGGCGGGCGGGGAGGTCGCACGGGTGATCGTCGACGTGATCACCGATGCGGCTACCGACGTCGCGTTCACGGTCGGCTACGTGGTGCCCGGTGCGGCCTGGCGCCCGTACCATCGCGCGGTGCTCGCGCGCGCTGCCGGCCGCGTCGACTGGACCACCACGGCCTGCGTGTGGCAGGCCACCGGCGAGGACTGGACCAACGTCGAGCTGACGTGTTCGCTGGAGCGGCCATCGCTCGGTGTCGAGCCACCGCAGCTGTTCGATGACGAGGTACGTGCGCGCCGGCGTCCCGAGAGCGTCGTGGTCGAGGCCCGCGATCAGGATCAGCAGGACACCGGCCTCGGCAGCGGTCTGGCCGTGCCGGGGATCGACGACGGCGGTCTCGGGATCACGCTGTCGGCAACGCGAGCTTCGATCCAGGCCGATGGGCTGCCGCACCGGATCCCGGTCGCCGGCTTCACCGCACCGACGCAGCTGTCGCTGGTTGCGGTGCCGCTGAAGTCGCCGTGGGTTCACATCCGCTCGCGGATCGTCAATACCGGGCAGCTGCCACTGCTCGCGGGACCGGTCGATCTGATCATGGCGTCGGGATACGTCGGCCGCGCCGAGGTCGGGTTCGTCGCGCCCGGCGAGAAGTTCTATCTCGGCTTCGGTCCCGAGGCCGAGATCCGCGTCCATCGCACGGAGACTCGCGAGCGCGAGGAGGCCGGGATGCTCGGCGGCTGGACCACGCAGACGGTGCGCGTCGCGGTGCGGCTCTCGAACCTCGGCAGCGAACCGCGCCAGGTCGATGTCACCGAGCGGATCCCGATCTCCGAGGTCGAGCAGGTCGAAGTCTTGGTCGGATCGCCCGAGGCGTACCTGCTCGCCGGCGATGGCGACGAGGAGATCACCCAGGTCACCGCGCGTGCCCTCGACGAGCGTGGTCTCGTCACCTGGGGCGTCGAGCTGCCACCGAATGGCCGGCGCGCGGTGACCTTGCAGTACAAGGTGAAGAGTCAGCGCGGCGTGTCCGGAACCGGAGTCTGACGATGTCGAAGTTCGAGATGTTCGCGAACCGGCTGACCAAGACGGCCCGGCACCTCGGCAAGTGGGCGAAGCGCGAAGGCGTGACCTGCTACCGCGTCTACGATCGCGATATCCCGGAGCTGCCGGCCACCGTCGACGTCTACGAGACCGCACTCGTGATCAACGACTACCGCCACACCGATGCCAGCGGCGAGCGCGGCGGTGGCGATCAGTGGCTGCACGATCTGCGCGATGCTGCTGCCGAGGCGCTGGGAGCGGAGGAGGCGTTCGTGAAGCAGCGCGAGCGGCTCACTCACCGCGAGGGCCAGCAGTACGAGCGGCTCGACGATGCGGGCGAGCTGCGCACCATTCGCGAGGGCGGTCACACGTTCAAGGTCAACCTCTCCGGCTACGTCGACACCGGGCTGTTCCTCGACCACCGGATCACCCGCGCGCGCGTGGCCGCCGAAGCCGGCGCGACGCTGCTGAACCTGTTCGCGTACACCGGATCGTTCTCGGTCTACGGTGCTGCCGCCGGCAAGCAGACCACCACGGTCGATCTGTCGAGAACGTATCTCGAGTGGGCCGGCGAGAACCTCGCGCTCAATGGCCTGGCCGGCGAGATCATCCACGCCGATGTCCGCGAGTTCCTCACGGAGGCCAAGCGCGCCGGCCGCACCTGGGACGTGATCATCTGCGATCCGCCGACGTTCTCTAACTCCAAGCGCATGGACTACGTCTGGGATGTCCAGCGCGACCACGCGGCACTGCTCGATGACGTGCTAGGGGTCTGGTCGGGAACCGGCGCGGTGTGGTTCTCGACCAACAAGAAGAAGTTCACGCTCGACTGGGAGCCGCTGCGAGGCCGGGTCACCGATCAGACCCGGCCGACCACGCCGCCGGACTTCCGCAGCACGCCGCACCACGCCTTCAGGGTGACAGCGAAGCCTTGAGCATCCGCAGCACGGCCTCCGCGGCGATCTGCACGCGCGGCTTGTGCTCGATCAGTCCCACGGTGATCACGGCGAGATCGTTCGACGACGGCGCGAGCAACGGCCGGTTGGCGAGCATCCGCGAGATCCGGAACACGATCGACTCGGGCTTCTTCAGATCGTCGGGCACGCCGTGGTTGCGCAGGCGCTCGAGCAGCGCGTCGAACTTTGCGGCATCGCCCTCGTCGCGCCAGGTCACCGGCGCGTCGTACTCGAGCCCGAGCACGTAGGCATCGCGATACTCGTCGTTGTCGACCAGTACGCCATCGAGCAGCAGCTCGACGCCGATGTGAGCGGCTGCGCGCCTCGGGCCTCGTGAACAGCCGCCGCGCTCGAGCCGGGCGTCGAGCTCGCGCATCAGGCCGGTGACCACGGGTGCGCGGTGAAACACCGCATCGGTGGTGTGGTGGAGCGCGATGCCCTCCGCGATCTCCTCGTCGTCGCTGCCGGCGATCCGCACGCCGCACATCATCGAGAAGTCCGGGAGCATTGCCCCGAGCGGGAGGCCGCCGCGACCCACTCGCCAGCTCGCGACCGCTGCATGACCGAAGTAGTTCACGGGTGTACTAGCATCGCACGCGGATGCTAGTTTTGGGGTTATTCTCCGACGAGAACCCGGATCGCGCTCACCGCGATCCGCCCATCGTCCCCCTGTTGCGATCACATCGCCGAACGCTGCCCGAGCCGCGTCCAGCTTCTCGCGCTCGATCTGGCGCGCTCGCTCGGAGGAACGCCGTTCGTCGGGCAAGGGTTCGAGATCGAGAAGTACTACAGCCGCGTCCGTGCCGGCTTGGCCAAGCTGGCGGCCGGGAAGCTGCTGATCCTGGTGAACGATCCAGACGCGCTGATCTTCGTGAACGAGGTCGGGCTCGGACGCGGCGGAACGTTCAGCGCGAACATGATTCCGGGCCCGTACCGGATCGTGATCATCTCGCGGGGCGAGTCGCGCCGCTACGATGTCGCCGTCGATCCCGGGAACGAGCTCAAGCTCGATCTGGACTGGGAGATCGAGACGGCGCTGCGGGTGTCCGACGACTCGGTCGCGCTCGCGCTCAGCTACGAGCCTGACCAGCGACGTATGGAAGAGATCGCCCGACGGTTGCGAGAGCGTGCTCGTTCGGCGAACGCTCCGGACGGCGAACGCGTGATCTTGATCGGCATCGAGCAGGCGTGTGGCCACACGATTGTCTCCGGGATGCACTACCCCGACTTGCCCCGCGTGCTGATCGGCCATGTGGTGATGGGCAGAGGGCAACGACCAAGTCCGGCTTCACGCGCTCGCGAGGTTCGTCCTGCAGGACGTGGTGTCATCAAAGTTCAGCGACGGAGGCGACGAGATCAAGCTCGTGCTCGGAGACGCGCGGCCGTGGAGCTGCACGATGGCTCGTTCAGCCTCGTGCTGCCGCTCCTCCTCGGCGGTGCGGTGGCGCTGGCCGGTGGGATGACTTGGCACTACATCG
>JAYUVX010000416.1:0-28312 GCA_043753855.1 Myxococcales bacterium | reverse complement strand
CGTCGGCCCAGCAGCACGTCATCAGCTGGTAGCCGCGCGGTCAGCCGTTCGCAGCGCGTTCGAGGGCGAGCTTCTTGCGCTCCTCGGGATTCTCGTCGAGCCAGGCGCGCAGACCTTCCTCGCTGATCTCGACGACGAGATCCTCGTCCGACACCTTGGCCTGGCACGCGAGGCGCGACTCCGGTCGCACGTCGAAGGCCTTGTCCATGATGTCGTTCTCCTTGTCGGCGATCTCGCCGAGGGAATCGATGCCGCGCTCCACGTAGACGTGGCAGGTCGAGCACGCGAGGTTGCCGCCGCAGGCATGCCCGACGCGCGCGCCGCACTCCTCGGCCGCATCGAGGATCGAGAGCCCCTTGCGGACGTCCACGGTGAGCGGGCCCGTGGTCTTGGATCCGTGGGGGTTGGTGAACGTGATCTTCGGCATGCTCAGGCCCCGACCTTCCGTGCGACATCGTCGAGGGCGACCCCCTGGAACTGCGCGGCGATCGCACGATTCATCCGCCGCTGCGCGAACGGCTTGGTCGAGATGTCGAGCCCCTCGATCGCGTGCCGGATCGCGAGGTAGTCATCGCCGCCGATCGCCAGCTCGAGCGTCGCGATCGCGATCTCGCCGGCCTTACGGACGTCGTCCTCGAGCAACGCGGCATCGGAAGCGAACGCCTGCCGGGTGGCAGCGAGGATCCGGTGGGCCTCGACGCGCTCGATCGCCAGGTTGCGCCGCGACAGATCCTCCTCGGCGTTCTCGAACGAATCGATCAGCATCTTCTCGACCTCTTCATCGGAGAGCCCGTAGCTCGGCGTGACCTCGATCGAGGCCTCCTTGCCGGTGGTCAGCTCCTTGGCCATGACCTTCAACAGGCCATCGGCGTCGATCAAGAACGTGATCTCGACGCGTCCCATCCCCGCGATCATCGGCGGCACACCCTTCAGCATGAACCGCGCCAGCGAGCGGCACGCGTCCGCGGTCTCGCGCTCGCCCTGAAGCACGTGGATGTCGAAGCCGGTCTGGTTGTCGGCGTAGGTGGTGAACGTCTGGGTGGCGCCGGTGGGGATCGTGGTGTTGCGGTGGATCAGCTTCTCCACCACACCACCCATCATCTCGACGCCGAGCGACAGCGGCACCACGTCGAGCAACGTCACGTCCTGACGACCGCCGGCAAGCACATCCGCCTGCACCGCCGCACCGAGCGCCACGACCTGCTCGGGATCGAGATCGGACAGCGGCTTCTTGCCGAACAGCTCCGCCACGAACTCGCGGACGATCGGCGAACGAGTCGAGCCGCCAACGAGGATCACGCCATCGAGCGTGTCGCGCGTCAGCTCGGCATCCTTCAGGACGCGCCGGCACGCCTTGGCGGTGCGCTCGAGCAGTGGCTGCGCCCAGACCTGGAGATCACCGCGCGTCACCACCCGCTGCACCGTGTAGCCACCGAGCACGCTATCGGGCAGCTTGAACACGGTCTCGCTGAGCGTGGTCAGCGCTTCCTTGACCCGACGCGCTTCCGCCACGGCTGCGCCGATCACCTTGCGCGCGGACTTCTCCAGCGAAGGCATCACCGAGATCGCGATCAGCCGATCGATATCATCGCCGCCGAGCGCCGAGTCGCCGCCCGTGGCCTTCACCTCGAACACACCGTCGACGAGCTTCAGGATCGAGATGTCGAACGTACCGCCGCCGAGATCGTAGACGGCATAGGTGCCGGTCGAGCCGCGATCGAGGCCGTACGCGAGCGCGGCCGCGGTGGGCTCTGCGAGCAGCCGCATGACCTCGAGCCCCGCGAGCCGGCCGGCATCGCGCGTGGCCTGGCGCTGCGCATCGTCGAAGTACGCCGGCACCGTGATCACCGCGCCCTCGATCGGTCCGTTCAGCGAGCTCTCGGCACGGCGCTTGAGCTCGCGCAGGATCTCCGCCGAGACCTCGACGGGCGAGACCTTGCGGTCGCCGGCGACCCGGATGTGCACCGTGCGGTCATCACCCTCGAGCTCGTACGGCAGCATGCCCCTGATCGCGGCGAGGTCCTTGAGACCACGTCCGATCAGTCGCTTGACGCTCGCCAGCGTGTCGCGCGGTGCATCGAATGCGCGCGCCACAGCGAGCCGGCCCACCACGACGACGCCGTCCTCGCTGTAGTTCACCACCGAGGGCACCAGGGGCCCGCCCTCTCCCGAGATGACCTCAGGCGAAGCGTCCGCGACGTGCGCGACCAGGCTGTTCGTGGTGCCGAGGTCGATGCCGACCACGCGAGGCTTGCACGCCTCTTTGACCTTCGACTGACCTGGTTCTGCGATCTGGAGCAACATCTTGGCCTCTAGTCCTCGAGTGCGCTGTCGCACTCCTCGAGGTAGCGATCGAGATAGCGCAGCACGATCAGCTGCTCCTTGATCGCGGGTAGGTCGTTCGCGGCGAACAGCGCGGGGAGCTTCGCGAGCACGGCCTTGCGGCGCGTGGCCATCGCTGCCTGCAGGCGAGCGACCTCGGCGGACTTGCCGGCGTGGCGCGCCTCGGCGAGCTCCTCGCGCAGCTCGAGCACCTCCATGAGGAACCGGGGATCCAGCTGCTCGTTGGCGCCGATCGTGACGCCTGCGCGCTGGAGCAGATACTCGGCGCGCGGAACCGGCTTCTTCAGCGTCTGATAGGCGTCGTTGAGCGCGCGTGCCCGGGTCAGCGCGACCACGCGCTCCGCGGCCGGCGCGTTCGCGAACCGGTCGGGGTGAAGTGCCTTGCTCTTCTCGAAGAACGCCTTCTCGAGCGCGCCCAGATCGATCTCGAAGGCGGGTGACAGCCCGAGCAAGCTGAACGGCTCGAGTCCGTTGTTAGAAGTTGACGGACTCGCCACAGCCGCACGCGCCCTTGGCGTTCGGATTGTTGAACTTGAAGCCGTGACCCATCATGCCTTTGACGAAGTCGAGCTGCATCCCACCGAGGTACACGAGGCTCTTCGGATCGACGACGATCGATTCGCCATGCCCGGTGAACACCTTGTCGGTCGGACGGACCTGATCCGACCACTCGAACACGTAGGTGAAGCCCGTGCACCCGCCGCCGCGTACGCCGATGCGAATGATCGCCTCGGGCGTACCCCGCTTCGCCTTCTGCTTCGAAATCTCCTCGGCCGCGGCCGCGGTGACCTCGATGTCACGCCTTCCAGGCTTTCCCGGGATCGCCGCGGGAGGCGCCGGAGCGTGAGGACCAGGAACATCAGGTGCGGTGGCAGTCATCGGGTTCACCTCGCCTGCTTCTTCTTGTAGTCCTCGATCGCGGCCTTGATCGCATCCTCGGCGAGCACCGAGCAGTGGATCTTCACCGGGGGGAGATTGAGCTCCTCGACGATCGTGGTGTTGCTGATCTGCGCCGCCTGATCGAGGGTCATCCCCTTGATCATCTCGGTCGCCAGCGAGCTCGACGCGATCGCCGAGCCGCAACCAAACGTCTTGAACTTCGCGTCGGCGATCAGGCCGTCCTTGACGCGGATCTCCAAGCGCATGACATCGCCGCACGCCGGCGCGCCGACGAGACCGGTGCCGACCTCGCTGGCATCGATATCGGCATCGGCCTTGAACGTGCCGACGTTCCGAGGGTTCTCGTAGTGGTCCAGGACTTTCTCTGAATACGCCATGGCTGTTTCCTTACCTCAGTGCGGAGTCCACTGAATCGAATTGATGTCGATGCCTTCCTGGTGCATCTCCCAGAGCGGCGACAGCGTACGCAGTCGCTCCACGCTCTTCACGACCAGGTCGACCACGTAGTCGACCTCCGCCTCGGTGTTGAACCGACCGATGCCGAACCGGATCGACGTGTGCGCCAGCTCGTCGCCGACGCCGAGCGCGCGCAGCACGTAGCTCGGCTCGAGCGAGGCCGACGTGCACGCAGAGCCCGACGACACCGCGACATCCTTGAGCGCCATCAGCAGGCTCTCGCCTTCGACGAACGCGAACGAGATGTTGAGGTTGCCAGGGAGCCGGTGCTCCATCGAACCGTTGACGTAGGTCTCGGTGAGCTTTGACGTGATGCCCCGGTACAGGCGATCGCGCAGCTTGCCCACGTACACGGCCTCGTCCTTCATCTCGGCCTGGGCGAGCTCCGCCGCCTTGCCAAAGCCGACGATCATCGGAACCGGCAGCGTGCCGGATCGCATGCCGCGCTCGTGCCCGCCGCCATCGATGATCGGATCGATGCGAACCCGGGGCTTGCGCCGGACCCACAGGGCGCCGATGCCCTTGGGGCCGTACAGCTTGTGCGCGGTGAGGCTCGCGAGGTCCACCTTCGCGCTCTCAACGTCGAACGGGATCTTGCCAGCGCCTTGCACCGCATCGGTGTGAAACAAGGTCTTCGGGTTCTTCGCCTTGATCGCCGCGCCGATCTCCGCGATCGGCTGGACCACGCCGATCTCGTTGTTCGCGAGCATGATCGACACGAGGATCGTCTTGTCGGTCATCGCGGAGGTGATCATCTCCGGCGTGACGAGGCCGTCCTTCTGCGGGGTCAGGTAGGTGACCTCGTACCCCTCGCGCTGGAGGCGCTTGCAGGTGTCGAGCACGCTCTTGTGCTCGGTTTCGACGGTGATGATGTGATTGCCCTGCTTCTTCAGGAAGCTGGCCGCGCCCTTGATCGCGAGGTTGTTGGCCTCGGTCGCACCGGACGTGAACACGATCTCCTTGGCATCGCCGCCGATCAGCGCGGCGATCTGGCCGCGTGCCTGCTCGACCGCGGCCTCGGCCGTCCAGCCGAACGAGTGGTTGCGGCTGGCCGCGTTGCCGTAGTGGTTCGTGAAGAACGGCAGCATCGCATGCACGACGCGCAGGTCGACCGCGGTCGTCGAGTGGTTGTCCATGAAGATCGGAACCTTCACGCCCTCGGGCACGATGACTTCGATCTTGTCAGCGGTGGCAGCGCACATCAGTTGTTTCCTTCGCGATAGAGAACGGTGACCGGCACGAAGTCCGGATCCTTGTCGTCGGTACGGCGCGAGAGCCCCGCGAACAGCGGCGGAGCGTCGCCCCGGTGATGACCGTGGTGGTCGCAACTACCGCACGCGCTCGGTGCGTAGTCATCGGAGCAGGTCTGGCACGAGTCGAGGTAAGCGACGGCCTCGTTGAGATCGTTCTCGATCACCTGCAGCTGCGTGATCTGCTCGCGGATCTGCGCCTGCTTTTCGGTGAACAGCGACCGCACTCGCTCGGTGGCCTCGCGGCCCGAACCGGCATCCTGGAAGTCCTTCACGAACCCCTGGATCTCGGCGAGCGTGAAGCCGATGGCCTGGAGTTTCACGATCCAGTGGATCCGGTCGATCGCCTCGGGGCCGTACATCCGGAACCCGCCGTCGGACCGCGACCGCGGTTCGAGCAAGCCGAGCTCCTCGTAGAGGTGCATCGCGCGGACGGTCTTGCCGACCGCTTTCGCGAGCTCCCCGACGCGCATCAGCTTGTCGGTATCCTTGATGTGGGCGGTCATAGTGGCTGAATCAACCCTCACGCTTACGTGAGGTTTATTGTCGATGACCGGACTATGGGAGCTTAGGCGTGGTGTGTCAAGGCTCAACCCTTACGCTTGGGTATGAGTTGCTTCGCGAACCGCCGACTCGCCTAGATGTGGCGGTGACGGTCGCGGTCCTCGTCGCTGAGCGGTCGCCATGGCTGCCCCTCCATTCCCTCCAGCGGATTGGTCGGCTTCTTCAGCGTGCGCGCCGGGTGCGGCTTCTTCGGATCTGGTTCATCGGTGTCCCGCATGGCGCCACTTTCTGCATGCCGAGGACCAGGTACGACAACCCCGATCGCCCACCTCGGCGGCGGTCATCGCTGGCGGCAGTGCGGGATGTCATCACCGTGCGCGAACGCTCGTGCGTCAGTTCGCGGTGGCGGTCGCTTCGAACGCGCGGATCACGGTGACCTTGATCTGACCGGGGAACGTCATCTCGTCGGAGATCTGCGCCGCGATCTCCGAACACATCTCGATCACCGTCAGATCGTCGACGTCTCGCTCGTTGACGTAGACGCGGAGCTCCCGGCCCCCGTGCACCGCATGTGCATACGAAACGCCGCGGCGTGATGCTCCGATTCGCTCGAGGTCCTCGACCTTCGCGGTGAAGCCTTCGGCGAGCTCGCGGCGAGCTCCGGGTCGCGCGCCGCTCATCGCATCGGAGGCCGCGACCAGGTACGCGTAGACCGAGTTGCACGGCTCGTCGGCATGGTGCGCGCCGATCGCGTTCGCGACCAGCTCGGACTCGCCGACGCGACGCGCGATGTCCGCCCCGATCACGGCGTGCGAGCCCTCGATCTTGTGCGTCAGCGCCTTGCCGATGTCGTGCATCAGCGTGGCGCGACGGGCGAGCTTCTCGTCGAGGCCGAGCTCGGCTGCCATCATCCCGCACAGGTAGCTCGACTCGACCGCGTGCCACCACTGGTTCTGCGTGTAGCTGGTCCGGAAGTTGAGCGCGCCGACGAGCTCGACGATCTCCGGATGCGCTTTTGGGATGCCTAGCACCTGAAACGCGCGCTTGCCGAGCGACCGGATCTCCTGGTGAAGCACCTCGCGGCCGCGAGTGGCCCAGCCCTCGGGATCCTTGCGCGCATCCTCGAGCGCCTCCGGCTTCTTGCTGATCCGGTTGATCGCGCGGCGGACGAACTCCTTGCCGACGCCATCGAGACCATCGAGCCGGATCACGTCCTTCTCGTCGCTGACCAGCAGCTGCACGCCGGCCACCGTCTGGATCGCCTGGTGAAGCGCGCCGTTGTTGTCGAGCAGGATGCCGACCAGGTCGGGACCGATCCGCAAGAAGTTCTGCGCACGCTCGGTGAGGTAGTGGTGGTGATAGCGCGTGGCGGCGATCTCCATCACCCGCTGCGCCTCCCGATCATGTGCGGGATCCGCGGCGGTCTGATCGATGGCGCGTACCTGCTGCGCAGCGCGAGCACGCGCATCCTGCAACCAATCGCGAGACATCTGCTCGATCATCTCGGCCGCCTTCACGCCAGCGCGCAGCTCGAGCTCGCTGCGGAGCTGCTGCAGCTTGCGTTTCGCATCGTTCTCGACACCCGATGCGCGATCGCGACGCGACTGGACGTCCTTGTAGGTGGCGTCGAGCGCCGACTCGCGCTGCTCGATTGCATCCTCGCCGGAGCTCGCCTCGGCCTGACGGCGCGACCATGCTTCCTCGCGCGTCGAGATCCGCTGCTCCTGCGCGGCGAGCGCCTCGTCCGCGCTCGTGCGCTGATCAAGCGCCTCGGCGCGGGCAGCGGTGTCGAGCTCCCGAACGGCGGTGCCGGCCTCGAGCTGCGCGGCCTTGACCTGCGCCGCGGCCTCGACGCGAGCCACGTCGATCGCCCGGCGCGCCTGCTTGCTCGCCTCGGCGGCGCCCGCACGCATCGCCAGCACCGCGGTGACGACCGCGATGATCAGGCCGACAACGACGGCGATCACCATCTCCGCACTCTACCACTAGAGATCGTCGGGGCGGATCAGGCCGTTGCTGTTGCCATCCCCGCTACCCTTCGCCGAGCCCCTGCCACTACCCGCACCGGGGCGGATCGCGGGCACTCGGTCGAGCTCGACGCGGGTCATCGTGTTCGAGGTCACCGCGACCTCGGTTTTCTTGTCGCGATAACCCTTCAGCCGCAGCTCGAACACGACCGGGGTGGTGGAGACCGGCCAGTCGAGCTTCAGCGGCGTCTTGCCGAGGCCGACGCCATCGGGGCCGACCACGGTGGCACCGGCGGGTGATGAATCGATGGTCAGCCGTGCGAGCTTTCCCGTGGCGGCGCGAACATCGATCGCGACGACCGCCACCGCCGCATCGATGACGACGATCGCAACCGCGGCATCCGGCGCCGCGACCACCGGCGCATCCGGCACCACGGCCACCGCATCGCCCACCGCACCGGCGTCGAGGGCGGCCATCGCGTCCGACGTGGTCAGCCTGGTCAGCCTGGTCGCCGGGGTTCCGCTACCCGCGCTCCCTGCGCTGCTGCCTGGGTCCGGATCGGCGGGCGCTGCATCGCGCGCTCGCCCGAACCAGGCAACCGCGAACGCGCCGCCGCCGAGCCCGACCACCAAGCCGATCACGAGCACGAACGGCCATACCCGACGCGGAGGCCGCGACGAGTAGCCGACCGGGGTCGAGATCCGCATCGTGTTGTGCTTCGGCTGATTCGGCTGCACGAGCCCGGGCACCGGCATCTGGCGGCTCTTTGCGGCCACCGGCGCCGCCGCGTCGATGGCCGTGGCCGCGCCGCTCATCGAGTTGCTCATCGCGTCGCGCGGTGGCGCATCGGGCGACAGCATCCGCGTGCGCGCATTCGCGTGCGCCAGCACGGCTCGTGCATCGGCCCGCGCCTCGCCGGGCGCCACCGAGCGCGCCGGTGCGATCGGCGGCGAGGCGCGCAGGTAAGCCTCGGGATCGAGCAGCGCCATGCGCAGGGCGCCCATGGTCTGGAACCGGCCGTCCGGGTGCTTGGCGAGGCAGCGCAGCACGATCTGCTCCACCGACGGCGGGATCATCGAGTTGAGCCCGCGCAGCACGGGCGGCAGCATCGTGACCTGTTTCACCAGCACCTCGCCCATCGACTCGCCATCGAACGGCAGCACGCCGGTCATCATCTGGAACAGCAAGATCCCGAGCGCGTAGATATCGGTACGGTGGTCGATGTCGCGCTTGCTCTCGCACGCCTCGGGCGACATGTACTGCGGCGTCCCGAGCAGCACGCCCGCGGCCGTCTGCACCGCCGACGCGCTGTTGGCCTGGAACATCTTCGCGAGACCGAAGTCGAGGACCTTCACGAAGTCCGGATCTCCAAGCCGCGTCATCAACATGATGTTGTCGGGCTTGAGGTCCCGGTGGATCACCCCGGAGAGGTGGGCGGCCGACAGTGCGCTCGCGATCTGTGCGCCGACGTGGAGCGCGCGCATGGTCTCGAGCGCGGTCTCGCGCGACAGCACGGAGGCCAGCGTGCGGCCCTCGAGGTACTCCATGATGTAGAAGTGGTCGCCCTCGGGCGTCACGCCGAAGTCATGGATCTCGACGATGTGCTCGTTGCCGATCGTGTTGACCGCGCGAGCCTCCTGGAAGAACCGCTGGACGACGTCCTTGTTGCTCGCGAGCTCGCGGTGGATGACCTTGAGGGCCACCTTCTTCCCGATCATCGGGTGCTCGGCGAGGTACACGGCCCCCATGCCGCCCGTCCCGATCTTCGAGACGATCCGGTAGTTGCCGACGAGCTGGGCAGCAGCGATCACTGCGGGGAGTGTAGCGCTAGTGCTTCGGCCCGGCGCAGAACTGCTCGTAGTCGATCAGCGGGATCTTCGAGCGATCGATGCCCTCTCCACAGGTCGGGCAGCTCGGGTCGCGGCGCAGCTTGAGCTCGCGGAACTTCGCCTTCAAGGCGTCGTAGACCAGGAGCCGGCCAGCGAGCGTCTCGCCGAGGTTCAGCAGCAGCTTGATCGCCTCGGTGGCCTGCAGCACGCCCATCGCCCCCGGCAACACTCCGAGCACGCCGGCCTCCGCGCAGGACGGCGCTTCCTCGGCGGGAGGCGGCTGGGGATACAAGCAGCGGTAGCAGGGGCTACCGTTCGCCGGGAAGACCGTGAGCTGTCCCTCGAACCGAAAGATCGATGCATGGACCACCGGCTTGCCGAGCTTCAGCGCGACGTCGTTGACGAGGTAGCGCGTGGCAAAATTGTCGGCGCCATCGATGATCACGTCATACGGTCCGATCAGCTCGATCGCGTTCTCGGAGTTGATCCGCGTGCGGTGCTTGTCGACCTTGACGTCGGGATTGAGGCCCCTCAGCGTCTGCTCGGCACTGTCGACCTTCGCGACGCCCACCCGATCGGTGCTGTGGAGGATCTGCCGCTGCAGGTTGGAGGCATCGACCACGTCGTCGTCGATCATGCCGAGCGTGCCAACGCCGGCGGCGGCGAGGTACATGCTCGACGGCGAGCCCAGCCCACCGGCGCCGATGCACAGCACCTTGGACTGCAACAGCTTCACCTGCCCGGCCACGCCCACCTCGGGGAGCATCGTGTGCCGCGAGTAGCGCGCCTCCTGATCTCCGCGCAGGGTGACCGGCTGCTCCCACGGCAGGCCGTTGCGCTTCCAGCCGGTGAACCCGCCCGCGAGCGAGCGCACGTTGGTGTAACCGAGCTCGCCGAGGCTGCGCGCCGCGAGCAGCGATCGCGTTCCGCCCGCGCAGTAGACGACCACCGGCGTCGCGCGATCGTGGATCGCCTTCTCCACGCGCAGCTCGAGGTAGCCGCGCGGGATGTGGATCGCACCGGCGATGATGCCGGTGGCGAACTCGTCGGCCTCGCGAACATCGAGCACGATCGGCCGGCCGCCGGTCTTCAGCTCGGTATCGAGGGTTACGGGATCGATCTCGGCGAACGACGCGCGGAGATCACGGAGCAGCGTGTCAAAGCTCGGCACCCCGAGACATTGCCATGACCCTAACGTGAGGGTAAGGTGCTCGTCCAGGAGTCGTACATGTCCGAGCTAGCAACTGCCACCGCCGTTACCGCCGTCGTCGTGCCCCTCGATCCGGGTGGGCCCGAGTCGATGGTCAAGATCACCCCCACGGCTGCCTTGAAGATCAACGAGATCCGCGAGGCCGAGGGCATCGAGCCGAACATGGCACTGCGGCTCCGCGTCGTCGGCGGAGGCTGCGCCGGGTTCTCGTACGACCTCTACTTCGACGAGTCCGCCGAGGTCGACCGCCCGCTCGAGATCGCGGGAGTGAAGGTCGTCGTCGACGAGATGAGCCTCATGTACCTGGTCGGTGTCGAGATCGACTACGTCGAGGGCCTCCAGGGCGCGGGCTTCAAGTTCAACAACCCGAACGTGAAGTCGACGTGCGGTTGCGGTTCCTCGTTCTCCGTCTAAGACTCCGGCGATGCCCGGGATGAGTGACGATGAGTGACATCGTTGGCGTGCTCGAACGCGAGTTGGGGGCCGCCGCGATCGTCGGACCGGGCCACGAACGCCTCGACGACTACGGGCGAGACGAGAGTCCACTGCCCGAATTCTATCCGCCCCAGTGCGCGGTGCTCGTCGAATCCGCCGAGCAAGCGTGCGCCGTACTGCGGCTCTGCCTCGAGCGCAAGGTCCCGGTCACCCCGCGCGGTGCGGGCAGTGGCATGTGCGGTGGTGCGCTGCCCATCGCCGGCGGCGTCGTGCTGTCGACCGAGAGGATGCAGCGGATCAAGGAGATCGATCCCGCGGATCTGATCGCGATCGTCGAGCCCGGCGTCATCACCGGCGTGCTGCAGACCGCGGTCGAGGAGCAGGGCCTGTTCTATCCGCCGGATCCCGCATCGCTCGAGTTCTGCTCGATCGGTGGCAACGCGGCCACCAACGCCGGCGGACCGCGCGCGTTCAAGTACGGCGTCACTCGCGAGTACGTCCTCGGGCTCGAGGTCGCGCTGATGGGTGGCGAGCTGCTGAAGTGCGGCCGGCGCACCGCGAAGGGCGTAACCGGCTACGACCTGGTCGCCGGCTTCGTCGGCACCGAGGGGACGTTCGGCGTGATCACCGAGCTGCTCGTCAAGCTGATCCCGAAACCTCCCGCCGCCGCGACGGTGCTCGGCGTGTTCGCGGACGTCCCCACCGCTGGCTCGGCGATCAACATGCTGCTGCGCGATGGACTGCGCCCGCGCGTGCTCGAGCTCGCCGACAAGTCCTCGATCGACATCATCCGGCCGAAGAGCCGCTACCGGTTCCCCGCCAACGCCGGCGCGATCGTCCTGATCGAGGTCGATGGCGAGCCGGACTCGATGCAGATGATGATGGAGAAGGTCGGCGTGCGTTGCGACGAGCTCGGTGCGCTCGACGTCCTCGCCGCCACCGAGCCCGCCGAGCGCCGCTCGGTGTGGGAAGCGCGCCGGCTGATCTCGCCGTCGCTCAAGGAAGCGTTCCGGATCAAGGTCAACGAGGACGTCTGCGTGCCGCGCGGAAAGATCGTCGAGATGCTGGCGCGCGTCGATCGGGTGTCGATCGAGACCGGCATCGCGACCGCGGTGTTCGGCCACGCCGGTGATGGAAATCTTCACGTCAACTTGCTCTCGAACGACGATCCCGAGGATCCCGCCGTGCGGACCCGGATGTGGGCCGCGGCCGAGCAGGTGTTTCGCCACGCCGTCTCGCTCGGCGGCACGCTGTCGGGCGAGCACGGCGTGGGTCTCACCAAGCGCGACTACATCCACCTCGAACAATCCGAGCAGCTGATCGAGTGGCAGCGCCGGTGGAAGGCGATGTGGGATCCGTCCGGCCTGCTCAATCCAGGCAAGCGACTGCCCGCGCGCCGCGTCTGCAACGAGTAACTGGTCGCGCGGGTCTGCTTCGCACGCTGACGCTTGCCTCCTCCGAGGATCGCGTGGCGCACCCTTAACTGCCTGATCCTCATCGAGCGCCGGTGCGGTATCGTTTCCCCTTGCGCACCGCCCTGCTCGCTCTCGGATTGCTCGCGGCATGCGGCGACTCCGACCTGAAGGTCACCGACGCCCCGGGGGCGACTACCGACGCACCGTACGACACATCGCTGTGCCTGATCCGCGGCTTCTACGGCGCGCTCGGAGCGCTGACAGGCACGACGATCCAGGGCCCCACCACGTCGACGATCGTGTTCGATGCCGGTCCGCCGCGCGACTCGTTCTTCCTGAAGCTCAACGCGGGCAAGGGCGTCTTCACGGCACGTCTCGCAGCTGGCAGCTATCCGCTCACCGGGGCCGAGCTCGGCGCGACCACGTGCGGCGCGTGCGTCAACATCATCGCGGATATCGTCAGCGGCCAGGGCCCGACGAAGTTCTACTTCGCAACCGGCGGCACGCTGACGCTCACCGCCACGCAGCCGCCCGCGGGTTCGCTCGCGAACGTGAGCTTCCACGAGGTCACCTCCGGCGGCGCGGCGGTTCCCGGCGGCTGCATCGCCCGGATCGACTCGATGTCGTTCACGACGATGTAGAGCTCGCGGCAGGGTCGAGCTTGTCGGCGATCTTGTGCTTGGTGTGATTCGGTACGAGCTTCATCGTGAGGATGAACACCGAGAGCACGCAGCACAGGACGTTCGGGATCACGATCGGCAGCGCCTCCATCGCGACGCCGTAGATGATCCACAGCGCGAACGCGAGGGTCTCCAGGATCCACATCGGCGCGGACAGCTCCTTGGTCTCGCGCGTCTTGACCACCTTCCATGCCTGCGGGACGAACGCGGTGACGCTCAGCGCCGCGGCCACGTATCCGACCACCGGTGCGGTGCTCACGCGCGCCTCCGCCACGGTGAGTGCGCCAGCTCGGTCGCGCGGTCGCGCTCGACGTGCCCGATTACATCGATGCCGCGAACCGGCTCTCGCCGCGAGATTCCCGCAGCGCGCGTGATGACGTGGCTCAGCGAACCGGCCCGCGCGGCCGGCCCTGGAGCGGCTTCGACGACGGCGAACATGATCCCAGCAGGAGCACGCCGTGTGCCAGGCCGGCTATTCGACCTTCACGAACGAGGAGACCTTCCAGGTCTGCCCGCGGGGCTCGATGATCAGCTGCCACGCACCGGCGATCGGTGGCCCCGGCGGGCACGAGACCTTCCGATCGGTACCGGCGCAGCCCGTCGTGATCGTGCGTGCCATGGCGTCGAGCGTCTCTGGATCGGCCTGCCACATCGCCATCGCGGTGTCGGCACCCGGCGCGCCACCGAGGCTCCACACCACGTCGTCTGCGAGCTGCGCACGGAACGCGACGTTGTCACGCAACGCGAGAGCATCCTTGGTCGATGCGAGGGCCTTCGCCGCGGGCGCCGGCATGCCCTTGAACGAGGATGGATCGGTCTTCGGTAGCTCGGGCTCCTGGTTGGTCTCGACGGCCTCTTCCTTCGCCTTGATCGCGTACGGCTTGACCTTGCGATAGATCGCGACCTGCAGCGCCTCGATCCGGCCGTCGAGCCACGGCGGCCGCGCCATCCCGCGCAGCTCGGTCGGCATCGCATTGCCCGGATCCCACTCGGCCGCATGGCCGATCACCTTCACGTGCCACGGCCGACCGCCGGCGACCGAGACATCGAACCGGATGAAGTAGCGCTTGTACGCCAGGCGGGTCGGCATCCCGGCGGCGGCCGCGCCCGGAGACACCGTCTGACCCGGGCTCATCCCCTGGCCCTGCGCGACGGTGCGCTGGTTACCGAGATCGTCCTGGTTGTTCGCGTAGGCGACCTGGTGCCATGCGGTCTTGATCTGTCCCGCACCTGGATTGTCATCGAGGTTCGCGTACAGCTCGCGCGTGGCCTGCAGCGCGCCGGTGTAGACGATCGCGAAGTCGATGTCATAGACCGAGCTACGCGCGGCCCTGATCTCCTTCTTGTTCGAGCACGCGGCGACCGCGAAGGACACCGCGATCGTGAAGAACCAGAAGATGATACGGTGCCGGCGCTGCATGGAAGCTCGTCCTGGCAATAGCATACCGGCGCGCCGGTCCGCCGCATCAAAGATGGCGGACCTGCTCGCCACGGCGTGGCCGGAAGCCGTCGTCGAGCTCGACCACCGCAATCCCTACCAGCTGCTGGTCGCGACGATCCTGTCCGCGCAATCGACCGACAAGATGATCAACACGATCACGCCGGCGGTGTTCGCGAACTACCCAGACCCTGCAGCACTCGCGAAGGCCGAACCGGCCGAGCTCGAGCCGATGATCTACAAGTCCGGCTTCTTCCGGAACAAGGCGAAGAACCTGATCGGGATGGCGCGCGCCGTGGTCGAGCATCATGGCGGTGTGATTCCCGACACCATGGAGGGGCTGACGTCGATGCCGGGTGTCGCACGCAAGACGGCGAACGTCGTGCTCGGCTCGGCGATGGGCAAGAACGTCGGCATCGTGGTCGATACCCATGTCGCGCGGGTGGCCGCGCGGCTCGGGATGACGACCGAGACCGATCCCGTGAAGATCGAGCAGGACCTGATGGCGATCATCCCGCAGGACCAGTGGACCGACTTCGCGCACCGGTTGATCTGGCACGGGCGCCGGGTCTGCGGTGCGAAGGCACCCGACTGCGAACACTGCTCGCTCGCACCTCACTGCCCGTCGGCCTCGACGATCCGCAAGCTGCCTGCGAAGCTAAAACCGGCTGTCAAGAACCTGCTCGCCAAGGCCACTCCCACGCGGAAAAGAAGTCCATGACGCCGATCGTTGCGGTCGCGGGATTCGTGTTCGATCCGGAAGGCCGCGTGCTGCTCATCCAGCGCGCGAAGGAGCCGAACCTCGGTCTGTGGACGGTCCCCGGCGGACGCCTCGAGGCCCAGGAGACACTCGCTCAGGGTGTCGCTCGCGAGATCCGCGAGGAGACCGGCTTGATCGTCGAGGTCGGTCCGCTCGCGTGCGTGGTCGAGCGCATGGGCGATGACTATCACTTCGTGATCCTCGATTACCTCGCGCGCGCGATCGGCGGAACGCCGAAGCTGGAGGGCGGCGGCTTCACGCCCACGCCCGGGGACGACGCAGCTGCCGCGAAGTTCGTCGCCGACAGCGAGCTCTCCGCACTGCCGCTGTCCGATGGCCTCGTCGACGTCCTCGCCCGCGCCCGTGCTACATACGCGACGTGGTCCAGCTCCCGGTCCTCCCGCTCTCTTCGCTAGCGCCGGTGCGCCGCGGCGACGTGCCGGAGGCGCAGTGGAACGACTGGCGCTGGCAGCTCGGCCACATGCTGACCTCGGCCGACGAGCTCGCGCGCGCCGTGGAGCTGTCACCCGCCGAGCGCGAGGGGCTGGCCGCCTCCGCGAAGCTGTTTCGTGTCGGGCTCACGCCGTACTACGCGAGCCTCATGGATCCGGTGCACGCGAGCTGTCCGATCCGCCTGCAGGCGATCCCGCGCGCGCTCGAGGCCGACATTCGCGAGGAGGAGCTGCGCGATCCGCTCGGCGAGGACTCGCACATGCCGGCGCCCTCGATCGTCCACAAGTATCCCGATCGCGTGCTGTTCCTCGTGGTCGATCGCTGCGGCATCTACTGCCGTCACTGCAACCGGCGGCGGCTGGTCGGTGGCGACGAGCCGCCGACGACCTCGGACCTCGATGCGGGGATCGAGTACATCGCGCGGACCCCGCGGATCCGCGACGTGCTGCTCTCGGGCGGAGATCCGCTGCTACTATCGACGCGCCGGCTCGATCATCTGCTCGGCCGGCTGCGCGCGATCCAACACGTCGAGACCATCCGGATCGGCACGCGGCTCCCGGTCGTGTGCCCGATGCGGATCGACGCCGAGCTGGTCGCCGCGCTCAGGCAGCACCACCCGCTGTTCATCAACACGCACTTCAATCACATCAAGGAGCTCACCCCCGAGGCCCGCGCCGGCTGCGAGCGCCTGGTCGATGCCGGTATCCCGGTCGGCAACCAGACCGTGCTGCTGCGCGGGATCAACTCGTCGGTGCGGTCGCTGCGCGCGCTGATGCGTGGCCTGGTGCGCTCGCGCGTGCGCCCGTACTACCTGTTCCAGGGCGACACCGTGATCGGCACCGATCACCTGCGCACGCCGGTCGAGACAGCGATGGAGCTCTATCAGGGGCTGCGCGGCTGGATGAGCTCGATGGCCGTGCCGATGCTGGTCCTCGACGCGCCCGGCGGCCACGGCAAGGTCCCGCTGATCCCGAGCTACGTCGAATCGCTCGATGCAGAGCGCGTGGTGGTCCGGACCTATCGCGGCCTCCGCGTCGAGTATCCGCAGCCGCGCGATCGCGACTGCACCGTGGCCTACGATGCGATCCAGTTCGCGGGGGCGCCGCCCGACGACGACCGCGAAGGCTCTGCCGAGGTCTCGTGATCGCGGAGCTCGCCCGCGAGCTCGGATTCGCGCGCGCGGCGATCGTGCCGATCGAGCCGCCGCGGCGCCACGCGCTGTACACGAGCTGGCTCGCCCACGGCCACGCCGGCGAGATGACCTACCTTGCGACGCCGGAGCACACCGGAGCGCGCGCGGATCTGCGAACGCTGCTCGGCTCGGCGCGCGCACTGGTCGTCGTCGCGCTCGCCTATGACCGCGCCGATCCGATCCCCACCGATCACCTGCTGCGCGGCCGGATCGCCCGCTACGCCCGCGGCGAGGACTATCACCTGGTGATGCGCGATCGGCTGGTGCTGCTCGCGGATCGGCTGGCCGCCGAGCTCGGCACGCCGGTCGCCACCCGTCCGTGCGTGGACTCGGCGCCGATCCTCGAGCGCGAGTGGGCGGAGCGCGGAGGTCTCGGCTTCGTCGCCAAGAACACGATGCTGATCGCGCCGGGCGCCGGCAGCTACATCGTCCTCGGCGAGCTGCTCGTCGACGCCGACCTCGCGCCGACCGCGCCCGAGACCGCACCGAAGCCGCGCTGCGGCAGCTGCCGATCCTGCCTCGATGCCTGCCCGACCGGCGCGTTCGTCGACGCGTACCTGCTCGATGCGCGGCGCTGCATCTCGTACCTGACGATCGAGCATCACGGCGTGATCCCGCGCGAGCTGCGCACCCCGATCGGTACCTGGGTGTTCGGCTGCGATGTCTGCCAGGAGGTCTGCCCTTTCAACGCCGGTGGCGGCGAGCCGCACGAGCCACTGCTGTCGCCGCGCACGCAGGAGCATGCGCTACCGGATCTGGTCGCGCTCGCCGGCAAGGGCGCGAATCAGTTGCGCCGGTTCATGCGACGCAGCGCGCTCCGGAGAATTCCGCGCGACGTGCTCCATCGCAACGTCGCCGTCGCGCTCGGCAACACCGGATCGCCCGATGCGATCCCACCGCTCGTGTTCCTGCTCGCCTCGCGCTCGTCGCTGGTCCGCCAGCACGCGGTGTGGGCACTCGCCCAGCTCGGAGCGTATGAAGTCCTCGCGGCGCATACCGACGAAGATCCCGACGTGCTTGCCGAGCTGGCTACTTGCCGCCGAGAAACGTCGGCGATGCTACGAATGCCGACACCGCCTTGATCTGCGCGTCGGTCAGCGCGCCCTCGAGCGCGGGCATCAGCTTGTTCGCGGAGCCCTTGCGAACCTGATTCTCGACCAGCTGCGGAGTCACGCGCGCGCGCAGCTCGGACGACGTGAGATCTCGAACGTTCAGCTGCGCCACCATCGCCTCGGTCGGCCGACCGGTCGGGCCGTGACAGCTCGCGCACATGGACTGGAAGACCTTGGGCCCATCGACCGATCCATCCGACGGATCCGACTTGCAGCCAGTCGCCGCGAGCACCAGCACGAACAGGACCTTCACCCTCGCGATGTGCCACCCCGGGCGCCGCCGAGCAAGCCCGTGCTAGTGTCTGCGGATGCGGCGTATCGTCCTCGCACTGGTGGTGCTCGGAGCCTGTGGTGGTCCTCAGATCCCGCAGCACAGCGGTTACAAGACCGACAAGGTCAAGCCCTGGAACAAGCCCAAGACCATCGCGCTCGACGACAAGCTGGAGGGCAAGGCGGAGGGCGAGCTGAAATACTCCGACTTCCGCCGTGCGAAGTGGTTCGCCCTCGACCTCCCCGGCAACGGCGAGCTGTCACTCCGGCTCGAGATCACGCCCCCGGGCGACGACGCCAACGAGGACTTCGATCTGGCGATGGAGGTCCTCGATCCCGGCTATCGCGTGATCAGCAAGTCCGACCTCGAGGAGGAGGACGCGCACGAGCTCAACAAGGTCCGCACCCTGTACGACCTCGTGCCCGGCAAGTACCTGGTCCATCTCTATCTGCAGGGCCGCAAGGACTCCGCCGACTTCGTCCTCCGCGCCGCGTTCAAGCGGACCGCAGCCGCGGAGGTGAAGAGCGACTTCCCCGCGAAGGTCGCGTTCATCGGGCCCCTGCCGCTGGTGCCGATCAATGACGACACCCCGAAGAGCTACAAGCCGCCCACCACGGCGGTCATCAAGATCAAGAAGGGTGGCCCGACGCCGACGCCGCCGCAGCCGGTGGCCAAGGTCGAGAAGCCGGGTCCGGCGCCGACGGCGAAAAGCGCTCGCGTGCTCGGCCTGTCCGTGGTCAGCGGCGGCACCCTGATCACGATCGGGATCGGAACCGCGCAGCAGGTCGCCGTGGGCTGGAGGGGCAAGATCCAGGGCGTTGCCGGGTCATTCACGCTCTCCGATTGCAGCGAGCGTACCTGCAAGGCGACCGTCACGGCCACGCCGGATCAGATCAAGGCCGGCGGCGGCAACGTCACGCTGACCCCATAGCTCATCACGTCGCAGACCGTAGCTCTGGCTCCCTAGCTCTTGCGTGCTCCGAGCAGTTAAGTAAGACTTCAATCATGCTCGGGAAATCGGTGGGGCGCCGAGGGCTTTGCTTCGCGCTGCTCATGCTCTGCGCGACCTGTGCGCACAACGTCGCGCAGGATGCTTCGACCGGCAACGACGGCAAGGTCAAAGGCGCGAAGGCTCTGGCGTTCGAGAACGGAGAGGCGAAGGCCTCCGGCATCGTCACCTATCCGGGCGGCGATCGCGTCGACTGGAAGCTCGTCGAGGTGCCCGACAAACAGAAGGGCACGCTGGATATCAAGCTGCAGTGGACGCCGCCGCGCCCCGGGTTGCAGCTCGCGTTTGACGTGTTCGACGAGTGGAACACGCCGATCCTGACGTCGAAGAAGACGGGCAAAAAGCGGAGCAGCGGTCGCACCAAGACGGCGAAGCTCGACGATGCAAAGGGCAAGTACTTCGTTCGCGTCTATGCGGTCGGCCGCGGCGATGCCGGCAAGTACAAGCTGACCGTCGAGTTCAAGCCCGCCGTCGTCGGCGTGCTGTTCGATCCACGGAAGCTCGAGATTCCGGAGCCGCCGAAGCTCGCCGCGGTCCCCGAGGCCGAAGTGCCGTGCGACGAGTTCCAGTTCGACCCGAAGAACCCGGCCTGCAAGCTGGTGTGCCCCAAGACGGGCGCCCCTCCCGGATGGCCGCCATGCAAGGACGTCTGCCCGACGCCGCCCGATGTCAACATCCCCTCGTGCCAGGCAACGATGCCCTGCCCCACCCCTCCCGATCGCAAGGTCAAGTCGTGCAAGAAGACCGCGTGGAAGGCATGCGATCTGAAGTCGCCGGATCCGTCGAACCCGAACTGCGACGACGCGAAGGCCGATCCGGTGATCACCCGCGTGCTGAAGAACGAGGTCCAGGGCTCTGACACGATCATCACGATCGGCGCCGGATCGAATTCGGGCATCGCGAAGGGCTGGCGCGCGAACGTGCTGCGCGGCGATTCCGATCAGCCGCTCTCCGGCGGTGAGGTCACCATCGTCCGCATCGACAAGGCGGCCACGGTCGGTAAGGTCAAGTTGACCACGGACCAGATCAAGGCCAATGACCGCGTGAAGTTCAGCCCTCCATGAGCGTAGACCCGTTCGTCGGCAAAGTTATCGATGGTCGGTACGAGATCCAGGCTCGTGTCGGCGAGGGCGGGATGGGTGTCGTCTACAAATCCCGGCAGATCTCGATCGATCGCATCATCGCGCTGAAGATGCTCAACGCGCAGATGGCGGCGGACCCGCAGTGGGTCCAGCGCTTCTACAACGAGGCGAAGGCGTGCTCGCGGCTCCAGCATCCGAACACGATCCGGATGTTCGACTTCGGCCAGACGTCCGACGGTCGGCTGTTCATGACGATGGAGTTCCTCGACGGCCTGTCGCTGCGGGACGCGCTGGCGAAGGGCCCGCTCGCCGCGCAGCGCGTGGTGAAGATCCTGATCCAGTGCTGTGCTTCGCTCGCCGAGGCGCACTCGATCGGGATCATTCATCGCGACATCAAGCCCGACAACGTGTTCCTCCTGAACATGGCCGGCTCGCCCGACTTCGTGAAGCTCCTCGACTTTTCGGTGGCAAAGCTGCTCGAGGGCGATCGGATGAAGACGCAGGCGGGCGTCGTGTTCGGGACGCCGCAGTACATGTCTCCCGAGCAGGGCCGCGGGCTGCCGCTCGATGCGCGTAGCGATCTGTATGCGCTCGGCATCCTCGCGTTCGAGATGCTCACCGGCAACGTCCCGTTCAACGACGACAACCCGATGACCGTCATCCAGATGCACCTGCAGGCACAGATTCCGCCGATGCCGGACTCGGTGCCGTACTCGGTGCAGCAGATCGTGCGGCGTGCGCTCGAGAAGGATGCGGGTCGTCGCTACCAGTCGTCGGGCGAGATGATGCATCACTGCCAGCAGGTGTTCGCCGAGCTGACCCAGGGCGGGATGTCGATCGGCGCCGGCGGAATGCCGAAGACGGTGGTCGCGACCGCGGGTCCGCCGATGCCGGGAATGCCGCCGCAGCACATGCAGCCGCAGCAGCACATGCAGCACATGCAGCACATGCAGCAGCCACAGCACATGCAGCAGCCGCAGGGTGGATACGCCGCTGCGTCGCCGCAGCAGAAGACGATGATCGCGCAGGTCAGCCCGTTCGCCGCCGGTCAGCCGATGGCCGGGCAACCGGCCGGTCTCGCTGCGCCGGGCGGCTACAACCAGGCCCCGCCCAACCAGAAGACGATCGTCGCGGGCATGGCGCCGCCGATCAACCAGGGCGGCATGCAGATGCCGCCCGGGATGCAGCCGCCCGGCATGCAGCAGCAGCCCCCCGGTGGCGGCGCGAACAAGACGGTCATGCTCCAGCCGAGCGATGGCGTGGTCTCGGTTGCGCGCACCGGTCACTCGCTGCAGCCGGCAGGTGCCGAGCCGGTCCGGCAAGGTGCGAGCGCCCTGTTCTGGATCATGTCGATGATCATCGGGATCGGCCTCGGCGTGCTCGCCTACGTGATCGTGCTTCAAACGCAATGACCCTGGACGACGACGAGCCCGACGCGGACGCGAAGCCTGACCCCACGGTCAAGCAGCTTCTCGATCGCGATCGGGACCAGCCGCTCGACGAGGTGGTCGATGCGGCGACGGCTGCCGAGCTCCAGCGCTGGTTCGGACTACCGTCGTTCACGCAGCTCGAAGAAGCACCGCTGCCCGGGAATCCGGAGGATCCAGGGCGGATCGCGGTCCGCGCCCGCCGGGACGCCGCGATCGCCAACATCGATCCGAAGCTGATGGCAGCGATCGAGGCCCGGTTCGAGTGCGCGTGGGGCCTCTTGAAGTTCGATCCGCTGCGGACCGAGAGCAAGGTCGACGTCGAGATGCCGCTGTTCAAGGAGCAGCTCGCCCATCGGCTCCACGCGAACGCGGAACCTCGCGAGGTCGAGCGTCCCGAGGACATCGAGGAAGAGCTCAAGGACCAGACGCCCCAGGCGCTGCTCCGCGACCTCCATCGCGCGGTGTCCTACTTCGACAAGCTGTTCGAGGTCGTCGATGCGGCCGCCGAGCAGTCACTCGACATCGTCGCCGAGGTCCGCGCAGCGATGGCCGCGAACTGGCGGCTACCCTCGCTGGGGGACCCGCCGAGCGTCGCGTTCGGCAAGCTCTCTGCGCAGCTGCGCGCGGAGCGCGGCACCCCATGGGCCACCTTGCCAAGCCGCGTCAAGATGGCCAACCGCCGGGTGATCGAGTGAGGAAGGTCTGGCCCCACGTCGCCGTAGATCGAACGATGAGCGTGCGCGCTGAGGAGGCTGCGTGATCGACCAGAGCCGTCTGATCCCCGTCGAGCGGTTCCTGCTACGCGCGGTCGGTCGAACCGATGTCGGCGCCCAGCGGACCCAGAACGAGGATGCGATGTACTACGACGACTTCCTCGGCGTGTACGTGGTGTGCGACGGAATGGGAGGTCACGCCTCGGGTCAGGTCGCGTCCGACATCGCGATCCGCACGATCGTGCACTCGCTGAAGACCGGCGATCCGGCGCCAGGCCCCGGCCAAGATCACCTGACGACGGCGATGAAGGCTGCGAATGCGGCGGTATTCCAGCGATCGCTCGCGGACCACGCATGTCACGGCATGGGCACCACGGCGGTCGGCATGCGCTTCGAGGAAGGCCGGGTCCACATCTGTCATTGCGGCGACTCGCGCGCGTACCTGCTGCGCCACGGTCAGCTGCAGCAGCTCACGCGCGACCACTCGCTGCGCAACCTCTATCAGGACCGCCCCGATCTGGTCGGCACACTCGGTCCCGCCACCTCGAACGTGATCATCCGGGCGGTCGGTCTCGATGCCAGTGTCGAGATCGAGCACAACACGATGGTACCCGAGCACAACGACGTGTTCCTGCTCTGCTGCGACGGCCTCTCCGACCTCGTCGACGACTGGATGATCCGCGAGATCATGACGTCGGGCGATTCACTGGAGGTCGTCGCCGAGAACCTGATTCGCGCCGCGAACAACAATGGCGGAACTGACAACATCACGGTCGTACTGACGCAGACGTTCGTCGATCCGTTGTGGGTTCCCGCTCATAGCTATCCTCAGCAGATGCACGGCTACTAGTAGCGGCCGAGCAGCGCGACCCCGACCGACGAGCTCGATGCGGTCGGCGCCAGCGCGGCCGAGCGCTCCGCCTTCGGTGCGGTGACCCAGAGGATCACGCCGGCGGCTGCGATCGCGCCACCGCCGACGAACAGCACCGTGGAGATCGTCCCGCGCGTGCGGGCCTGGTCGACGAGATCCTGACCGCGACCGAGCTCGGCCTGCGTCCCGCAGGTGGTCCCGCCGCACAGCTCCTTGGCGTCGTTCCACCTGCTGCGCGCGAGCACGCCGTAGGTCACGCCACCGGCGAGTGCGACGCCGCCGACCACCATACCGGCGACCGCGAGCGTCCTGCGCTTGGACGATGCAGGCTGGTCGCGCGACCGTGGCGTGGGATCGAGCGGCACCAACGGATCGGAAGACGCGGTCGATCCGAGTGGCGCGAAGGTCACCGTGACGACCACCTTCTGGCGCTCGTCCTTCGCGGTGACATCACCGCGCCAGTCCCCGAAGCCGGGCGCGTGTGCGACGACGTGACTGATCCCGAGATCGATCGGCATGTCCTTGAAGTTCGTGGCGCGGAGGCTGTTGACCGTGACCTCGAGCCCGGACGGTAGCTGCACAGCGGGATTGGCGATGTCGATGCGAAGCCGCGCTACCCGCCGCTCGAGCTCGATGACCATGGCCGCGGCCTTGGCACGGCGCGGCAGGTTGTCGTCTTTGACCGCGAGCTCCTTGTGGATCGCGAGCGCGCTGGCGAGCTTGCCGAGCTGCTCGTCGCACAGCGCGATGTTGAACTGCGTGATGAGCTGCGGATCGAGCCTCTGGCTGTCCGCGAATGCGGCGCACGCCTCCATGTAGTTCCCGACCTGCAGTGCCTCGCGGCCCCGCGCGAACGCTTCCTCGGCGGTGCGCGGCTGGCCAGCAGCGCCGTGCGCCCCGACCACGAGCAGCAGCAAGCTGACGCAGATCGCGCGATCGGTCATGAACCGGCCCACATTCGGAGCGTATGACGTTCCCGCGCCCGCCACAACGACCGACGGGGTGCCGACCCAGCATGATACCGTTCCGGGGTGCGGACCTTGGGCTTCGCTCTCGCCAGCGTCGTCGCAGTGAGCGGCTGCAACACGATCCTCGGGATCGACGATCTTTCGCTCCGCGATGGAGGAACGCCGATCGACGGCAAGGACCCGGCAACAAACTGCTACGGCGGCCTCGTGCGCGCATGTTTCACGTCTGTGCCCTCCGCCGCGCTCGTGCTCGCAGACACCATCGATACCGGCACCGATCCGCGCTGCACCGTCGTGACGCAGAGCGCGGGCCCCGACGTCTGCGCGATCGCCGGCACGTCGATCACGATGGCCGGGGACACGGTGGTCACCGGGCCGCGCGCGTTGATGCTGGTCTCACTCGGTCCGATCACCGTGTCGAAGAAGCTCGATGCGTCGTCGAACACCGCCGCCAATCGTGCGGGGCCGGCGTCGAATAGTGTGCTGTGCGATGCGGCGGTCAGCGGCAATCCTGGGAACGGCGGCGGTGGCGGCGGCGGCGCCGGTGGAACGTTCATCTCGATGGGTGGTGGTGGCGGCGCGGGGAATGGAACCGGCGGAGGTCTCACGACCAATGCGAACGCCCCGCAACAGGCGATGGTCCTGCGCGGCGGCTGCCCCGGTGGTCAGGGCGGCAGCAACGTCGGCGGCGCGGGGGGCACCGGTGGTGCGGGCGGCAACGGCGGCGGCGCGGTCTATCTGTTCGGCTCATCGATCGTGATCACCGCCGAGCTCCGTGCGAGCGGAGGTGGCGGCCACCATGCGCTTCCGGCCGACGCCGGTGGCGGTGGGGGCGGCTCGGGCGGCATGCTCGTGCTCGAGGCGCCGCAGATCACCGTGATGGCGCCCGGCGGTCAGATCGTCGCGCACGGTGCCGGTGGTGGAGAGGGGTCGCACGATCCACCGGCGGGTGGGGATGGTCGTGATGATCGTGACTGGATGAGCATTCCCTCGGGCGGTAGCGGCGTCGCCGAGGCTGGCAACGGCGGCAACGGCGCGTTCGGCTCCACGGCCGCGACCAATGGCAGCACCGGCGGTGGTGGCGGCGCCGCCGGCGGTGGCGGTGGTGGTGGTGGCACCGGCGCGGTGCGGTTCCGCGGGCAGCTCGGCGGAGTGCAGATCTCTCCGCCGCCGGTGAACTACTGACCAGCGTTCGATCTATCCAGCGAGCGCTGCGGCGCGCTTGAGCTGGGTCGCCATGTCAGCGAACCGGCCGAGCCGTGCGTAGACGCGGGCAAGACCGGAGGCGACCCGCGCCTCGAAGCCCGGCGTCTGGGCCGCGGTCCGGAACGCGTCCTCGGCGCCGAAGAAGTCGCCGCCCATCGTCAGCACATCGCCGAGCGTGGCGTACATCGCGGCCGACGAGATCTTCGAGGACGCGCGGGCCACGCCGTGACGGAGCGCCTGCGCGGCGCGCGGGCAGTCCCCGGCCTTCGCGATCGCCACGGCATACGCGACGCGCGCATTGCCAAACTGCGGCGCCAGCTCGAGCGCAGCGCGAAGCGATTCCTGTGCAGACTCGAGATCGCCGCTATCGAGCGCCGCGCGGCCGCGCTCGTAGTACCTGCGAGCCACCGAGGACATCAGTCGAGCTCCAGCAAGCTGAACCGCGCGGACGCATCATCCCCCCCCGCGCTGTCGGGCTTGTCGGACGGTGCGGGTGCGGCCGCCGCCGGCGGTGCGGCAGCGGGCTGGGGCGGAGCGGGCGCGGCCGGATCCTCACCGGTGGGCCGGCCGCGCATCGAGACCCCGCGGCTCGGTGGTGGCGCACTGCCCTGCGGTGCCGGCGCCGCCGCGGGAAGACGCTGCTGCAGGCCGGTCTCGACGACTCGGACGCCGGGCTGTGGCACAGGAGCCGGCGGAGGTGCAGCGATCAGCGGTGTCCGCGGCGCGAGCAACGGCTGGACGACGCCGCCGACCCGCACGCCCACGGTCTCGCCGTCGACGACGAACATCGCGAGCTCGGGGAAGTCGAACCTGGTCTGCAGCGCACCGATCAGGCTCGCGAACGACGCGCCCTGCAGGTCCGAAACCGTCTCGGCCTGATGGACGAGCATCGGTGGGGGCCCCTCAACGACGTACTCCTTGATCACGAACGTCAGCACCTCGAGCAAGGTGTCACGATCGGCATCCGCGAAGGCATCCTTCACGTTGCTCACGATGTCGCGCAGGTCGGGACGGGACGGCATATGGCTCCTAGATCATGGCTCCGTCGAGGTCGACGCCGGCGGTCTGGCACCCGACGAGACGCGCGCCGGTCAGGTCCGCGGAACACAGACTGGCACCTCGAAGATCGCAGCGCACGAGCACCGCACCACGAAGGTTCGCGCCGTAGAGGTTCGCGCGCTTGAAGTCGACCTCGAACAGCGAGGCCCCGCTCCAGTCGGTGCGCGACAGCGAGACCGTCGCGTGCTCGTAGCCTTCGAACGCGACCTTGATCAGCACCGCGCCGGCGAAGTCCGCGGAGTACAGCTCGGAGTCCTTGAAGGTCGTGCTGTGGATCCGCGCCTTGTGCATCCGGACCCGCGCCATCCGCACCGGGCCGAACGTGCAACGCGTGATCTGCGCGCCCGTCATGTCGAGCTCGGTCATGTCGCAGTCCTTCGCCGTGACCCGGTTCCACAGCGAGCCCTTCCACTGCGAGGAACGAAGATCCGAGAGCTTCAGCTCGGCACGCTCGAGCCGGGACTCGTCGCCATCCGCGTCCCGGAGGTCGACACGGTCGAGCGTGACGCCATCGAGATCCGCCGAACGGAGCAGCACACCGAGCGCGGCGAACCCGGAGATCGTGCGGCCCGCGAGCTCGTCCTGCGCGACCAGCCGCTCGAGCTGGACCCTGGACTGGACGATGCCTGCATCGGCGCTCGGCTCGGTCATCCCGACGAGGATACCCCAGCTACGGTCGGCGCTGGATGCCGTTGCGGTAGGAGAACGTACGAGCCGCATCGGCAGCCATGTCGAGCACGCGCTGCTTGACCTGCTCGATCGCCTCGGCGAGCTTCGCTCCACCCGCCGCCGCTGGCTTGCTCGCGGCGGCAGCAGCACCCGCGGCGCCGTGCGCGGCCTCGTGCTGGACGGCGGCCTCGTGGTGCTCGGCCTCGGCCTCGTGCTCCTCCGTGAACGGCATCGCGGAGACGCCCTTGCGGTAGAGACCGCCGCCCTGATTGCGCTGCCCTTGCGCGACGTGGGTCAGCTCGTGGGCGAGCAGCGCTTCACCAGCCGAGCCGGCCATCGACTTCTCGGCCGAGCCGCCCATCAAAATCATACCGGTCGATCCGATGGTGACGGCGTGCGCGTCGCGGCGCTTGTTGAACTCCTCGGCGAACTCGCCGCTGTAGATGCGGACGTGGCCGAGGTCGACGCCGAACCTGCGCTCGTACTTGTGGCGCACCGAGTGCTCGAGCGACTCGCCCTTGCCAGCGCGCCGTCCGATCATGCGGAGCAGCCGCTCGGGATCGTACTTGCGCGTGATCTCGTCGTTGAGATCCTCCGCGCGAGTCTCGCTCTCGGTCGCCGGCTCTGATTCTTGGTTGGCCACGTCAGTCATCCTACGCTGCTATTCGTCGGTGCCTTCCCCGCTCCAGGTCGAGACGTAACCCTCTGATTGTTCATAGAATTCGTTGGTCTTTTGCTGCTCGACAACCGCGGAATCGCCGCCCAGCGCGGTCTCGAGGAACTTGGTCTCGCCGAGACAGTTCGGGCCCTTCACGCCCTTCATCTCGAACGTCACCTCGCCCTTGGCGTTGATCACGATCTCGATCTGCTTCTTCGTGCTCATTCTGCACCCCACTTGGTGACGACCAGACGGATCGAGCCGTCCTCCTCGTTGACCTCCTCCTCCACCGCGTACCCCTTCTCCTCGCAGGCCATCTTCACGTTGTGATACTGGTACCGCTGGCTGAGCGCGCTCTGGAACTCCTCTTCGGACACGCCCTTCGTCGTCTCCACGCCCCACCAGTCCGCGGTGGCGCCGTACGTGCCGTC
>JAYUVX010000415.1:0-3174 GCA_043753855.1 Myxococcales bacterium | reverse complement strand
TCAAGGAAGCAATGCTGTGGACCGAATCGTTCCGCGAGCACTGGGAGGCTCGCTTTGCCGCACTCGACTCCGTCCTCGACGAAATGCAGTTCGAGGAGCAATCCCGTTCCAAAAGGAGAACACCATGACAACCGGCCTTCAGATCACGACTCCTACCGACACCACCATCGTTCTTACTCGCTCGTTCAAGGCGGCCCGCCGGCTCGTGTGGGAGGCGATGACCAGCCCCGACAAGATGAAGCGCTGGATGCTGCCGCCGCCGGGATGGACGCTGACTGTGTGCGAAGTCGAGCCTCGCGTGGGCGGCACGCTGAAACTGGCGTGGAGGAGCGCCGACGCTGATCCGGTCATGACGCTGCGCGGCGAGTGGACCGAGTTCGCGCCGCACGAGCGGATGGTTCACACCGAGACGATGAAGCTCGGCTCCGGGGAAACGGTCGCCTTTCTCGTCGAGACGCACGAATTCACGGAGACGGGCGGAGCCACCCAAATGCGCATCACGCAGACCTATAAGTCCAAAGAAGATCGCGACGGTGCGCTCGCCTCCGGCATGGACCAAGGCATGGAAGCCTGTTACCGGCAGCTGGACGCGTTGATCGCTCAGTAGCGGATCACTTTGCGTACATCGTGATGTCGTTCGCGGCGATGTCGGCGCGGCGCGAGTTCGGCACCGACTACGAAGAACGTTGGCGACCCCAACGAGACAGGACCCGCGATCTCGCGGCGCGCTCTACCTCTGTCACGTCACTGACTTGAACGGAGCCACGGCGACACCTCGCTCGCGGACCTAACGCCGCACGCCGCCGCACGGACCTGCCTCGCCGGCGTGTCCGTGGCGTACGTGATCCGACAGAGCGAGTCGACACGGCACTGACGATTCAGTGGACGCTCACGCTGAAGAAGACGTGAAGTCTTCGTTTCTCCCCGTGGGCCTGTCGGTCGCAGCGCTGCTCGCGCCGCTGTCGCGCTGGTTCGTGCAGGACTCGGGCAACCTCTACACCGTCCTCGAAAAGCGCTTCTACATCCCAGACCCGGACCTCGGCTGGCGCGTGAGCGATGCGCAACCCGTGTGGCTCGGTATCGATGCCTGCGCCGTCGTCGCGGCGTTCACGATCGGGCTAACGATCGGCAGCTACGTCGTCCGCCGGCGCGAGTCGAGACGCCGCATCCGCTCCTCCCTCCTTCGCGCGGTCGCCTGGACGCTCGGCGCGATCTCGAGCCTCGTCCCGCTCGCAGCGTTCGCGAGCGGCTCACGACCGAGCGGCGCTGTCGATGCCTTGCCACTCGACGCCGCACAGCCGCTCGCAAGCAACGCGATCGCCGGTGGGTTCGACGCGCCCGCCGGCCGCTACGAGGTCGTGCGACACGAGGGCACGTCGATCACCGCGCGGGTGTCTGCTGGTGGCGAGACGTTCGACGCGAGGTTCGCCGGCGACGTCGAAGGATTCTGGCGTGGCAACCCGCACGACCTTGCCTCGCCGATGACCGCAACGATCAGCGTGCCCGCCGCGTCCGTGGACACCGGGGTTCGCGCCCGCAGCAAGCATGCGCGCACGGGGTATCTCGAGGCGGACGCCTATCCGCGGATCACCGTCGACGTCGATCAACTGCTCGCAGCCCAACCCGCAGGCGCAGAAGGTGTCCTGTTCACGGCGCATGGCACGCTCTCGCTGGTTGGAAGCACGCACTCGATCACGATCGCCGGAACACTCAAACGAGCAGATCAAGCGGCGCTCGAGCGGCTGCACCTCACCGGAACGATCCTCCTCGCGAAGGGTACGTTCTCGATCGCGATCAAAGAGACCACGCTCGCCTCGCACGCAGGTTCATTCGATGCCGACGTCATCCCGATCTCGGTGTCGCTGGTGCTGCGCCACACCGGTGGATAGAAGTGCTTCTGCGCCCGCATGGTGACTGTGAGCCTGACTCGTAGGCCGACCCGAGGGCACGGGACTCGCGATCGTGTTTAACCGCTTCCTGGGAGGCAGCCATGCGTGGCACGAGGCGGCTGCGCTTCGCGCGGCACAACTTGATTGCCACCGGCCCGGCGCGAACTTGTCGCTTGACCCCATCGATCGCCGCGTGGTCAGGTCCGCCACGTGCTGCGTACCCTGCCGTTCCTGGTTCTCGCCGCATGCTCGTCACCGCATGATGCGAACGTCGACGCTCCGCCTGGCGGAGATCAACATGATGCAACGGCGATCGACGGCCCTGCGGGCGAGCCAGGGTTCTCGTTCGTCGTGGTCGGCTGCAACCGGCTCGAGAAGGCCGACATCACCTCAGGGGATCCGAGCACCGCGAACCTCGCCCAGCTCGATCGGACCTTCGCGGACATCGCGGCGCTATCGCCGCCGCCGAAGTTCGTGTTCTTCGCGGGAGACATGGTCTACGGCTACAAGGACGCGACCGCACTGCAGCCCGAGCTGACGGTGTGGCTCGCCCACTATGCGGCGTCACCCCTTCCTGCGGCCGGCGTCGAGCTCGTTCCTGTCCCCGGCAATCACGAGATGCAGAACAAGTCCGGGAGCGTCAAGCTCGCCTACGTGCAGGCGGAGACGACCTGGGTAACCGTCATGGGATCGAAGATTCGCGGCTCGAACGGCCCCACGGCGGGCGGCACCGACCAGATGCAGACCGATCAGAGCAAGCTGACCTACTCGTTCGATTATCAGGGTACGCACTTCATCGTCCTCGACACCGATCCGGTTGGCGGAGACGGCTCCGCGCCGGCAACGTGGATCGCATCGGATGCAGCGGCAGCGCACGCAGCAGGCGCGAAGCACCTGTTCGCGATCGGTCACAAACCGGCGTATCCATCGCCCCTCTCCAGCGAGGGAGGATTCACGAGCACCACGAACCGCGACGCGGTCTGGACGGCGCTCGAGGCCAACCACGCCGAGGCGATGTTATCGGCGCACAACCATCTCTGGTTCAAGACCAAGCCGAGCAAGACCTGGCAGGTCGTCGCCGGCAATGGCGGTAGCTTGCTCGAGTCCAACGTGACCGGCGCAGACGCCTACTACGGCTTCACGCTCGTCCACGTGGGCGATGCCGTCACGGTGACGAGCTATGGCCGCAACGTGCCGGCGGCCGGCTACCTCAGGGACGCGCCCGCGGCGAAATACCCGACGACGATCCGCGACACGTTCGACGTGACCTGGCAGTAGCTCACGC
>JAYUVX010000414.1:0-28690 GCA_043753855.1 Myxococcales bacterium | reverse complement strand
TGATGAAGAAGTTCAACAAGGACCACAACATCAAGTCTTGCAATCAGTGCCACTCGAAGCTGGCACCGTCGTACGACCTGAAGCCGGATGGCCTCGAGCAGTTCAAGAAGCTCGGCGGCAAGCTGATCGCCGGCAAGGGGACCGGGACCGGCGGTGGTTCCGGCAAGGGCACCGGCGGCGGCTCGGGCTCTGCGAAGCCCGCGAAGTAAGTCCCGCGGCGCTGAGCGCCGGCTACCAGGTCACGACGTGCACTTCGCCTTGTTCTTCGCATCCTTCTTGACCGTCGCGTCGAGATCAGCGGCCTGCTTCAGCACGTTCGACTTCGGATACTTCTGCTTGATCAGCCCGAGATAGGCACGGGCCTCGGTGCAGTTCTTCAGGCTCTGCGCGGCGAGCGCCGCGAAGTACAGCCCGTCGTCGGCGAGCGCACTATCGGGATACTTGTCGGCGAGGGCCTGGTAGGAGCCGATCGCCTTCTCCCAGTCCTTGAGATTCGTATAGCTCTGGCCGCGGAAGTACTGCGCATCGTCTGCGCGCTCGTGCGTCGGGAAGCTGGTGACCAGCCGCTTGAAGATGTCGCTCGCGTCGTTGTAGCGAGCCGCCTCGAAGGCCGTGGACCCGAGCTTCCACAGATCATCCGGTGAGCTGTTCGCGCTCGGCTTGCCGCTCTCCATCTGGGCGAGCCGCTGCTCCAGTGCATCGACGCGGGCCTCGCTCTTCGTGAACGCAGCCTTGAGCTCATTTATGTTGTTGTTGACGGCCGTGACCAGGCCGTTGGCGATGCGGACGTCCGCGCGGAGCTGATCGACGTCGGCGCCGAGATCCGCGCTGTTGCGCTTGAGCAGCTTCGAGCTCTGGTCGAGCACGGTCTGCAGCTCCTTGATCTGTTCGTCGAGCGTCTTCTCCTTCTGAGACAGCCGCTCGTTGATCGACTTGACGTCCTTGCGGAGGGTGTCGCCTTCACTCTTGGTGGTCACCCAGAAGCATCCGGAACCGGAGACCAGAACAGAGAACAGGAAAATCGGTGCGAGCTTGGTCATCAGGCTTCTCACTTCCACTGGAACTCGACGCGGCGGTCCTTGTCGTCGCCAAGGCCCGTGGGTTCGGTCTCGCCCTTGGGCACGACCTGCATGCGCGCCGGATCGCTGCCGAGCCGCGCCATGTAGTCCGCGACCGACTGCGCGCGACGCTCGGAGAGCGCGATGTTGTACTCCTCGGTGCCCGAGGTGTCGGTGTGGCCCATCAGATAGACGGCCTTGCCCTTGGTCTTCTCGATGCACGATGCGTTGGCGTCGAGCCGATCGCGTTCGCTCTGCTGGACGCTCGAGTCATCGAACCCGAAGTACACGGTGGCCAGCGTGCAGGTCGCACCGACGTTCGACGCCACCCCGGCGCGCTTGCAGAACCCGTTGATGCAGTCCTCGTCGTCCTTGCAGTCGGCGTCCTTGGTGCACTTCGTGTTCTTGCACGCGCCGGCTTCGCACCGACCGTTCGGGCAATCGCCATCGGCCGCGCACGGCTTGCACTTGCTCGCCTGACAGACCTGGCCATTCGGGCACTGGTCATCCTTCGTGCACTCGGGCGCAGCGATGCACGCGCCCAGGCTGCAGCGCTTGCCCTTGCCGCACTGCGAATCCTCGGTGCACTCGACGCACTTGTTCTCGTTGCAGTGCTGACCGTTCTTGCAGTCGTTGTCGCCCTTGCAGCTCCCGGGCGGCTTTGGCTTGTCACCGCAGCTGACCATCGAGAAGCCGAGCAGCAGCGCAAAGGCCGCTACCAGGACGGCTCCAACATACGATCGGCTCATGGCAGGAACCTAAATGCCTTCGGCACGTTAGTCAAATCTGGGCGACCATCTGCTAGGTTGTCAGAGCGATGCCTCGCTCGACCATCCTTGTCATCGATGACGAGCCCAACATCCTCACCACGGTCCGTCGATCGCTCGAGATCGAGGGCTTCCATGTGGAAGTCGCGGCCAACGCGGCCCTCGGGCTCGCCAAGGTCGCGGAGCACGACATCGATCTCGTCCTGCTCGACGTGATGATGCCCGGCGAGAGCGGCCTCGCGGTGCTCCCGAAGATCCTCGTCGCGAGCCCGGAGACCATCGTGGTCATGATGTCGGGCAACGCGACGATCGAGACCGCCGTCAACGCGACCAAGGCCGGTGCGCACGACTTCGTCGAGAAGCCGCTGTCGGGGGACAAGCTGCTGATCACGGTGCAGAACGCGCTGTCGTTCGCCCGTCTCCGTCACGAGAACGTGCGCCTGCGCGGCCGGGTCACCACCGACTTCGCGATGATCGGCAAGGGCTCCGCGATGCGGGTGATCTTCGACAAGGTCGCGAAGACCGCGCCGACCACCGGCCGTGTCCTGATCACTGGAGAGAACGGCACTGGCAAGGAACTGGTCGCGCGCGCGATTCACGAGCACTCGAAGCGCGCCGATGGGCCGTTCGTGAAGCTCAACTGCGCGGCGATTCCTTCCGAGCTCATCGAGAGCGAGCTGTTCGGTCACGAGAAGGGCGCGTTCACCGGGGCGACGCAGCAGCGGCGCGGCAAGTTCGAGCTTGCCGATGGCGGCACGCTGTTCCTCGACGAGGTCGGCGACATGAATCCGAGCGCGCAGGCCAAGGTGCTCCGCGTGCTCCAGGAGAACGAGCTCGAGCGCGTCGGTGGCGGTGACACGATCAAGGTCGACGTTCGCGTGGTCGCCGCGACCAACAAGGATCTCCCGGCGGAGATCGCGGCCGGCCGGTTCCGCGAGGACCTGTTCTACCGGCTCGCCGTGGTCCCGATCGAGCTGCCGCCGCTGCGCGCACGGCGCGAGGATATTCCGTCGCTGACCGAGCACTTCATCGAGCAGGTCTGCGCGGATAACGGTCGCCGCACCAAGAAGGTCGCGCCGTCGGCGATGACCTTGATCATGCAGCACGACTGGCCCGGCAACGTGCGCGAGCTGAAGAATGTCCTCGAGCGGATGATTATCCTCACCGGGGATGCGGAAGTGATCACCGAGGCAGACGTCGGCGATGCGCTGCCCCGGGTCAAGGCGGTCAAGACCGAGTTCGCCCGCGGCACACCGTTCAAGGATCTGGTCTCCGCCGCCGAGCGCGAGATCATCATGGCGGCTCTCGAGGCCAACGACCATCACGTCTCGAACACCGCGCGCGAGCTGCAGCTCGAGCGAAGTCACCTCTACAAGAAGATGCGTGCACTCGGCATCGACCATCGCGCCGACGACGAGTCGGGCGCACACGGCGTCTGACTCCAGGTTCGGCTGTGTTCGAGCCGTCCCGCGGGCCACCGGCGAGCCGTGGGGCGTAGCCTCGATTCGGCAATCTCAGTTCGGATAGATGATGCGGCCGCGGACCGCCGATCCGGACATGTCGGGTGCGCTGCCGCTGTCGTCCTTCCACAGCACGGCGAAGCTATCGGCGAGCGCGGCGACCGAAGGGTTGGTCTGATCGCCGGTGGTGGTCGTCGGGATCACGAACTCCGGTCCCACCGGCGTGCCGTTGTCGCGGAAAGCGCGGCCCCACACGCCGCAGCCACTGCCATCGCCGTTGGTCATGCACGAGTGCCACACGACCATCAACACACCATCGCTGCGTGTCGCCACGCCGAACGCCTCGCTCGAACCGAAGTCGGTGCCGCTCTTGGTGCTCACCAGGATCGAGCTGCCGATCACCGCACCGGTGTTGGTCGTACGATAGAGCTCGAGCCGACCGGGCCCCGTCGAGCCGGTCGCGAGCACCCAGCGCACCACGATCGCAAACCCGGTCCCGAGCGGCGCGACGCGCACGGACTGGACGATCTCGGTGGTTGTCGCTGGCAAGAACTTGATATCGGGGGCGGGTAGGTTGTTGGTGTTGTCACCGAGCCGGACGTGTACGCTGCCGTCAATGACAAACGCGTAGATCACCCTTCCAGGGATACCGATGGTCGAGGCAACCGCGGCCTCGCGGGGGTTGGCGGTGGTCGATACGGTGATCGGCCCCGAAAGCACGGAGCAATCCGGTTTCACGATCGCTGCGCGGATCACACCTGTGGTGAGGAACGCGCTCCATGCGACGGCAAAGTTGCCGTTCGACAACGGCACGATCGACACGACGTCGGTGCTCGCATCGGTGGCCACGGTGGTCTGACTGGGGATCCCGGTCCCCGCTGCATCGATCGAGCGACATGCGATCCCGGCGGCGGTGCTCGCTGGATCGCGAAAGTCCCAGACCTCGACGGTCGTGGTCCCGGCGGTGGCAATCGCCGGCGTGGAGAACGAGGTGGTGAGCTGCGTGCTGAGCGGGAACCCGTTGGTCCCGGCCGCGAGCTGGGTCCTCACGGGTCGGCCGGTCTTGTCGAACCGCCGCGCGTACATGTTGCACGGCGCCGCGCAGCGCTCGCGATACGCAGCCGTCCACGTGTTGCCATCTGCCGCCGCAGCGACCTGAAACCCGTGTGCCTCGAAGTCATTCGACGGGAACTGATCCTCCGCGTAGTCGCTGTTGATCACGAAGTCCGCCGTCTCGATCATCACGTTCGCCGTGGCCATCTCGACCGTGCTCGTGGTCTCGCCGCGTCCGACCACCAGGCCGTTGCTATCGATCGCATCGACCTGGATGCCGAGATCTCCGCTCCGGCCGGGCGCGGAGATGCTGAACGTCACCGGGAACGGCTTGTTGCCGAGCGGGAGCTCGTCGGTGCGCATCGTGCCGGTGTTCGACAAGGTGACCTTCAGGCTCGCGGCGTCGTGCACCGCCGGGCGGCCGTTCACCGTGACGATGAGGTACGACGCGTCATCGCTGCACGCAGAGCTCGCACCGACGGCAGCGAGCAGCGCGAACGAGACGGCGCGTCGAGGAGTGCGCATCACTTGGTGAAGACGATGTTACCGAGGTTGGTGTCGGGCGCACTATCGGGACGAGTGGCGGCGTAGATCCCGAGGCCACCGGCGGCGCCGACCACGGCGAGACCGCCCCAGAACCACCACCTTTTGTAGATCGGCTTGGTCGCCGATGCTGACGGCGGCGGTGGTGGTGGTTTCTGCTCTTCGCGCCGCTTCTTCGCACCGTCGCGTTCGAGCTTGTCCTCCACCTCGTCGATGATCAGCTCGACCTTTTCGCGATTGGGTGCCTCGGGATCGAGCTGCAGGAAGCGCCGGAAGCTGAAGATCGCTTGCTCGTAGTTTCCGAGGTTTCTGTGACACTGGCCGATGTTGTAGAGGAGGTCGGGCAGCGGGGACGCGTCGAACGCCTTCTGGTACTCGTCGAGCGCCTCATCGAACTTGCCGAGAGTGAATAGCTTCTGGCCGCGATCGAAGTGACGCTTCGCCGTGCGCGTGGCCGGATCGTCGGCGAACGCCACGCGAGCGAGCAGGAGTGTCGCGCACAGCGTGAAGACGACGCGGATCAGCGATGAGGTCATGGGCGCTTGCGATGGAACGGATCGAGCGTGTGCGAGGGATCGAGCTCGTCGTCGGTCTTCTTCCTCGGCTTCTTCGCGTTCGGATCCTCGGAATCCGGGTTCGAGGGATTCACGTCGCCCGTTCGTTCGGGCGCCTTTTCGGGAACCTTTTCGGGAACCTTCTCGGGAACCTGGTCCGGCGGCTTGGCGGGGAGCTTCTCCGGCGTCTTGATCGCCGGCTTCGGCTTGCTCCCACTCTTGACCTTTGTCGGTCGAGAAACCGCCACACCAGCTCGCTGCTCGAGGGTGACGCTGAACTCTCGCTTGGAGGCCGTGAGATCGACAACGACGAGCCCATCAGTGTAGCCCGGAGTCCTGACCACGAACGCGCGCTGGTCGGCGGGACCACCGTCGGCGAGATCGATATTGAACGCGCAGGGTGTGGTGCACAGCTCGGCGGACTTGCCGGCGGCGTACACGCTGCCACTCGGCAACGAATCGAATCGCAGCTCGATCTGCTGCGGCTGGCCGACCGCGAGCGGGGTCTGGGTCATCGCGGGCAGCGGCGGAGTGACGCTGGGCGGCAGCGTTGCTGCGCTCGGCGCAGCTGGCGCGCGGGGTGCGGTCTCGGTGCGCCCGGCGTAGAACACCGCGGCACCGATCCCGAGGGCGACCGCGACGGCGCCTCCCGCGAACCAGACCCACCACGGCGTCGGCGCGGGTTGCGGCAAGCCCACCAGCTGGCTGTACTGCGAATATCCGAGGAAGTGCCCCGATGGGGGAGGCATGTGCGCCAGGTGTGCGCCGCTCATCGGCGTGGGCATCTGCGGGATCGCGAGCACCGCTGGCAGGCTCGGCAGCGGTGCGGGCCGCAGTCCACTCGCTGTGAGCGCCGCGAACCCGGGTGGATGGGTCTCCATCGAGCCGAGCATCATCAGCAGCTCGTCGCGGAGCTCGACGATCTGCATGAACCGCTGGTTCGGCTCCTTCTCGAGGCACTTGAGGATCATCGCCTCGAGCCGCGGGTCGATCTCGGCCCCCGCCGGCGTCAGGCGCGGACGCACGGGCGCCTCGGTGAGGTGCTTGCGGACGTACTCGCCGAATGACCGGCCGCGGAACATCGGCTGGCCGCAGAACAGCTCGTACATGATCGCACCGAGCGAGTAGATGTCGGAGCGATGGTCCACCGCCATGCCGCCCGCCTGCTCGGGAGACATGTACGCGGGCGTGCCGATCACCGATCCGGCCGCGGTCTGAAATCCGATGTCCTCGTCGTCGCGGTTGAGCAGCTTCGCGACGCCAAAGTCGAGGAGCTTCACGAGCTCCGCGCCATCCGAGGTCGGCACCACGATCACGTTGTCGGGCTTGAGATCGCGGTGAACGACGGAGACCGAGTGCGCGGCGGCAAGGCCATCGCAGATCTGCACCAGCACGGCCAGCGCGCGCGGAAGATCGACGCCGGTGCGCGCCCACTTCCCGAGGCTCATGCCCCGCAGAAATTCCATGACGATGAACGTGGTGCCGTCCTCGAGCTCGACGATATCGGGCACGTCCACGATGTTGCGGTGGCGGATCCGGTTGACGGTGCGCGCCTCCTGGATGAACCGGAACACGGCGTCGCGGCGGCGGGCGTAGTCGCTGCGCAGCAGCTTGATCGCGACCTCGCGCGCGAGCTTCACGTGCTCGGCGCGATAGACGTAGCCCATACCGCCCTTGCCGAGCAGCTCGAGGACCTTGTAGCTGCCGAGGACCGAGCCGATCCGATCGTCCGGATCCTCGCCGGCATGCTTGGGGATCGGTGGGGGCCGGGTGGCCGGTCGGCCCGCAGGCCCCGGCGTCTTCACCCGCGCATTCGGCGATTCGATCTTCGTCCGCTGCTCGCCGCGCTGCGCTGCGTCGGCGGTGCCGAGTGCGAGCGATGGATGCGAGGGCTCGCCGTCGTCGTTGTCGTCGTCGTCGTCGTCGTCGTAGTGGCGCTCGATCGAGAGCGACTGCGTTGGCTCACGCCCCGCGCCCTGAGGGTCACTTGGGCGGAGCGGTACGCGAGAGCGCGGGTCGCGGGTGGTCATGTGGTCAATACCCCGACTCTCTCCGACGGGCGGAGGACTCCGAAGGTCTGCGAATTGTACGATCGGGATCCCCCCGAGAGCAACCAAACGATTCCGCGGACTTGTGAGTCAGGCCACGATCAGGGAACGGGCTGCCCCAGGATCCGAAGGGCGTCGGAGATCGCGATCTTGACCTGCTCACTGTCCTCGATGTTGTAGCGCGCGCGTAACGGCACGATCGCCTGTGTGTTTCCGAGGTCGCGCAGGGCCCGGGCGACCGCGGCCCGGATGTCCCGACTGGGGTGCTGGAGCTGGTCCGCGAGCAGGTCCCAGTCGGTCGGGATCTGCAGTCTACCGAGCGACTCGATGGCGGCGCGCAGTACGAGGAGATCGCTCCCGCTGCGCGAGCTCTGGTACCTCGGCTGGAGGGCGATGGTGCGCAAAGTCACGTGCGCCGGGTCGCTCACGTTGCACGGCGTCGCGGCGCAGTAGTGGATCAGCGCGCGGACGGCGCGGAGCTGCACGCCGCGATCGACGAAGCCCGTCGGATTCGCGATCTGCTGGAGGTTCGCGAGCGCCTCCGAGGGGCTGTTGTTGAACACCGTGTTGATCTGCTGGCTCGACGGTAGCGAATCGATCGGCGTCAGCGCGTTGATCACCGGCTGCGTGAGCTGGAGCGCCGAATCGCCGCGTGCGGGCAGCGCGAACGCGAACGCCAGCACACAGCTGGTTCCGAGCAGCCTCATCGGAGGACCGCGCTTCGCGTCAGGATTTCGCGCTGACCGGCTGATAGCTCGATGCCCCCGATCTCGGAGAAGAACATCAGGTTCGACGCATTGTCGTCGCTGTCGAGGATCGGGTCGCGCCAGGTCGGGTGCTGTGAAACCTCGAGCTCGACGTTGTGATAGAGGCCCATGTAGCGTGCGAGCTCGTGAGCGGTGAGCCGTGCGAGCTGGGTCCACGTGCGATAGCAGAGGGTATCGACGCCGATCACGATGCCGGATTGCCGCGTACCGGGGACGCCGGCCGGACCGGGACTCGGTCCAAACGCCTGGAGTCCGACGGGCGACAGCGTGCGCACGAAGAACACGTCGATGCCCGAGGTGTGCTCACCGATCGCGAGCAGCGAACCGGCATCCTCGACGGCGAGCCCATCGAGATCCGGATGATTCGCGATGTTCTCGAACGACGTGGTGCCGATCGCGATGCCGCCGCCGGCGAACACGGTGCGCAGCTCGCCGAGGAACTCGTTCTGGAAGAACGCCGCGGTGGTCGCTGCCGTCGCGTCGAGGCGCGTGCTCCCGAACGCTTGCTCGCACGGATGGTCGTCGAGGTTCAGGAAGTGGAAGTGCAGATCGAGGAACACGGCCGCATCCATCTTCACGACGGCGGTCACCCTCGGGAGCGCGGATCCCGCCGCGCCGTTTGCACGAAACGACGATACCGCCACGCGATACGCACCCGGCTCGAGTGGCACCGCCGGGCTCGACGGCAGCTGCAGCACCGACTGCCCGTAGTCCGGGAGATGCCGCAAGCGCTGTGCGTAGTACTGGTCGAGCGCCCCCTGGGGATCGCAGGTCGGCGAGAGCCCCGGTTCGCACGGCTTCGTGTAGTCGACGGTTCCCGACGGGGAGACCACCGATCGCGCACCCACGCGCTGGGCCAGATCGTCGACCTGGAGCACGACCGTGGCCGAGCGTGCAGCGTCGGGGATCGGAACCAGCACATCGGCCGCCGGGGTTGCCACCGGGATGCTCCACACCACCGCGCCACGCGGAGGCAGGCAGCCTTCGAACAGCTTCCCATCGGCCTCGACGCGGGGGATCCGCATGCACGCGGTACCCGAACCGCAATCGCGGGTGTCCGTGCACAGATCGACGCAGCGTCCGAGCGCGCACGTGCCATTGCGGCAGTCGGAATCGGCAGCGCAACTGGAGCCCGCGGGTCGCGTCGGGTTCTGCGCCGTGCAGCTCGCGAGCAGGAAACGATCACCGTCGGTGGCGGAGCCATCGATCTGACAGGACAGCCCGGGCGCGCACGCACTTTCGCTGGCGCATTTGTCACCCGCCTGACCGCTGGCGAGCTTGCAGAACCCATCCGCATCACAGCCGTAACCATCACCACACTCGGGTGCGCGCTGGCACTTCGAGATGCAGATGCCGGCGAGGCATTGCAGCGTCGAGTTGCAGTCACCCTGGCCGCGGCACGAGTCACCGATGCCGCCATCGCCACCGGGACAACCGGCAGCAGCGGCCAGCAGCAAAACGGAGAGTGAGCGCGACCACATCAGGAATCCGCCAGAACCTGGAGTATATAGTGCGCGCACTCCGGGGGACCAACCATGCGGATTCGCTTGTCAGAGCTTTGCTCGGGGACTGCCCTTTCAGCAGTCTTCGCGACCACGGCGTGGGCTGGACCCGCGCTCGACGATGCCCAGCCGGGCGCAACCACGGCCGATCCGGCCACCACGACCTCCGCCACGGGGGAACCAGCCGCCGATGCGGTCCAGTATGGCGTCGGACTGCGCCTGCGCAGCGTCCACGTCCCGAAGAGCATCATCGAGCTGTTCGTCGACCGGGCGGCCGGCGGAGCGAGCAACGTCGGACTCGGCGTCGACCTGATCCGCCGGCGCGGCAACGTCGAGCTCCAGCTCGGCTTCGAGTTCGAGCACATCACACCCACCGCCGGCGTGTGGATCAACAAGGGCGACAACATCGCGTCGGGCGCCGAGGCCGACTACATCCTGCCGCCCGGCGATGACCCGCTGGGGTGGTTCAGCGTCGAGTTCACGTTCCTGAACCACGCCGTGATCAACAAGTACGTCTCGTTCCGCTACGGCGGCGGAGCGGGCCTCGGCATCATCACCGGTAACCTGTACCGCTACGATATCGTCTGCGCGCCGGGCACGACCAACAACAACCCAGAGCCCGGTTGCAAGCCGCCGCCGCCGGTGACCAGCGATGGAAAGGGCTCGTATAGCCAGGGCTCGCAGACCCGCGTCAAGTACGACCTGCCGCCGGTGTTCCCGGTGATCAACGCCATCATCGGCGTCCAGTTCAAGCCCATGGACAAGCTCGTCGTCAACCTCGAGGGCGGCATCCGGACGATGCCGTTCTTCGGGACGTCGGTCGCGTACTTCTTCTAGCCGCTCCTGCGGGCCGTGGTTGGAAGATCTCCGACGCAGCCACGGACCGGCGTTCGAACGTCGGCTAGCGCTTGCGGCGGAGGTCACCGACGCGGAGGGTGACCTTCTCGGCGTCGAAGTACTCCGCGAGCGGGATCGTAAACTTCCGGCTCGCGCCGGTGAGCTCCTTCCACTGCTGCGCGTCGATCGTCGGGTGGGTATCGAGGAAGCCGAGCAGCCGCGCGCGCAGCTCGGCGATCACCTGCGCGTGCATCACGAGGTCGGGCTTGAGCCGGACCACCTGCTTGGTGCCGCTCAGCTTCTTGATCGCGAGCTCGATCGCGGAATCGGCGACGCCGAGCGCGATCGCCAGATCCTTGGGCCGCGGCGGCTCGAGCTTCGCGGCCTCGAGGGCGGCGAGCAGCTTGGTCTCGACAGGAGAAAGCGGTGCCGGGCGTGCGGCGGCCTTGCGCACCCGATCGGCCTCGGCGACCAGGGAGCCACGGGTCTGGAGCCGTGCGAGGATCGCATCGTAGGCACGGGCGGGCAGGGCCGCGGGAAGCTGGGTGCGCAGCTCCTCGCGCAGCACGCCTTCGCCAGTGACGCCGACCTTCGCGAGGATCCGCGCCTCGAGGTCGGCGACGGCTTCGGCGTGGAGGTAGTGAGAGTGCTCGCCCTCGCCGGTGACGAGCAGATCTCCGCCAGCGACGAGCGTGTCGAGCGGAGCACCGAGGACGTCCTTGGGAGCCCCGGTGAGCCGCACGAGATCGCCGATCCACACGCCCGCGAACGACGAGGCCCGCACATGCAAGGCGATCTGCTGGTCCTGCCGTGCGCCGGCGAGCTTGGCGACCATCTCGGCGTTGTCGGTACCGCGCCGCGCCTTCGGCGCGAGCACGCGGATGATCGTGCCTCCGCCGATCGTCGAGCCGTGCGTCGCGGTCGTGACGAAGCCGCGGAGGATGAAGTGATCACCGGGCAGCGCAGCGAGCGGCGTCTCGGCATCGACCCGAAGCTGCGCGACGCCGCGGGCACCCGGCTCGAGAGCGGGCGGCTCCACGAGGATAAGTGTGGCAAGCACCTGCGTGCTGCCGTGGTGGACGAGGACCTTGGTGCGCGGGCCGAGCGGCGCAGGTGAGCTCGCGAGGTGTCGCAGCTCGACGTCGAGGATGTGCGACGGAGCCACCAGCCCGGGATGCACCAGCACATCGCCGCGCGACAGGTCCTCGACGGCCAGGCCTCCGAGGTTGATCGCCGCTCGATGACCGGCCACGGCGTGCTCGACGACCTGCTGGTGGACCTCGATGCCACGAACGCGCGCGCTGACCTCGCTCGGGATCACGCGGAGCTCGTCGCCGATCTTGACCTCACCGCCGAGCACGGTCCCGGTGACGATCGTGCCGATACCCTTCACCGTGAACACGCGATCCACCGGCATCCGGAACACCCCGGTGGTGGCGCGCGGAGGCAACTCGTCGATGATCCTCGCGAGCGTGGTGCGCAGCTCGTCGAGGCCGGCCTCGGTTCGCGTCGAGAGCGGGACGATCGGCGCCTCGGCGAGGAACGTTCCGGCGACCACGCCCCGGATCTCGGCAGTGATCAGCGCGAGCCATTCGTCGTCGACCAGATCGCGCTTGGTCAACGCGATCAGGCCGCGCCGCACCCCGAGCAGCTCGCAGATATCGAGGTGCTCGCGGGTCTGTGGCATCACGCCTTCGTCGGCGGCGATCACCAGGCACACCAGATCGAGCCCGGTGGCGCCCGCGACCATCGACTTCACGAACCGCTCGTGACCTGGGACATCGACCACGGCGATCCGACGCTCCCCGAGATCGAGGCGAGCAAAGCCGAGCTCGGTGGTGATGCCGCGCGCCTTCTCGACGGGCAGCCGATCGGTATCGATGCCGGTCAGCGCGCGAACGAGCGAGGTCTTGCCATGATCGATGTGGCCCGCCGTGCCGAGGACGATCGGATGCGCCACGGCTTACCGCAGCTCGCGGAGCTCGCGCTTGAGCACCTTGCCGGTGGGGTTGCGCGGCAGCTCGAGCAGGAACGTCACCTTGCGTGGACGCTTGAAGTCCGCGAGGTGGCTGCGACAGTAGTCCATGACCTCGGTCGGTGTGACCTGCTGGCCATCGCGGAGGACGATGAACGCGGCGAGCGTCTCGCCCCATTCCGGATCCGGTAGACCGATAACGGCTGCCTCGAGGATCGCGGGGTGCGTGTGCAGGTGATCCTCGATCTCGCGCGGATAGATGTTCACGCCGCCGGAGATCACCATGTCGTGCTTGCGGGACTCGAGGTAGTAGAATCCGTCGCGGTCCTCGCGGCCCAGATCTCCGACCGAGAAGAACCCATCGCGCTGCGATGACCTCGTGGCCTCGTCATTCTTGTGATAGCCGGAGATCAAGGTCGAGTTGCGTGCGTAGAGCTCGCCGACCTCGCCTTGCTTCACCGGGTTGCCCGCAGCGTCGAGCAGCCGGATCTCGTTGCCGCGCAATGCCTTGCCGATCGTCCCCGGCCGCGTCAGGTGATCGGCGGGACCGGCGAGCGTGACCAGGCCCGTCTCGGTGGCACCGTAGAAGTTCCACAGCTTGGGGCCGACGTGCTCCATGAACCTTCGCGCCGCATCGGTGGACAGCGGTGCCGCGGCCGACATCACCCAGCGCAGGCTGGACACGTCGTACTTGTCGAGTGTCGGCTTCGGGAGGTTCGCGATCCGCACGATCATCGTCGGCACCATCAGCGTGCTGGTGATCCGCTCGAGCTGGATGATCTCGAGTGCGGCTTCGGGCTCGAAGTGATTCATCAGCACGATCGTCGCGCCGAGCGATGCCATGATCGCCACGAACGCGGGTGCCGCCGAGTGATAGAGCGGACACACCACGAGGTGCCGATCCTCGGCGGTCATCCCGACCCGGAGGATCATGTCGGCGACCGACTCGAACCCGGTCTTCTTCCACGACCGGCTTGCGCCCTTCGGCTTGCCGGTGGTACCCGAGGTGTACACGATCACGCCGCCCCCATCGCCGCCGCGGGTCTGGTCGCGCGCCGGGACCTCGGGGGAGGATGCCGCGAGCGCACGGTCCCAGTCCGTCGCATCTCCCTCGGAGATGCCGTCACCACCGACGACCACCATCGGTCCGCCCTTGCCACCGGCCTGCGCGCGCGCTTGCCGCATGATGTCGAGGAACGAGCCGTGGACCAGCGTGGCCCTGGGCTCGGCGTTCCCGAGGATGTACGCGATCTCCGCCGGCTTACTCTTGTAGCCGATCTGCACGGCGGTACCGCCGATCCTGGCGAGCGCCTGCTGCGCGATCAGGTACTCGATCCCGTTTGGCAGCATGAGCGCCACGCGGCCACCACCGCCGACTCCGCGCGAGACCAGCGCGCCGGCGAGCCGGTTGATCGTGGCATCGAGCTCTCCCCAGGTGAGGCGACGAACGCCCAGCTCACCGTACTCCACGACCGCTTCCTTGTCGGGATGTGCGGCCGCGTGGAACATCAGCGCGAGGTGCGGGCCGACGGGTGTCTTGCGCGCACCCTTCACGAACTCGACGAGCTGCGACGGTCGCAGCGGTCTCGCGACCTTGCTCGCGCGGAGCACCTTGCCGAACAACCGCGCACGCTCCACTCGTCGGAAAAGGCGTTCCAGCACGCGCGAAGGATACGCTGCGCTCCTCGGGGGCGGAAGTGCCGACAGGCTACCGAACGGCTACGGAGTCTCGGGCGGCGGCGAGCCGATGGACTTCAACGAGGTCAGCAATGCTCGCCGGACCTCGTCGTACTTGGCGCCGCTCCGGTTCGCGCCGGGGCGCACCAGCCACTTCTCCCAGGCTGCCTTCGCGGTGACGTCATCGCCGCGGTCGATCGCGATCCGCCCGAGCAGGTACATCGCGTCGCTCAGCCAGGGCACCTGCGCGCCATCCTTGGCGGTCTTCTCCTCGGCGACTCCGAGGCGGACGGCCTGCGCGAATGCAGCTTGGGCCGGCGCGGGCTTGTTGATCGCCTCGTCGGTGTACATCCGACCGAGGTGATACGCGGTCTCGCCGCTGGGCTTGAACCGCAGCGAGCGATCGAGCCACTGGATCGCGAGGTCCTTCTTCTGACCGATCTCCTGATACGAGCGGCCCAGATAGAACGCGACTTCGGCATCCTCGCCGCGGATAGCGGAGGCGGCGACGAGCGCCGCCACCGCTTTGGCATGCTCCCGGCGCGCGAAGTAGATCCGTCCCGCGCCGAGCAGCGGACTGAACATCAGCGGATCGATCTCGGTCGCAGCGAGGTACGAGCGCAACGCATTCTCGAGCAACGCGATGTCTTTGCGCTCGGTTCCCAACGCCTCGGTCGCTCGACCCTGACCATCGAGGTACATCGGATCGCGCTCCTGATTCACCGCATCGTTGAACTCCCGGCGGGCATCCTCGTAGCGGCTCTGGGCCATCAGGCCCTCGCCCTTCAGAAAGTGCCCGGCGGCATGCTGTGGGTCGGCGGCGACGATCTTGGTGCCTTGCTCGCCCGCCTTCGCGACCTGCTTGGTGCGGACATAGAACTTGCCGGCATGGGCGCGGGTCTCGATCGTGGCGTCCTCGCGGGCGACCAGCTCGTCGTACAGCTTGCCGGCCTCGGCCTCGTTCTTGTTGCGCTCGTAGGTAATCGCGAGCTCGAGACCGATCTCACTGCGGGGGGCTGCGAGCTGGCGTGCCTTCTTCAAGCTCTCGATCGCTTCGGAGAACTTCCCGAGCAGTCCGAGCGCCTTGCCATACTGATACAACGCGTCGGGATCGCTGGTTCGCGCTTCCGCGACGCGACGCAGCCACGGCTCGCCCTTCGTGGGATCGCCCGCCTGCAGATAGGCGACCCCGAGGGTCATCGCGAGCGACGGATCGGTCTGCGCCTTGTCGGCGAGCGCGGAGAGCAGCTGATCGGCGCGGTTCCTGAGCTCGGCTTCCTTCGCCGGGTTCTGCGCCTCCGCCGCCTTGCGTGCCATGTCCGAGAGCTTCGCGATCGCCGCCATCGTTGGCGTGAGATCGAAGTCCCCCGATAGCTTCGCGGCCGCGGCGTAGGCATCGACCGCCGCCTCGTCTTTGCCCTGATCCTCGAGAATCCGGCCGGTGATCAGCTGGAGCTTCGCCTGGTCGAGCGGCGGCAGCGGCGGCACCCGCTCCGACAGCAGCTGCAGGCGCTTCGCCGCCGATTCGGCCCTGCCAAGTCGCAGCTCGATCTCCGCGGCGACGAGGTGCGCGTGGACATCGTTCTTCGAGAGCGTCAGCGCCTTCGTGATCTGCTCGTTCGCAACCTCGAACTTACGATCGCGCAGCTCGGTCTCGGCCAGACCCGTCATCGCCGACACGTCCTTCGCCTCGACCTTGAGCGCCTTGCGGAATCGTTCGCGCGCGGCATCGAGCCGACGTCCCTGCAGCGCGTCGTTGCCGGCGAGCACGTACGCCGCGACGACCGCGCGCGGATCGGCGGTGGCGATGTCCTTGCGCTCGAGGATCGCGAGGAGATCCGCCTCCTGCTGCTGCGCTTGCGATTGTGGCAACGTCGACGCGAGTCCGACCTGCGCAGCGATGTTGTCCTTCTGCGTCGCGAGGATTTCGTTGAAGTCCGCACGCGCGCCTTCGACGTCCGCGAGCGCGAGCTTTGCGCGGGCGCGACCATCGAGTGCGAGCGTCTTCAGCGAAGGGGTCGCCTCCATCGCCTGATCGAACGACTTGATCGCGACGGCCTGCTCGCCCGCGGCGGCCTGCGCCCACGCGAGATAGAGCGCCAGCGTGCCGTCCTTCGGCGCCGCGGCGAGCATCTGCTGCAGCTTCGGGACGGCCTTGTCGGGCTGCGTGGTCAGCGTCGCCAGCGCCTGTGCGCGGTTGAGCTGCGGACCGGTGACGCCGGCGCTCAGCGCGTCGTTGATCAGCTTCTGACCTCGAGCAAACTGCGAGGCCTGCTGCTTGCCATCCGCCATCGCGCCTGCGAACGACGCTTCCGCCGCGATCCCGAGTGCCTCTCCGTTGCTGCTGTCGAGCTCGACGACCCGGGTCGCCGCGGTGACCGCGCGCTGCCAGTGCCCTGCGTCCTCGGCGGTCAGCGCCTTTCGAGCGACCGTCATCTGCGTCTCGATCTCGTCAGCGCGCTCCTGCGATGCCGCATGGCGCTGATACAGAAACAGTCCGCCACCGCCTGCGATCGCGAGGCCGAGCACGGCGCCAAGGAGCAGCTTCGAGCGCTTCGCGCGGTTGGCCTTCGCGCGTGAATTGTCGACGAGCGGCTCGTTCGACCGCCTCGGCTGCAGCTTCGAGACCGCGGGGAGCTTCGGCTCCTCGAGCTCGAGCGTGGCGGTGCTGGCAGGTCCCGGTCGTCCGAAGCTAGGAAGAGGAGCCTTGTCGGAGATCTTCGCGGTCTGCGCCGAGGGGTTCGCGGGCGCACCGAACCGAACGACCGCGCTGCTCTCCGCGCCGAGACTGGGAGCTGCGGGCGTGGCGTTAGGACCCGTGGTGGGCTTGGAGAGATCGAGGTCGTCGAACGAGCCCGCACTCGAGCTGAGCTCGGGCTGCTGCTCCTCGAGCTCGAGGGGCATCTCGTCGCCGCCGAGCTCGAGCGCGATCGATCCGGACGGTTCGCCGAGATCGCCGAGTCCGCCGAGAGGCTGTGGGGTCGACGCCGTCTTGCCGCGCGCAGGCTGTGGGGTCGACGCCGTCTTGCCACGCGCAGGGTGTGGGGTCGACGCCGTCTTGCCGCGCGCAGGCTGCGGGAGATCATCGAAGAAGCCCTTCGGGGCGGGCACCTGCGGGACCTCAGGAGCGGGGGCCTTCGCGGAGGTGCGGCCTGGAAGATCGTCGAAGAAGCCCTTTGGCGCGATGTCGTTGCTGGTAGGCCGATTGCGAGCGGGTTGCGGAAGATCGTCGAAGAACCCCTTCGGTGCGGGGACGTCGGGACGATCGGCGCCGCGACCGCCGTGCGAGGGCTGCGGAAGGTCGTCGAAAAACCCCTTGGGCGCGGGGAGATCGACGCTGGTCTTCGGCGTCGGCAGATCGAGATCAAGATCGAGGTTGCGGCTCGCCGGCTGCTGCGAGCGCCCGCCCTTCGGCGTCAGCAGATCCGTCGGGCCACCTGGCTTCGGTGCAGGGAGGTCGGTGATGCCGTGCTTTGGCGCCGGAAGATCGGTGATTCCCCCGCCGCGGGTGACCGCAACGTCTCCCGGCGCCGAGGACGGCTTGGGCGCGGCACGCGGCGCCGGCGTGCGGTGTTTCGGCGCCGGGAGATCGGTGACGTCGGCCGATGAATCGAGGAGCTGTCGCTGGGGAGGAGGCGTCGCAGCGCGCGCCTTCGGAGCAGGGAGATCCGAGATGATCTGGGCCTGCGGCGCCAGCAGATCGCCGCCCATCAGATCATCGAGATCGAGTGACCCCGCGAGTGCGGGAGCTGCCGCCGCGGCCGTTGCGGGCGTTCGGGGGGCAGGTAGATCTCCGAGCGAGCTCGACAGCGCGGACCGTGGTCCGCTTTTCGGCGCCGGGAGATCGGCGAGCGGGCTCTGCCGCTTCGGAGCGGGCAGATCGGACAGATCGATCTCGGTCTTGCCACGGGCGAGCGGCGGGCTCGACGGAGCTGCGGACGATACTGGCGACGGCCCCTTCGCCATCGGAGCCGGTAGCTTCGGCAGCAGCGGTTTCGGGATCGGGGGGATCGCGCCGGCCTTTGCAGGCAGCGCCACCCGTGACTTGCAGCTGCTGCAGTTCACGAACCTCGCACCCGCGGAAACATCGGCCTCCGCGATGCGGTTCTGCGTCCCGCAGGCGGAACAAGTCGCCTCGATCATCCGCCGATGAATATACCCCGGCCGTCTCGGGATTGCCTGTTGCGGTCAACGCGTCGTCGGCGGACAGCCACGGCCGGTGCTGGGGTCGCACTTCGGTGTACCCGCCGCCGGAGCCCCGGCGCGCCGGGCCGGTCCCGTACGAGGCTCCGGCGGTCCCGGCAGCTCGTCGGCTTCGAGGTCATCGTTCAGTTCGTCGTCGCGTCGACGGGGAGCCGCGGACGCCTTGGCCTGCTTCTGGATCGCCCGCTTGAGCTGGTTCTGGATCTTGCGCTCGAACTCGGGCAGCACGACGAGCAGGCGTGCGATCTGCGCCGGGCTCAGGATCTTCCTGAGCTCCACCAGTCGCTTGTCCTCGAGCTCCCGGAATGCATGCTGGTTCGCGAGCGCCTCGTCGATCAGCCGGTCGACCGCCCTGGGATCGCGGAGCTTGTCGGCTGCGCGAAGCTGTCCGGTCAGCGCGACCCGCTGTACGAGCAACTTGTCCGTGACGTCGTCCCACTTTGCCAGCGCCGGAAACAGCCGGCCCGCCGTGGCCTCGTCGAGCTGGAGCTCCTCGGTCAGCGCGTACGCTCGCAACGAGCGGATCTTCTTCTTGATCTGCTCGCTGCGTGCTCCCGCCGGCGCGGGCTGCGCGGACGCCTGTGAACCGAGCGCCGCGACAACAACCAGCGCGAGCAGCATGCGAATCATGACTTCGTCCTCGCCAGCCAGGCCTCGGCGGCTGCCATGTCATCGTCCCCCAGGTCGTCGACCCACGCCAGATCGGAGCTCGGCAGCAGGCCGGCACCGCCATCGACGCTGCCGAGCGGATCGTCGTTCTGCTCGAGCAGCTCGGCGGCCTGGAGATCGACATCGATCTCGGCACCGTCGAGCCACAGCGGCACGGTCTCGCTCGTCTTCGGGACCGCCGCAGGGGCCACGGCCGCGACCCCCGCATCATGTGCAAGCCCGTGGCTCGGTGGCACGGTCGCCGGCGTGCGCAGCACGAGTGCAAGCACCGCACCGCTGAGCGCTAGCGTGCCGACGGGGATCAGCCACCGCCAGGCGCGCCACCACGAGGTCGGAACGGTATCCCCGACCTCCTCACGGATCGCGTGCTCCATGGCGGCCCAGTCGGGGTCAACGCCCTCCTCCGGAAGCGCACGTAGCGTACCGAGTAGCTCGCGAGTGGCCTCGGCCTCGCTGCGCCAGGCCGGATCGTCGGCCAGCTGCGCATCGACGCGCCGGCGCTCCTCGGTGGTGAGCTCGCCAACGCCGTCGACATACGCGGCCAGCAGCTCGTCGGGGTTTGGCTTGTCGCCAGGCTTCATCGCTCGTCTCCGAGCAGCTCGCGCAGTCGCTTCACCGCGTAATGAAAGTTCACCTTCGCCGTGTTCTCCGTGCAGTCCGCGAGCTCGGCGACCTCCTTGAACGCGAGGTCATCGAACACGCGGAGCTCGAGCACGAGCTTCTGCTTCGGAGGGAGCTTCGCGATCGCGACGCGCAGCCGGACGCTCTGCTCTCCGTCGAGCAGCCGCCCCGGGCCGGCGTGCTCCTCGGTGAGCGCGTCGTCGTCGATCTCGGTGGGCTGCTCGCGCTTGTGATCACGGATCCACGACAGCGCGCAGTTGATCCCGATCCGGTACAGCCAGCTCCGTACGCTCGCCGCCCCGCGGAATGCCGCGAGACCCTTGAACGCGCGGATGAACACCTGCTGACTCACATCGGCCGCGTCCGCATCGTTGCGCACGTAGCGGCGGATGATCCGGTAGACGCCCTTCTGGTGACGCTTGACGATGTGATCGAACGCACTCCGATCGCCGTGTTGAAACCGCTCCGCGAGCTCGCGGTCCGGATCGACCGCCGTCAGGACGAGGTCCTGGAGCGGGCCGCTGGTGGCAAGGCTGACCACGACTCGGTAGACCCACAGCTTGCCAGCATGGTTAACCGCGAGGTAGGGTTCGCCGCCAAACCCTTACGATCCTTGAGAAAGCCGAGATAAGCCATGCTCGACCCAGCCCGAATGGACGATGTCCTCCGCCGCGGAGGCGAGATCGAATCGCACGTCGAGGCGTGGCGGTCGATCGACAAGCGCCGTCGAGGGCTGCAGAGCGCGCTGGACACGATGCGCCAGCAGCGTAACGCCGCAAACGAGAAGATGTCCAAGCTCGACAAGAAGTCGGCCGAGTTCGCGGCCGCACGTGACGAGCTGAAGGAGCTGTCGACGTCGATCAAGCGCGACGAGGTCGAGCTCGCGAAGGCCGAGGCGGAGAGCGAGCTGAAGCTGCTCGAGCTGCCGAACGCGCCGCATGTGTCGACGCCGACCGGAACCAGCGAGGCCGACAATCCGGTCCTCCACGCCTGGGGCGAGAAGCCGACCTACGAGTTCACGCCGAAGCCCCACTGGGAGATCGGCGAGGGCCTCGGCATCCTCGACTTCGAGGCGGGGATCCGGATCGCGGGAGCGCGCTTCACCGTGCTTCGCGACGGAGCCTCGAAGCTGACCCGCGCGCTGATCAACTACATGCTCGATCTGCACACGAGCCACGGTTACACGGAGGTGTGGCCACCGGCGATCGTACGTCGCGCGGCGCTGCGCGGCACCGGTCAGCTGCCAAAGTTCGAGGAGGACCTGTTCAAGCTGCAGATCCCGGTCGGGCCCGACCACGAGCCGGACCACGATCTGTTCCTGTCGCCGACGGCAGAGGTCCAGGTCACGAACCTCTACATGGACCAGATCCTCGAGGCGACCGCGTTGCCGATCTGGCTCACCGCGTACTCTCCGTGCTTTCGCGCCGAGGCAGGTTCGAGCGGCAAGGACACCCGCGGGCTGATCCGCCAGCATCAGTTCGACAAGGTCGAGCTCGTGAAGTTGGTGGCGCCCGAGACCTCGTTCGACGAGCTCGAGGCGCTCCGCAGCGATGCCGAGCGCGTGCTTCAAGGGCTGAAGCTCCATTATCGTGTGATCAAGCTGTGCACCGCGGACATCGGGTTCGCGTCGGCCAAGACCTACGACCTCGAGGTCTGGCTCCCCGGTCAGGACGCCTACCGCGAGATCTCGTCGTGCTCGAACTTCGAGGACTTCCAGGCGCGCCGCGCGAAGATCCGCTACCGGCCCAACCCGGGTGATAAGCCGCGTCCGGTGCACACGCTGAACGGCTCGGGCATCGCGGTCGGACGCACGGTGGTCGCGATCCTCGAGCAGTACCAGCAGGCCGATGGCTCGGTGATCGTGCCGGAGGTGCTGCGGCCGTACATGGGGGGGCTCGAGCGAATCGCTCGCGGGAGCGGCAGGCCCCCTGCCAAAGTTCCCTGATCCGGCTTTACAAGCGGTCCGCGATCCCTATACTGCCGGCCTGCCTCTGGAACCTTCCTGGAGGAGTGGCCGAGCGGTCGAAGGCAGCGGTCTTGAAAACCGCCGAGCGCAAGCTCCGGGGGTTCGAATCCCTCCTCCTCCGCAGGCTTTGATAATCGAATAGTGTCACGCAAGTGGTCATGGGCGGGACGTCGTGCTGAGAGCGACGTCCTTGCCCGCGACTCATTCCGTTTTGATTTTATGTTTGGCGACGTTTGGCAATTGCCTGGAGAGGTGGCCGAGTGGCTGAAGGCACCGGTTTGCTAAACCGGCATACTGGGTTTACTGGTATCGAGGGTTCGAATCCCTTCCTCTCCGCCCCCACTCAGGCGAGAGCGTTTCGACAGTTGCGATGAGGATCCGTAGCTCAATGGATAGAGCACCGGCCTACGGAGCCGGGGGTTAGAGGTTCGACCCCTCTCGGATCCGCAACACGATATGGCATACGAGAACGACGACGACGGGTGGATGGACGTCGCGCTGGACGAAGCGCGCGCGGCTGGAGCGATGGGCGATGTGCCCGTCGGAGCAGTCCTGGTGATCGATGGGTCGATCATCGCTCGCGGCCGCAATCGCCGCGAGCAAGACAAGGACCCCACGGCACATGCCGAGATCGTCGCGCTTCGCGAAGCTGCACGCAGCCTCGGGCAGTGGCGGGTCGAGGGAACCCTGGTTGTCACGCAGGAGCCGTGTCCGATGTGCGCGGGGGCAATCGTCAATGCCCGCGTCGCTCGGCTCGTGTTTGGCTGTACCAATCCAAAGGCGGGAGCAGTCGCAACCCTGTATCAGCTGGTTTCTGATCCGAGGCTCAATCACCGGGTCGAGGTTCGAGGTGGCGTTCGCGAGCTCGAGTGCGCAAACGAGCTGAAGACGTTCTTCGCCGAGCTCCGGCGCGGACCGAAGTACTGACGTTTCTGGAGGAGTGTCCGAGTGGCCGATGGTGTCTGATTCGAAATCAGATTTGCGCAAGCAACGGGGGTTCAAATCCCTCCTCCTCCGCTAATTTACCTTCGCACCGCCGGTTCGGTGGTGGTGCGCGACCGGGCGAGGCCGGGTCTTTCGATCGATTGCCTGCAAACCCCGTTGGAGGGGTGACCGAGTGGCCGAAGGTGCACGATTGGAAATCGTGTGAACTGAAAGGTTCCGAGGGTTCGAATCCCTCTCCCTCCGCTGCCCGCCGTGAACCACTAGCGTGACACCAGTTTATGGTCCCGGGTGACGTGACAGCTGTGAACCCCGCCAGGCCCGGAAGGGAGCAACGGTAGCGGAATTAGCGGGTGCCTGGGGCCACCTTTTTTACGAGCGACGATTCCATCGAGTCGTCGCTCGTAGCTTTTTCGGTATGCTGGTGCTGCATGGTGGTTCGTTCGCTCGTCGCGTGCGCGGTCCTCGCGTTCGCGGGCTGCAAGTCCGAAGGCGGAGCTGATCCGTCGGAGGTCGAGACCTCGACCGCGCCCACCAAGGGCTCCGCCGGCGGGTTCAGCGCGAACCTGTCCGCCGAGCTCGGAGCCGGTTCAGGATCCGGTTCGGGGTCGGCATCGGGCGCGGGTTCGGGGTCGGCATCGGGCGCGGGGTCGGCATCGGGCGCGGGTTCGGGGTTGGCACCGGGCGCGGGTTCGGGGTTGGCACCGGGTTCCGGTTCCGGTTCGCGTTCGACATCGGGATCCGGTTCCGGCTCGCTGGTCGCGTTGGGATCCGCGGCGCCGCCTCCTCCTCCCATTGCCACCCCTGGCTCGGGCTCGGCCGGGAGCGCTGCACCAATTGCCGCCGCGAAGGCAGGCAGTGCGGCGGGAAGCTCGGCGCCGGTGGTCCTTGCGAAGCCAGCCAGCGCCGCGGGAACTGCTGCGCCGGTGGTCGTCGCGCAGGCCGGAAGCGGAAGCGGGTCTGGCAGCGCTGCGCCTTCCGTCGTCAAGCTCAGGCCGGTGATGACTCCCGAGCTCGCGGCGATCAAGCTGTCGCTCAAGCCGAACTGGGATCGCGATGTCGAGGAGCCCGGAACGATCTCGCTGATCGTGAAGGGTGCGAACGTGACGTTCAAGTTCAGGTACGGCTACGAGGATCCGAAGGCGCCCGCGGATCGCGACGCCTACAAGAAGTTCCTCGCCGACTCCGGCGCGCTGAAGGTCCTGATGGATCGGCAGAGTGGCGCGGCCTGGTACCTCGAAGGCACCGATGCATCGAGCCACGCGGCGTTCCGCATCGTCGTGAACTACGGTGGCAAACGACTCGTCTGCTTCGGCTCGCTGTACAAGGACTCGGGGCTCGGAGATCTCCGCGACGACGTCTTGGTCGACGCCAAGAAGATCTGCGAGACCATCCAGTTGTAGCGTCGGAGTCCGCGGGTATAGTGCCGCTGGTCCTCCAGCGCATGTCCTATCTCGTTCTCGCCCGTAAGTACCGCCCGTCGACGTTCTCCGAGGTCGTCGGCCAGGAGCACGTTACCCGCACGCTCTCCAATGCGTTCGCGAGCGGTCGGGTGCACCACGCGTTCCTGATGACCGGGCCTCGCGGCTGCGGCAAGACCACGGTCGCGCGGATCATCGGGAAGGCCCTGAACTGCGAGAAGATGGCCCTGGTCGGCAAGGGGGCCACCTCCGAGCCGTGCGGCGCGTGCAGCGCTTGCGCGTCGATCGGCAACGGCAGCGCGGTCGACTACCAGGAGATGGATGGCGCCTCGAACCGCGGCATCGATGCGATCCGCGAGCTCACCGAGGCGGTGCGCTACCAGCCAGCGATCCTGCGCAAGAAGGTCTATGTCATCGACGAAGTCCACATGCTCACCACCGAGGCGTTCAACGCCTTGTTGAAGACGCTCGAGGAGCCGCCGCCGCACGTCACGTTCGTGCTCGCGACCACCGAGCCGCACAAGCTTCCGAACACGATCCTGTCGCGGTGCCAGCGCTACGACTTCAAGCTGGTCCCGGCGCAGCGGCTCGCGCAGCACCTGACTACGATGTTCAAGGCCGAGCAGGTCAAGGCCGATGCCGGCGCGATCAGCCTGCTGGTGCGCGAGTCCGGCGGGAGCGTGCGTGACGCGCTCTCGCTGTGCGATCAGATCATCTCGTATGTCGGCGATGCCGCGATCACCGAGGCGCATGTCGCCGAGGTCCTCGGTGTCGCGGATCGCTCGCTGACGCGGACGCTGGTGCGCTCCCTCGCCGAGGGTGATGCGGGGGTCGCGCTCTCGGCCGTGGAGTCCGCGATCGATCGCGGTGTCGACGAGGTCCAGCTCGCGCGCGCGATCGTGCGGTACCTCCGAGATCTCTCGGTGCTCCAGGTCGCGCCAGATCGCCACCAGCTGATCGATGCATCCGATGAGGAGCGCGCGCAGCTGACGAGCGAGGCGCAGCAGCTCGACCGCTCGCGGGTCACCCAGATGTTCGAGCGCATGCTTCGCTGCTGCGACGAGCTCGGCAAGACGCTGCAGCCGCGGCTCGTCCTCGACTGCGCACTGATCGATGTCGCGACCGTGGCTCCGCTGGTACCGCTCGGAGATCTGATCGATCGGCTCGGTGATCTCGAGGCGCGGCTCGCCGGCAAGGGCGCTCGTGTCAGCGGTGGCGGTGGCGGTGGTGGCCAGCGCACGATCACGCGAGGGTCCGCCCCCGCGTCGGATCCTCGCGTGATCACGTCGGCACCGGCATCGTCTGCGGTTCCGTTCGCGACATCGAGTGCGCTGGACAGTGCGCCGGTCGGAACGCCGTCGCCGTCACCGGACGCGCAGCGCTCGAGGCTGCCCTCCGATCACAGCGCGCCGGTCTCGATGCAGCCGTCCGGTCCGGTCCCGGCCGTGGACACGGTCGCCGCGGGCTCCGGCCCGCACGACGAGAAGACCCCGAAGCTCATGGTGCCGGCAAACAGCGCCGAGGCGCTGCGCGCGTGGAACGACGTGCTGACCGCTCTCGAGACGCGCAAGCAGTTCTCGCTGTTCGCGCCGTTCCAGCACGCGCGGGTCCTCAAGTGGACCGCTACCGAGCTCGACCTCGGCTTCCCGGTCGAGGTCCACACGATGGGCGAGATGGCCGGTGACCAGCACAACCTCGACGAGATGAAGCTGCTCCTCCGCGAGCTCGGTGCCGACTTCAAGTCGATCCGCGTCAGCGTCAAGCTCCTCGATGAGCGAGAGTCCAACGCCGCCGGCGCACGCAGCGTGCTCGAGACCACGCAGGACAAGTCTCGCGTCGAGCGCAGTAAGCGCGAGGCCGAGGCCCGCGAACACCCGATCACGAAGCACGTCATCCAGACCTTTGGCGCTCAGATCAAGGAGATCAAGACCGATGTCTAACCCCAAGATGCCGGACCTCAACGCGCTCATGAAGCAGGCCCAGAAGCTTCAGGGCGATGTCGCGAAGATCCAGGAAGAGCTCGCGAAGATGGAGTGCGACGGCGCCGCCGGTGGGGGCCTCGTCACGGCTACCGTCAACGGGCAGTTCGAGGTCGTGAGAGTCAAAATCGACAAGTCGGTCGTCGATCCCACCGACATCGGCATGCTCGAGGATCTGGTGACGGCCGCGATCAACGCGGCGGCGACCAAAGTCCGTGACACCAGCAAGGAAAAGATGTCCTCGGTGATGGGCGGGATGGGCGGGATGCCCGGCATGCCCGGTTTGTTCTGAGCGGCGCGTAGCGTGGCCGACCCGATCCGACGTCTCGTCCAGGAGCTTGCCCGGCTGCCCGGCATTGGCGAGAAGAGCGCCACGCGCCTCGCGTTTCACCTCATCCGCGGAAATCGCCAGCAGATCCAGGAGCTCGCGCAGGCGCTGCTCGACGTGACCGACAAGATCCGGCTGTGCTCGGTGTGTATGACGATGACCGAGGCCGACCCGTGCTCGCTGTGCACCGATCCGCGCCGGGATCCCGAGCTGATCTGCGTGGTCGCCTCGCCCTCGGACCTGATCGCGATCGATCGCGGCGGGCACTTCCGCGGTCGCTACCACGTGCTCCACGGCCTGTTGTCCCCGCTCGAAGGCATCGGACCCGATGACCTGCGGCTGGCGGAGCTGGTCAAGCGGCTAGGCGGGGACCCTCCCGTCCGCGAGGTCATCATCGCGACCAGCCCCAGCGTGGATGGCGAGGCTACGGCCATGTACATCGCCCGGACCCTCAAGCCGCTGGGCGTGCGGGTATCTCGGATCGCTACCGGGTTACCCGTAGGCGGCGAGCTCGAGTACTCCGATCAGGCGACGATCGCGCGCGCGCTCGCCGGTCGAGCGACGATGTAGGGCGAGTCGTTCGACCGCGGCCCCGATCTATAACGGGCGGAAAGGTTGAACGAATCCCGGGCGGTTGATACCGTGGCTCGTCGGCGGGGATGCCTGCGTTTCATGCAGCTGCGAACCGGCCAAGGAGCCACAGCGCGATGATCCAACAGCTCGTCATGTACGAGGAGGAGCTCCACAGAATCAACACGATCTGTGAAGCACTCCACCGAGACTCGAATGCGAAGGCCGTCCTCGTCATCGACAAAAATGGTCAGGCGATGGCCTCGGCCGGCGACGTGCAAGAGCTCGACGTTACCTCGCTGTCGTCACTGACCGCCGGCAACGTCGCCGCTACAGGTGGCATCGCCTCGCTCCTGGCCGAGAAGGAATTTGCGGGCCAGTTCCTCGAAGGCGAGAAGGTCAGCTATCACGTCTCGATCGTGGGACAGCGCGTGATCCTCGTCGTCCTGTTCGACGGTCGCAGCTCCCTCGGACTGGTTCGCCTGCGCGTGCGCAAGGCCGCCAACGAGCTCGTCGGCGTCCTCGAGGTCATGGTCAAGAAGAGCCAGAGTGGCTCCGGTCAGGCATCGGTGTTCTCCGAGATCACCGACGACGACATCGACAACCTGTTCAACGATTAGGCGCGCACATGAGCTTCATCAACTACTCGTCGCGCGAGATCAACTGCAAGATCGTTTACTACGGCCCCGGCCTATGCGGGAAGACGACGAATCTTCAGTACATCTACAACAAGACCAATCCCGAGACGAAGGGCAAGCTCATCTCCCTTTCGACCGAGACTGATCGCACCCTCTTCTTCGACTTCCTCCCGCTGTCGTTGGGTGAAATTCGCGGCTTCAAGACGCGTTTCCACCTCTACACGGTGCCTGGGCAGGTCTTCTACGACGCGAGCCGCAAGCTGATCCTCAAGGGGGTCGACGGCGTCGTGTTCGTGGCCGACTCCCAGGTCGAGCGCATGGAGGCGAACATCGAGTCGCTCGACAACCTGCGCATCAACTTGAAGGAGCAGGGTTACGACCTCGATAAGGTCCCCTTCGTCATGCAGTACAACAAGCGCGATCTCCCCAACGCGGTGCCGGTCGAAGAGCTGCGCAAGGTGCTCAACCCCCGCAACGTGACTGAGCGGCAGGCGGTCGCGCCGACGGGTGTGGGCGTGTTCGACACGCTCAAAGACGTCGCCAAGCTCGTGCTCACCGAGCTCAAGAAGGGCGGACAGTAAGATGAAGCGGTGGGGGATCCGCTCGGCTGTCGTGCTCTTCATCATTGCGGGCGCGGCCTGGGCTCAGGATGGCGGTACGCCTATTGCACCTGCCGCAGCGCCGGCTGCTGAATCGGCGCAGACGGCTGATGAAGCCTTCACCACCCGGGTCAAGACGCTCGAAGAGCAGGTGGTCGACCTGAAAGAGAAGATCTTCCGCACCAAGGCCCGCCTGCTGCTGCTGCAGGAGACGGTGCTCGGCGGCGATCTCTCCAGCGGCGCACGCGCCGTCATCTTCCACCGCAACGAGATGGGCGCTCAGTTCATCCTCGAGTCGGTCGCCTACGCGCTCGACGGCGCCCCGATCTTCACCAAGGTCGATGCGGGTGGCGATCTCGACAAACGCGAAGAGTTCGAGATCTTCAACGGCCGCATCGTGCCGGGCAACCACCAGATCGCCGTGCGCATGGTCTACCGCGGTCACGGCTACGGCATCTTCAGCTACCTGGAGGGCTACAAGTTCAAGTTGCAGTCGAACCAGACGTTCAACGC
>JAYUVX010000413.1:0-9659 GCA_043753855.1 Myxococcales bacterium | reverse complement strand
CGTCGATCGCGCCGTGACCGCAGCTCACGACCTGCCGGACCTCGCCCTGTGCAGCACGCGGGGTCACGGCGGCGCGACGACGCTCGCGTCCGCGGCGCTGGTCGAGCGGACCGCCCGGGTAAACGCCCAGGTGCATACTGGACAACTGCAGCCCGCCCGCGCCGAGCTCCCGGCGCTGATCGCCGAGGTCGAGGCTACGCGCGATCCGGCGCTCCTGGCCTCGTTACTCCTGTCCGCGGCCGCGGTCGAGCGCGAGCTGGGCGACCTGGATGCGTCGCGCCAGCATGCCGAGCGCGCGGTGCAGGCCGCGGCCGATGCGGATGACGATCGCACGCTGGTCCGCGCGCTGCTCGCGAAGAGCATGGCGATGGTCGATCAGGGACACGCCGATGACGCGATCGGCATCGTCGATGCCGCGGAGGCACTGCGGAGGCGTGCCGACCTCGGCGATCTCGACGTCGAGGTCATGACGCAACGCGGTCGCGCACTCGCCCACGCCGGCCACTCCGGTGCCGCGATCGACGAGCTCGAGCGCGCGCTGGCGCTGGCGGAGCAACGACCCGCGACTTCGGGCGCAGTCCTGTTTACGCTCGGCCAGCTCGGCGTCGCTCGCCTGGGCGGCGAAGACTACACGGGCGCCCTTGCCGCGTACACGCGTGTGCTCGCGGAAGAGGAAGCCACCCTTGGTCCCACGCATCCCGAGGTCGGACGCACGCTCCACGACATCGCGGTATGCGAGGGTCAGCTTGGCCGGACCGACGAGGCGCGGAACCACCTCGAGCGGGCGCGCAACATCGAGGTCACCGCAGGCGGGCCGCGCAACCCGCTCGTGGCCGCGATCGAGGTGGGTCTCGGTGATCTCGATCGGGACCACGGCGATCGCGCGGCCGCGCGCGGCCACTACCGGGCCGCACTGGACCTGCTGTCATCGCCGACTGGCAGCGGGCATCTCGAAGTACCGACCATCGAGACCTCTCTGGGCATGCTGGACCGCGATGCCGAGCGATGCGCCGATGCGCTTCCGCACTTTTCGCGCGCGCTGGCGCTGTACGAGCGCGCCGGGAACACCGGCATCGGCCCCACCAACACGCGTCTGAACCTCGGCATGTGCCTGCTCGCAGTCGGGCGCGGCGATGAGGCTCGTCCCGTACTCGAGCGCACGCTGGCCGAGCTCGAGGCCCTCAAGGTGAAGGTCTCCACGAGCGCGGAGCCGCTGATCGGACTGGCCGAGGCGGCCGCCGCCAAGGGCCGGCGCGGCGAGGCCCTGAAGCTCGGCCGCCGCGCGTTGGCCGCGACGATCGGCGACACGTCGCCCAACGGAGTTGGGTTTCGGGCCTTCGTGTCGCGACGCGTGGCCGCGTGGGAGCGCGGGCTGCCGTGAACACGCGCACACTTCGGCCCGACGACGACGCCGCCGCCGCGCAACCGCGCGGGGATCATCTTCACCTCGTGCTCGACGCAGGCCGGCCCCGTGGCGGCGCGCGGTTCTCGCTCGTCGGAATCGACACGGTCCGCATCGGCCGCGGCGCGGTGCTCACCGCCGAGCGCCGCGATGCCACTCTCACGATCACCTGCGCCGATCCATGGATGTCCACCCAGCACGCGCGACTTGAGCGCGAGCGTGAACACTTCCGAGTACTCGATGCGGGCTCACGCAACGGCGTCAGCGTGAACGGTACGCTCGGCGATCACGCGCTCGTCCTCGACGACGACGTCCTCGAGCTTGGGAGGACGTACTTCGTGCGGCGCGCGGGCGGACGCATGGCGCCCGATCTCGTCCTCGAATCACCGGCGCCCGACGGCGACGAGCTGCTGACCCTCGTGCCCGAGCTCGCCCATCGCTTCGAGGAGCTGATTCGCGTCGCAGCTGCAACAATTCCGGTGCTGGTCGGGGGGCCCACCGGGGTTGGCAAGGAGCGGGTCGCGCGCACCGTCCATCGCGCGTCGGGTCGGCGCGGCGCGTTCGTGCCCGTGAACTGCGGCGCGTTGCCGACTGGGCTGGTCGAGAGCGAGCTGTTCGGCTACAAGCGCGGCGCGTTCTCGGGGGCCGCGGTCGATCACGTCGGCCTGATCGCGACCGCGGACGGCGGCACGCTGTTCCTCGACGAGATCGGCGATCTCCCGCTCCCGGCACAGGCGGCGCTCCTCCGCGTGATCGAGGCCAAGGAGCTGCGCCCGGTCGGGGCCAACACCGCCATACCGATCGACCTACGCTTGGTCGCCGCGACCCATCGCGATCTCGAAGCCATGGTTCGCGCCGGAACGTTCCGCGACGACCTGCTGGCGCGGCTTTCGGGGTTCTCGCTCGTGCTGCCGGGGCTGCGCGAGCGTCGCGTCGACCTCGGCCTGCTACTCGGCTCGGTGCTACCAGCGGGCACCGTGATCACCAGTGCCGCCGCGCGCACACTCCTCGCTTGCACATGGCCGCGCAATATCCGCGAGCTCGTGCGCGTCGCCGAACGCGCCCTCGCACTCGCGCAAGGCGCGGAGCTTGGGCCTGCGCATCTGCCTGACGAGCTGCGCAATCAGACCTCGGTCGCCTCGAACGCGCACGATCCGCAGAAGGCGGAGTTGATCGCGCTGCTCCAGAAATATCGCGGCAACGTCACGCGCATCGCCGCCGAGCTGGGCGTGGTCCGACAGCAGGTGCAGAAGCGCCTCAAGCGTCACGCGCTCGATCCCGGCCGCTACCGCTGAGCCAGATCGCAGGTTCGTCGTCTCACGAGGCGCGCCCTGAGCTGACCGGGTGCACCGCACCGACCAGGTTGCATGCACCCGTGCACCCGGACGTGCTGGCGAATCAACCCGCGCGAGTCTGCGGACTTCGCAAGGTCGTGCGGTGGCGTGAGGCATGCAAAACGCGGTTCCATGGATCCCATCTGCAGATGTGTCGCAACTTCACCACCATCGACTACGTCCGCGCTCGGTCGGCCGCGGGCGTCGTTCCTGCTCCGCCGCTACGCCGCGCTGGCCCTCTGCATGGTCTCGGCCTGCGGCGGGGGAGGAGGTGGTGGTGGTAGCGACGGCGGTGGCGGCGGCGGTAGCGACGCTGCCAGCAAGCCACTCAGCTGTAGCTCGCTAGCGTGGTGCACGAACTACACGGTTCACAACTACGTGGGCAGCTATCCCGGAGCGACGGGTGGCTCGATCATGAATGGGACCTATCGGCTCGCCTACGAGATCTCCGGTGGCGGAGGCGGGTCTTCAAGTGACCATGGCTTCGTCATTTCCGGGCACCAAGTCGTTGGCATCGGCAGCACCGGCGACGGCGTCGGGGTCCTGACCACGAGCGGGAACACGCTGACCATTCGCTCGACCGAGGCCTGCGATCGAACCGGCCGATCGATCGGGCCAAGAGAGCCAAATATCGTGATCGAATACCTCTACACCGCGACCAGCAATGAGATCCGGTTGTTCAGGACCTTCAATAGCGGGGAGGCGGTGTACGTCTATCGCCTGGTGAGCGGCTCGTTTTGCGACCCCGTGCCCAGCGAACCTGCCACCCCCGAGGATTCGTACCTGTGCAGGGAAACCAACTGCAAATGTGCCGAGGCCAAGGAAGCTGTCCTGAGCCCACAGGCGTGCACCTTCTGAATCGATGCGACGCGCGACCCGAGGTAGCACCGTGAGGAGCCGCGAACACGTGGCGTCGGGAGGGGGCACCTACCTGGCTAGGGCGTGTACGTGAAGGCGACGAGCATCCGCCACTGGGGCTCGCCAATCGCGTTCACGATGCCGACTGCGGCGCCGGCGGCGACGCGTAGCTGTCGGCTCGCCGCGTAGTGCGCGCCGAGATGGAGCTCGAGCGGCTTGCCGATGTCGGTGTGGCTCTCGAGCGGGACGGCACCGACGAGCTCGGGACCGACAAGCATGCGGCCCGCAAGCAGGCGCACGCCCGCGGCCGCGGAGTAGCGAAGCTCCCCGCCAAACGCGGCACCGGCAACCTGATTGGCGCGGCGCAGGAGCGCGCTCGTGCCAGCTGCGTACTCGAACATGCCGGACGTGCCGGACGCGACGATCCGAGGCTCGACCGCGACGCGGCCGTCGCTCATGAAGTTCGTCCTCGAGCCTGTCGGCAGCGTGACGCGCACGCCAGTCGCGATCCGCAGCGGGCCGGTGGGCGTGCCGAGGACGCGCACGTCGGTGGCGAGCGCGACATCGCCGAACGCGGCGACCGGCGATGCGAGCTGCATGCCGTTGTAGGTGCCGCCGTTGCCGTCCTGCCACGGAGACATTGGCACCGTCGCCGACAGGCGCAAGACATCGTAGAGCGTGACACTGCCGCCGAGGTGGACGATGAACGCGTCGGTCACGACCCGCTCGCTCACGCTGCCGTCGGTGCCGTAGATAGCGAGCGGCTGGTGCGCGTAGTCGCCGACGAAGGACAGCACGACTTCGCGATGGCCCGTGAAGGAGGCCGAGTCGAGCGCGAGCCACGCACTGTCGGGCGAGGCCGCGTGATAGCGATTGATCGCGCGCGCACCGTCTGGGTCGGCGGACGCGACGTGTGTCGCGAGCAGCCCAGCCACCACGAGCGCACTGCGCCGGCGTCCGAACACCAGCGCGATCACCGCGAGCGCGACGATGAACCCACCGCCGCCGTTGCCAGTCGCGTCGCAACCACCACCGGACAAGCTGCGGGTATCGCCCGTGATCGTCACGGTCGCCGCTGCGCTCGCGCTCTGTGCGAACGAGCCCTGCGCGGCGTAGCGCGCGACCATCGCGTGCGTGCCGAGCGCGAGACCCGTGACGTCGACCGTCGCGATGCCGCCGGCGAGTATGCCCGTGCCATACTCGGTGCCGTCGCTGCCGACCAGCTCGACCGTGCCGGCCGGCGTGCCATGGCTCGAGCCGACCGTGATCACGACGTGGGCGACATCGTCGACCGACGTCTCGTCCGTCGATGCGATCGTCGTCGTCGGGATCGCCTGGACCTCGAAGATCGACGTCGCAGGCGTCAGCGCGCCGTCGACGTGCGCGGCCAGCGTGAACGTGCCGACCACCTCGCCGGCGACGAGGGAGACCGTCGCATCGCCGGCAGCGTCCGTGATCACGCTCGCACTCGAGAGCGTGGCGGTCGCGCCGGTCGCGGGTACGACGAGCGCGATCGCGGTCGCCGGCACGGCATTACCGAACGCGTCGGTCACGTGCAGCGCGACCGGTTGCGCGAACGCCGTGGTCGCGTGCGCGTGCTGCGCGCCGCCGGTGGAGATCACGACATTGCTCGGGCCTGCGGACGTGTTCGCGAGTGCGAAGTTGACGCCGGGCGTCCCAGCGATCGCCGCGCTCACGGTGTACGCACCGGCCGTCGCGTCGGCGACCGCCAGGACGCTCGCGACGCCGTCCGCGCCCGTCGTCACCGAGACGGCGGACAGCCGAGCGCCCGGCAGTGCCGGCGTGCTGTACGTGACCTGCACGGCCGGCACCCGGTTGCCGTAAGCGTCGACGATGACCACCGCGAGCGCTTGCGCGAACGCGTGCAAGACCTCGGTTGCCTGCGGGGTCGCGGAGGCCAGCGCGGTCGCCGCGGCTGCGGCGCCGGGCTGCGCGGTCAGCGCAAACAGGGCCGGCGAACCGCCGCTCGGCGTGGTCGCGGTCACGGTGAAGTCACTTGCGATCGTTTTCGCGACGAGTGTGGTCTGCGCCGTGCCGTCCGCGCCGGTCAGCACCGTGTCGTCGGCCAGCGTGGCGCTGGCGCCCGCCGTTGGTGCCACGAACGCGACGATGGCGGACGGGACAGGGTTGCCGTGTTCGTCCTGGACGAGCACGACGATCGGCGCCGCGAACGCGGACGCCACCGTAGCGGCCTGAGTGCTGCCCGAGACGACGCTGATCGCGTGCGCTGCGCCGGGCAGGTTCGCGAGCTGGAACGCGGCGGGGGTGGCGACGCCCGTCGTAGCGGCGGTCGCTGTGTACGCACCGGTGACGGTGCCGGCGGTGATCGTGACGCTCGCGCGTCCGTCGCTGCCGGTGGTCGCCTGGGTGGCGTTCAAGACGCCAGTCGCACCGGTCGCCGGCACCGCGAACGTCACGACCGCGCCGGGCACGTTGTTGCCAAACGCGTCAGTGACGCGCACGGACAGCGGTGCCGTGAACGCGTGATCGACCTGCGCGTTCTGCGGCGTCGATGCGAGGCTCGCGGTGATCGTGATCGCCGGACCGGCCGTGTTCGTCAGCGTGACTGCCACCGGTGCGGTCGAGCCCGAGAGCGATGCCGTCACGCTATAGGTGCCCGTGACGGTCGATGCATGCGCGGTCAGGGTCGCGATGCCGTCACTACCGGTCTGCGCAGAGCTCGCCGCGAGGATCGCGGTCGCCAGAGCAAACGGAGCGGCGAAGCCCACGACCACTCCTGGCACCGGATTGCCGTTCCCGTCGAGGACGAGCACTGCGAGCCCCGCCGCGAAGTCGGTGTTGACCGCGGTTGCCTGCGCATCACCTCCCGCGATCGAGAGCGAAGCCGGCTGGCCCGCGGTGTTCGACAGCAAGAACGCGGCGGCGTCGGTCACGCCGGCGACGCTCGCGTGGACGAGAAACGTTCCGGCCTTCGGCCCTGCGATCGCGGTCACCGCCGCGGAGCCCGACGAATCGGTGGTCGCGGTGACCATCGACAAGGTGGCGCTCGGCTGGGTCGCCGGCGCGCTGTAGGTCACGGTCGCGTTCGGTACGGCGTTCGCGAACCGATCGCGCACGCTCACCGTGAGCGGCGCAGCGTAGGCTTGCAGCACCATCATCTGCTGAGGCGTCGCGACCGTCGCGGCGGTGATCGAGGCCGGCACGTCCGCCGTGTTGGTGAGGTGGAATGCGATACTCGCGCCGGTGATCGCGGCGGTGACGTCGAACGCACCGGTGACGGTGCTGGCGGTTGCCGTGGTCACGGCGATGCCGTCGCTGGCGGTGGTCGCGGTCGCGGCTCCGAGCGCGGCGGTCGCGGGCGAGGAGGCGGCGGTGAACGTCACGGTTGCGTTCGGCACGGCATTGCCCTGCGCGTCTTGCACGAGCGCGCTCAGCGGGCGTGTGTACGCTTGCGCGACGGTGACCTGCTGACCGCTACCGCTGAAGACCGAGATCGTCGCCGCGGCACCGGGGAGGTTGGTGAGCGCGAACGTCGCGGTCGCGCTGTTCGCCGACGCGGTCGCGGTGTAGCTCATCGCCAGCGTCCCGGCGGTCGCCGTGATCTGCGCGTTGCCGCTCGCATCGGTGACTGCGGTCCCGGCGCCCGCGAACGTCGCTTGCGGCGAGGAGAACGCGATCGTCGCCGCGGGCACCGCGTTGCCGAACTGGTCCGCGGCGTGGACCGCGAGTGGTTGCGTGAACGGCGCGAGCACCACCGCGCTCTGGCCGCCACCGCCGGTCGCGGTCAGTGTCGCGACCGCATCGGGCGTGTTCGTGAGCGAGAACGACGCCGGTGTCGCGCCGGTCACGCTTGCGGTCACGCTGTAAGCACCGGCGATCTGGCCAGCGGTCGCGGTCACCGACGCGCGGCCGGTCGCACCGGTCGTGGCGGAGGCGGGCGCCAGGGTCGCGCGCGCGCCGCTCGCGGGTCCGCTGAACGCGACGGTCGCGTTCGGCACGTCGTTGCCGTGAGCATCGGTGACGTGGACGACCAACGCGGCGGCGAATGCCGTCGCGACGGTCGCCGACTGCGCGCCGCCTCCGGCCACCGCGACCGTTGCCGCGGCACCGGGATCGTTGGTCAGCGTGAACGTGGCGGTCGCGCCGGCGATCGCGGCGGTCACCGTGTATGCACCGGCGATGTTGCCCGCGGTCGCCGTCGTGGTTGCCCGGCCGTTCGTGTCGGTCGTCGCCGTTGCGGGGGCGAAGCTCGCGCCCGGCGCGGTGAACGCGACAGCTACGTTCGGCACGAAGTTCGCGTAGGCGTCGCGCGCGACGACGACGAGCGGGCTCGGGAACGCTGAGGTCACGGTCGCGTGCTGCGCGTCGCCCGAGACCACCGCGAGGCTCGTCGGGGTGCCGGCGCGATTGGTCAAGCTGACGGTGGGAGCGCTCGCGACGCCGGCGACCGTGGCGGTCACCGTGAACGAGCCGGCGATGTGGTTTGCGGTGACGGTCGTACTCGCGGTGCCGCTCGCATTGGTCGTCACGATGATCGGCGTCGTCGCGAGACTCGCGCCGCTGCCGGGGCCGGTGATAGTGACGGTAGCGTTCGTTACCGGGTTGCCGTAGCTGTCGACAACGGTGACCTGGATCGCGGTCGCGAATGCCTGGCCGACCGTCGCGGTCTGGTTGCCGCCGCTCGTGATCGTCGCGGTCGCCGCCGCGTCGGCGACGTTGCTCAACGCGAAGCCAATCGATCCGGCGCTGATCGACGCGGTCACTGTGTAGGCGCCGGCGCCGTTGCTGGCGAACGCGCTCGTGGTCGCGATGCCGGTGACATCGGTGGTCGCCGACGTGACGGTCGCGGTCGCCGTCGCGACGGGGGCGGAGAACGTCACCGCGGCGCCCGGCACGGCGTTGCCGTAGCTATCGAGCACGAGCGCCTGGAGCGGCGCCGCGAACGCGGTGTGAACAGTCGCGGTCTGACCGCCGCCTCCGATCGCGGAGATCGTCGCGGGCGCACCCGCGGTGTTCGTCAGCGAAAACGTGATCGGTGCGAGGCCGGTCGCAGTCGCAGTGACGGCATAGGTACCGGTGACCGTGCTCGCGGTCGCTGCCGTGGACACCATGCCGGAGGCGAGCGACGTCGCGGTCGATGTCGCCATCGTCGCGGTCGCACCGCTCGCGGGAGGCGTGAACGTCACGGCCGTGCCGGCGACGCCGTTGCCGTACGCGTCGACGACCTTCGCCGCAAGCGCGGTCGCGAACGCGGTACTGACGGTCGCGCTCTGCGCGTTGCCGCCGGCGATCACCAGCGCTGCGGCAGCGCCGGCGACGTTCGTCAAGCCGAAGCTGGCAGGCGTCGCGACGCCGCCAACCGAGGCCGATACGGTGTACGCGCCCGCGGTCGTGTTCGCACTCGCGGTGATCGTCGCGAAGCCGGATCCGTCTGTCGTCGCGCTCGGCGCGCCGAGCGATGCCGAAGCACCGCTGCTGGGCGCGGCGAACGTGACGACCACGTTCGGTAGCGGCTGGTTCGCCGCGTCCTTGACGAGCGCGACCAGGTTCGCGAACGGCGCGCCGACGGTTACGCTTTGCGTACCGCCGCTCGCGACGGTGATCGAGCTCGGCGCGCCGAGGTTCGACAGCGCGAAGCTCGCGACCGGCGTGATGCCGGTGACGGAGCCGGTCGCCGTGTAGGCACCTGCCGTCGCGTTCGCGGTCGCGGTAACCGACGCGATGCCACTGCTATTGGTCACGGCGGACGCAGCCGATAGTGTCGCGCGCGCGCCAGAACCGGGTCCCGCGAACGCGACGGTCACGCCCGGCACCGGCGTACCGGCGGCATCGGTGACGAGCACCGCGAGCGGTGCGGCAAACGCGGTCGACACCGCGGTCTGCTGGGGCGTGCCGCTCGACACGGCGGTCGCGGTGGCCGAACCGACGAACCTCGCGGTGACGCTCTGTGCGCCGGTCATCGTCAAGGTGCACGTCGTTGCGGATCCGGTGCACGCGCCGCCCCAGCCGAGGAACGTGGCGCCCGCGATCGGCGCCGCGGTCAACACGACCTGCGAGCCATCGAGAAAGCTCGCCGCGCACGT
>JAYUVX010000412.1:0-28868 GCA_043753855.1 Myxococcales bacterium | reverse complement strand
TACCGCGCTGGCAGCGCGATGTGAGCTGACTAGCCGGCGAAGCCGCCGCCCTGCACGTCGTCACGCGTGCGGGGAGCGGAGGGGGCCGCGGCGGCGGGCTTGCGCTGCGGTAGCGAGCTCATCGACTGCGGCGACTGCGGCGCGGTCGCAGCATGGTGGCGCTGCTCCGCGGAGCTCACAGCAGCGAGCGACCGGAGCGTGTAGCGACCGGGAGACGTGCGCGCGAACAGCGAGCCCTCACCCTTGCGCTTGAGGTCCATCGAGAGGTCCCGAGCAACCACGGTATCTGGAGTCTTAGACTTGCTAGGCAACCGCACCCCCGCACGTTCCACGATCTCGCGAACCGACATCGGAACGCCGGTCTCGCGAAGAATCTCCTCAACCACAGCAAGCGTACTCATGACCGTCGTGCCTCCCTCGCAGAAAGAATTGCGCCTCGGTTTTCGTCGAGACGAGGCCATCCTATCCCCGCCCGTTTCCGGAACCAGTCTTGACATCAGTTTTTTTTGGGCGCTCTGCAGACTGCCGGCACGAAGTGGATCCAGGTTGAAATTTTCGGCCGCCATGGTCCGTCAGAGGCGCGTGCACATTGCACACCACGCCGAGTTGAGCGAATGCTCGGACCCGAGCGTGCGCATGCGCTCTATCCAGGAGATAGCCTCATGTTCGAATTCATCGAAGTGATCACGTTGCTGCTGAGCTTGTCGGGCTTCGGCGTTCAAGCGAACCCCAAAGCACCGACGGCTGATCAATCGCTGCAGTACGCGATGCCGGATGCCGACGTGGTCGTTCACTTGGACGCCGCGACGGTGATTCCGAACAACTACAAGCTGCTCGCAGCGCTGCCGAACAAGCCGGAGATCAAGGCCTCGCCGGAGCTCTCGCAGATGGTTCGCCAGGTGATCGGTCAGATGGAAGGTGCGCGCGGCCTCGCGAAGAGCGCGACCGGCATCGACCTCGCGACCGACCTCAACGACGCGACGATGTTCATCCAGATCGTTGCGCAGAAGGATCCGAACTTCGTCGCCGTGATGCACGGCAAGTTCTCGACCGCGGTGGTCGACAAGATCGGCAAGATGACCAAGGGCGCCGTGACCAAGGTCGGGTCCGCGAGGATGGTCGACATGGGCGCCGACAAGCCGGCGATCGGCGTGACCAAGGATGGCGTGATGATCGCAGGCACCCCGAGCCTCGTTCGTGATCGGCTCGGCGATGCGTGGAAGATGCCGTCGCACTCCGCGGGCACGAACCTCGGGTACGCGGCCGATGTGATCAATGCTCACCCGGTGTTCGCGCTCGTGCTCACGATGTCGCCGGCCGCGCGCAAGCAGGCGATTGAGAGCATCGGCGGCAGGAACTTCGCCACCGATCTGATCGGCCGCCACAAGCTGCTCGCGTTCTCGGTGTACGCCGATGGCGTCGGCTGGACCTGGATCGACAACAACAAGGCCGGCCTGGACTCGATGCAGATGATGTCCGAGGGTGCGCTCGAGATGATGAAGGCCGCACAGATCGCACCGCGTGGCTTCGCGAAGCTCATGCTCGGTGGGCTCGATTCGTACAAGGGCACGAACAAGCAGATCGACGCCGTGATCGCGCACAAGGCGGATCTCCTGAAGGTCGTCGACACCTACTCGGGCGACGGCAACTTCAAGACCGCCATCAACAAGGATGCCGCGAAGCTCCGCCTCGACGTGCGCGCCACGGGCAAGAGCCTCAGCGAGGTGCTCCCCGTTGGCCTGATGCTCCCCGGCGTAGCTGCGGGGATGGTGTTCCGTAGCGCGGGCAAGCCGGATCAGATGCAGCCGATGCAGGTGCAGCCGGCGCAGAAGCAGCCGGCGCTCGGCAGCGGCAAGAAGTAACTAGCGCGCGGCGAGGCCGACCGGCGTGGGGTGCACGCCGAGCTCGTGGATCGACGTCAGCTCGTCGAACTCCATCCCGTCCTCGCCGAGGCCATGGACGTCGAGCTCGACGGTGATGATCATGTCGTCATCGACCAGCGGGAAGTCGTCGCGCGACGTGCGGCGCTGGCCGACGCGGCGCTCGTAGCGGAACACCCGGCCATCGGGCTTGCCCCAGCGACGTTCGTTGTTGCGGCGCTCGCGCGAGACCAGCTGGCGGAGCTCTGCGAGGGTCGGCGGCATCGGGTCGAGCGCGAGCAGCTGACCTGCGCAGTTGAAGCACATCGGCTTCCAGCTGCCGTAGAGCTCGACAGCGCGCAGCACGCGGCGCCGCTTCTCGGGGCAGGTGACGCACTTCGCGCCCTGACCGACCGGTCGCGCATCCACCCAGCGCGCGTAGCAGCCCCAGCAGCGCCCACGGCGAAGCTCGCCGACCTTGGCCTTGCAGACGTCGCATGCGAAGAGGCTCACCCCATCGGTGCTACGGCAGTGGCCTTGCGAGGACAAGTTTTCGGCTACCCTGTGCCGCCTGTGCCGTCGACACGCGCACTCATCCACGCTCCGTGGTCGGCCTCCAAGGTGTCGACGGCCCTCCGCTGCCCGCAGCTGTTTCACTTCAAATACATCCGCAAGCTCAAGGAGCCGGAGGTCATGCCGGAGGCCCGGATCGGCAAGGCGATCCACAAGGCGCTCGAGCAGGTCCTGATGGGGACCCCGCTGGTCGAGTCGACCACCGCGATCCGCGCCGAGCTGCCGAGCGAGATCGAGCAGATGCGGTTCGATAACCTGGTCCCCGGCATCCCGCCGTTCGTGACCCGGATCGGTCAGTTCAAGCGGCGCAAGCGGGTCGCGCGCCAGCTGGTCGAGTACTCGCTCGCGGTCCGCGAGGATCTGAGCACCACGCAGTTCTATGCGGGCGACGCGTATTACCGCGGCGTGCTCGATCTCGGCTACCTGTTCGAGGACGACTCGGTGGCGCTCGTCGATCACAAGACGGGCGCCCGGATCCCCGGCACCTCGATCACCGATCAGCTCGAAGGCTATGCCGTGCTCGCAGCCTCGGCGTTCCGCCACGTGCGCAGGTTCTGGCTCGGCATCCACTGGATCGCCGAGCGCGCGGTGGAGTGGAGCCCTCCCGTGCAACCCGAGCTGGTCCGCGACGAGCTGGTCCCCGATCTGCTCGACAACATCGAGGCCGCGGCGCTGGCGGTGGATGACGGGCCCAGGCCGAACGCCGGCTCGTGGTGCGACCGCTGCAGCTACCGCACGGTGTGCCCCGCGAGCAAACAGATCCGGTACGAACCTGTCGAGTACTACGAAGATGACGAAGATTGAGCTGATCGAGCGCCAGCGCCGGTTCGAATGGGAGCTCGCGCGCGAGGAGCAGACCAAGGCCGCGGCGAAGCTCGTCGCCGGCAAGACGCACGACCTGATGAACCTCGTGCAGATCGTGATGCTCGCCAGCGAGCAGCTGGCGAGCCGCTGCGATCCCACCGGCAAGCAGTTCGTCGCGGATCTGCTGCGCGCCGCGAAGGATGCCGAGAGCTCGCTGAGGACGCTGATGCAGGTGGCGCGGCCCGAGCGAGCCAGCCTCGCCGGTTCGCCGGTAGGAGCTGCGATCACCGCCGTCGTCGAGGAGCTGCGGCCCGCGATCCCGATCGATCTGCACCTCGCGCTGCTTCCGGACACCGCCACCTCGCTCGATGCCACGGAGCTCGCGCACCTGGTGATCGGGCTCGCGCTCGAGGCCGCCGATGCCTCGCGGATCGAGATCCACGTGCGCGAGCGCATGATCGATGATGCTCCGTGGATCGAGATCCTGCGCGGTGCTGACGTGCCGACTCACGATGGCCCGCTGCCGTTCGATCTGCGCGCCGTTGACCTGCTGGTCGCGCGCGCCGGTGGCGAGCTGTCGCGCTCGGAGCGGCGCGGCGGTGGCAGCGAGGTCGTGGTCGCGCTGCCGGCTATTTCCGCCAGCGCATGATCCGCAGTGGCCAGACCACGAGGCCATCCTCGCGGCGGCGCGGTGCATCGCGCGCGACCAGCTTCGCGATGTTGGTCAGGCGATCATCGAGGTCACCGGGCGCCGACGTGGGTGCGGTGAGCACGGCGGTGCCGTCCTCTCCGAGCGCGGCGGTGGTCGTCCACACCGCGTCGGGCGTGTAGATCGACACCTTGTAGGTCGCGCGCGTCCCGTCCTCGGTTTGGCGCTCGAGGAGGAACCGCGCGCCCTCGGTGGGATGGAGATTTCTACTCACCCAGATCCGCGGCGAACCGGCTCGACACGTCGCCGGCGTTGCCCCACTGCGATTTCTTCCACTCGGTGTTCCAGGTGCGGAGGATCCACGCGGGATCGAGCACGAGGCGCGTGCCGATCGCGCTCTTGCCGTAGACGTCGGTCTTCTCGCCCTTGTCCTTCGCGAGATCGAAGATCTTCGGCGACCCGGTGGCCATCAGGTGCGCCTTCCAGTGCCCGATGCGCGCCGCGTGGCCGAGCTCGTAGCGCGAGGAGAACGACATCAGCGGATAGCCGCCGGCGCCGTTGGCAAGGTTGATCAGCGACTGGCCCTGCCACTCGGGATCGGTCGCGACGCCGAGCGCATCAGCGAGCGTCGGGACGATGTCGATCCCCTCGGTGCCCTCGGTGACCTTGCCGGCAGGGAACATCGCCGGGTAATGAATCAGCAGCGGCACGTGGACGAGCGTCTCGCGCGAGCTGCCGCCATGACCGACGCGGCCATCCTCCCATTGCTCGTCGCCGTGATCGGCCGTGACGATCAGCATCGTCTGGTCCCAGATCCCCCACGCCTCGAGCTTCGCGACCAGCTGGCCGAGCAGCTCGTCCTGATAGCTGACGTTCGAATCGTAGAGCGCGCGGACGTGTTCCTTCTCGCGATCGGTCAGATCCTTGCCGTTCGAGCCGTTCGGGCCGTCATCGCCGTACTCGGTGGTGAATCGGCCCTTGTAGCCGCCGTCGTACTTGTCCATCCACGGCTGCTTCGCGCGCCAGGTGACGTGGGTGTCGATCAGGCCGAGGTAGAGGAACCACGGCTGGTCCTTCTTCGGCGTGATGAACGACAGACCCTTCTTCATCACGTCCGCGCCCTTGAGGCCGAGGCTCGACTCGATGTGGTTGGCATACTTGTCCCACGACGCGCCGTAGCCGCGCTTCGGACGGATGTAACCGTTCGCCGACGCGCCCGCGGTGAACTTGCCGGACTTCTTGGCGACCTCGTCGATCGTGACGTACCTGTCGGCGAGCACGTCGCGCATCTCGACCGCCTTGTGCTTCGCGAGGTACATCGACGTCCACATCGACGCGTGGGAGACCTGGCTCTCGTTGCCCTGCACGTAGTTCGACATGAACAGCGTCGAGCTCTCGGCGAGCTTCTCCCAGTTCGGTGCCTCGGGGCGCGCCTTCGGGTTGAACGCGCGCACGCGGTCCGCGCGCAGCGAGTCCATGATCACGTAGACCACGTACTTCGGCGGCGTGCCGCGCTTCACCTGCGGCGCCGCGCCGGGGACGACGATCGAGGCGTTCGACACCGACGACCTCGCGCAGCCGAGGCCCTCGAGGTCGAGGCGAACCGCCTTGCCGGCGACTGCCGCGAGATCGATCGCCGAGCCGGTGCCGATCAGCTTGCCCTCGGCGGTGGAGCCGTCCTCGGCGGTGGCGAGCACGGCGACCTGGCAGCTGCCGTCGCTGAGGTCCGCGGTGAGCTTGGCCTTGTCGGGGACCATCACGTAATAGCTGAGCGTGGAGTCCTTGGGCAGCTGCAGCGCCTTCTGCCCCGGATCGTAGAACTGCACGGACCCGTCGTCGGCAGGCGCCGCGCTACCGCCGATCTGGATCCAAGCGACCGCGGCCTCCGACGGCTTGGCGAACAGCGAGAGCGAGTTCTCGCCCTCCTTCAGCTGACCCGCGGGCACGGAGAGCTCGAGCGTGGACCAGCCACTCACCAGCTTGCCGTTGATGTCCTTGTTGTCGTTGACCTTGAGGCTGAGCGCGCCATCCCCCTTGGCGAACACGCGCATCCGCACGACGTTGCGGCCGGCCTCGGCGGCCGACAGCGGCACGAACACGCTCGCCGACTTGCCGGTCATCCGTGCGACCTTGACGATACCCTCGGTCTGCCGCAGCTCCCACGCCTTCTTGCCGCCCTTCATCAGGTTGCCAAACCGGATGTACTTGGCGAACCCGGCCGAGCCCGCGGGCAGCAGGAGACCACCGCCGCGCGTGAGGTGCGCCGACAGCCGGTTATCGACGAGCGAGTACACCGAGCGCTCGGCGCCGCGCGCGGTTGCCTTCGCGGGAGGCGTGGCGGGAGGTTCGATCTTGGCGACCTGCGCTCCGCCGCCACCACCACCGCCTCCACCGCCGGCGCCGGTGGTCCCACCCTCGGTGACCTTCGCCTCGGTGGTGCTCGGTTCCTTGGCGCTCTTGCCGCAGGCGATCAGGGCGAGGGCGAGCGAGACGGCAGACAGACGGTGAAGCATCGTTCGGTGACCCTATGGGTTCGGATGGATCGGAGGCAAGTAAGCGCCGCTCCGGGAGGGGGCGAACGCGTCAACCACCGTCGGTATTCCGAACCGGGCGCCACGTCAAGGGTCACGAGATCAGGCGATCTCGGACGCTACCGGCCATGCCTCAGCTCGAGCGCCTCCGTGATGTGGAGCAGGTGCTGACCGCCGCAGGCCGGGCAGCGCCGCGTGTCGCGCATCGAGCCAAACCCGCCGACCGACGCGCGCGACAGCTCGAGGTGAAGATCGCGGACCAGGTTCTCGAGGGTGGTCATCCGCTCGCGCAGCTCGTCGATCTCGGCCATGCGCCGACGGTATGAGCTGGCTACGTGATCCGCCAGCCATGCGCGTAGATGTTCGCGCGGCTGCCGCGGACGAAGCCGACCAGCGCGACATTGAACCGCTCGGCCAGCTCGATCGCGAGCGAGCTCGGCGCCGACACCGCGGCGAGCACCGGCACGCCGAGCATGATCGCCTTCTGCACGAGCTCGTAGCCGAGCCGGCCGGAGAGGAACAGCACGTGCCGCGCTGGATCGAGCGGCTGCGAGCGCGTCCAGCCGACGACCTTGTCGACGGCGTTGTGCCGGCCGACGTCCTCGCGCGCGCACACCAGCTCGCCGCCCTGCGTGAACAGCCCCGCGGCGTGGAGGCCACCGGTCTCGGCGAACACCTGCTGGGCGGCACGCAGCACGTCGGGCATCCGCGCGATCACGGCGTGCGCGATCCGGGTATCCGCGGAGACCTCCTTTGCCCGCAGCTCGAGATCCGCGATCGCGACCCGCCCGCACACACCGCACGCCGCGGAGGACAGCAGGCCGCGCCCCGCGAAGGCCGACGCCTCGAAATCGATGTCGACGGCATCCTCGTCGACCTGCACGCAGATCGCCGGCGGCACCGACTCGGCGTGGAGTAGACCGCTGACGAGCTCGAGGTCGTGCCCCGGCGTGCGCATGATCGTCGCCACCGGCGTGCCGCGCGCGCGGAGCTGCAGCGGCGCCTCGAGCACCACCTGATCGCGCTCGGCACTGCGGGCCCCGTCGATCTCGACGCGCTCGACGGCGACCTTGCGGGTGGGCTTCACCCGCGGAGCTTACTCTTCGATCGACAGGATCGGCAGCGCCACGGGCACGCCGAACGTGCGCCCACCATCGGTGGACGTCGTGACCTGGCCAGCGCGCAGCAGCTGCACGCGGTTGCCATCGACCATCGCGGACTCGAACGGCGCGACGAACGGAGCCAGCGCGCCAACGCCGGTCGCGGTGAGCGGTGCGAGGTTGCCGCTGGTGTCGAGCAGGCCCGCGGGCGTGATCACCGGATGCGTAGTGTAGCCGTCGCCGAACGTGGGCGCCGCGTCGCTCGCGAGGTCGAGGCGCGAGATCGTGAACGCGCTGTCAGCGCCGCTCCGGCTCGCGGTGCCGGTGGCGAGCAGCGCATCGCCCGCCGGGATCAGCTCCCAGATCGCGGTCATCGAGGGGATCCGGCGCGTCGTCCACGTCGAGCCGCTGCCGATGCGGAGCGTGCCGTCGGCCGCGGTGGCGACCACGAGCCGCTCGCCGAGCTGGGCGACGCTCGGGGCGTACAGGCCCTCCGTGATCGTATGTTCGATCCACGTGGAGCCATCGCTCGAGGTCAGGACACCGGTCGAGTGCGCGACGGCGAGGCCGGTCGCGGTGATCGAGAGATCGTGGGGCTCGCCCGGGTGGGAGGCGACCTGGGTCCAGGTGCGGCCATCACCGGAGGTCACCACCGCGAACGCGCCGGCGTCCTGGGCGATGCCGTAGAACACGCCGTCCTTGACGCCGATCCGGGTCAGCGGGCGCGCGTCGTCGGGGATCACGCGGTCGAAACGGATGCCGCTGTTGTCGGAGACGAACATCACCGACGGCCCGAGCCGCGGATCACCGCCACCGCCGCAGCCGAGGCTCGGGGTCGTGGTCTCGCTCGAGGCGGCGACCACGACGCGCGACCCGCTCGCCGAGATCAGGCGGGCCGAGTCCTTGGTGACGGCCCCTCCATCGCTACACGCGGTAACGGCGGGGAGTGCGAGGAGGAGAGCGTAGGCGAGGCGACGGCTGATCATGGGAGGACACCCGTGCAGCGGGGATGCCAGCTCGTTCTCCACATGATCGAGCGAGGTTAGCCCGATCCGGACCTTGGATTTCTGAGAGGTCACGACGGTGCAACCCGAAATCCCGGCGTACAGTGCGCGCCGTGCCCACCGTCAAAGACCGCGTGTTCCGCGACCCGGTCCACGGGCTCATCGAGTTCAAGGCGGAGGATCGCCCGATCGCGGACCTGCTCGACACCCACGCGATGCAGCGGCTTCGCCGGATCAAGCAGATGGGCTTCGCGTGGCTGGTCTATCCCGGTGCCGAGCACTCGCGGTTCGGCCACGCACTCGGCGCGTTCCACATCGCGCAACGGGTGACGCGCAGGCTCGAGCTCGCGCCGCAGCTCGCCCGGCACGTCAAGGTCGCCGCGCTGCTCCACGACATCGGCCATGGTCCGTTCTCGCACGCGTGGGAGCACGTGTTCGCCGGTCACGATCACGAGCGCTGGGGCGCGCGGATCGTCGCGGAGAATGCCGAGCTGCATGCGGCGCTCGAGCGGCTCGAGCCCGGCCTCCCCGAGACGCTGCGCGCGTTCTGGGGCAAGGGCTACAAGCCCGCGTTCGCGCGCAAGCTGGTGAGCTCGCAGCTCGATGTCGATCGGCTCGACTACCTGTTGCGCGATGGTCACTACTCCGGCGCCGGCTACGCGACCTACGATCTCGACTGGATCATCCACGCGATCCAGGTCGCCAACGTCCACACCGGTCACGACGACCCGTCGGATCTCGTCGTGGACTATCGGCGAGGCATGTACGCGGTCGAGCAGTACCTGTTCGCGCGTTCGTACATGTACGCGCAGGTCTATCACCACAAGACGGTCCGCGCAGCCGAGTGGATGTTCATCAAGACGCTGGAGCGGTTCGCGCAGCTCGCGCGTCAGGACTCCGAGCCACCGGGGCTGCCGATCGCAGCTGCGATGGCGCGCGGGAAGACCGTCGAGGTCGACGACTATCTCAAGCTGCATGACATCTCGCTGTCGACCGCGATGGATCGCTGGGCCGGTTATGATGGTCCAGCCGCGGCCGATCCGGTGCTTCACGATCTGGCGGCGCGGCTCACCGATCGCCGGCTGTTCAAGACGTTCGATCTCGGCGATGACAAGATCGCCGCCGACTATCTGTGGCCGCAGGCCCTCGGGGTCGCCCAGAAGCGGTTCGGCGCGCACGCCGCTAGCTACGTCCACCTCGATACGGCACGCCAGGTCGGCTACCTCGCCGCAGACCACGAGGAGCTCCACGTGATCGATCACCCGAAGTACGGCGCGGTGACCCTGTCTCGGCTGCTCGAGGACATGCCACTCGGTCAGCCGATGGCGGCGATCCGCCTGGTCTATGCACCCGAGCTCGCCGACGAGCTGCGCCCGCTGGTCGAGCACGCGCTCGCGCGCGGTCGCGGCCGCCGCTAGCTCAGCTAATCCACCCCCTGTCGCGTTTCGCTGCATCGTCACCTGTGTATGCTGGTGGCACATTGGCGAAGCAGCAGATCGCGATCCTCGGGGGAGGAATGGGGGCGCTGACGGCAGCGTTCGAGATCACGAACGCCCCTGGTTGGCAGGACAGCTACGACCTCACGGTTTACCAGCTCGGCTGGCGGCTCGGCGGCAAGGGCGCGTCGGGGCGCAACGCCGACCACTTCCAGCGGATCGAGGAGCACGGGCTGCATATCCTGCTCGGGTTCTACGAGAATGCGTTCCGCGTGCTGCGCGCTGCGTACGACGAGCTCGGGCGCCCGGCCGGCACGCCGCTCGCCAGCTGCTGGGACGCGTTCAAGCCGCATGACTACGTCGTGCTGATGGAGCAGATCGGCAACGGCTACGTTCCGTGGGCGATGGAGTTCCCGCGCAACAGCGGGCTGCCCGGCGATGGCGGGGTGCTGCCGACGCCGTGGGAGCTGATCGAGCTGATCATCGGCTGGCTGAAGCAGCTGTTCGTGACGTCGAACCAGCTGCCCGATCGGCACGACAACCTCGAAGCCGCGCACCAGCACGCGATCGTTCACGATGCAGTCGGCGTCTATCGCGAGCTGCACGAGCTGCACGAGTGGCTGCACGCCAAGGTCGACAACGTCGACACCGACCTGGACTGGCGCCGGGGCTTCTGCACCGTCGATCTCGGCATCGCGGCGATCAAGGGGACCATCGAGGGCGGTGTGATCCTGCCTCCGTACGACTGGTTCAAGCTCGACGACCTCGACTTCCGCGACTGGCTCACCAAGTACGGGGCGCACCCGATCTCGGTGAACAGCGCGTACATCAGTGGCATGTACGACCTCGGGTTCTCGCTGCCCGGGCAGGTCGGCGCGGGCACCGCGATCAACGGGATCCTGCGGCTGTGCTGGACCTACAAGGGCGCGGTGATGTGGAAGATGCAGGCCGGGATGGGCGACACCATCTTCGCGCCGCTCTACCTGGTGCTGAAGCGCCGCGGTGTGAAGTTCCAGTTCTTCCAGCGCGTCGATGATCTGCAGCTCACCGAGGACAAGACCGCCGTCGCGCGGATCGTGATCGGGCAGCAGGCGATCCCGCTGGGCGACTACGACCCGCTGGTCCCGGTCAAGCAGCTCGAGTGCTGGCCGAGCGTACCGCGCTTCGAGCTGCTCGCCGATGGCAAGCAGCTCCGCGCCTCCGGCGAGGATCTCGAGGACTGGTGGACCAAGTGGCCGGATCCGCTGCCGCCGCGCGTGCTCGAGCGCGGCACCGACTTCGACCTCGTGATCCTCGGCTGCTCGGTCGGCGTGTTCCCGTACATCGCGAAGGAGCTGATCGCCGCGAGTCCGGCGTTCGCTGCGATGGTCGACAAGGTCGGCACCACGCAGACCCAGGCGGCGCAGCTGTGGATGTCCACCGATCTCGCCGGCCTCGGCTGGACGCTGCCAAGCCCGGTGCTCGATGGCTACGCCGAGCCGATGGACACCTGGGCCGACATGACACATCTCGTGGGCCGCGAGGACTGGCCGGCCGCGACCACACCGAAGAACATCGCATATCTGTGCAGCCCGCTTCCCGACGAGACCCCGATGCCGCCACGGACCGAGCACGGGTGGGCCGAGCGTCAGGCTGCGCGCGTGAAGGCGAACGCGCTGTCATGGCTCGATGGCTGGGCCGGTGGCCTGTGGCCCGCGCAAGCGCCGCCAGGAAATCCCAACGGCCTCGACTACCAGCTGTTGGTCGCGCCGGGGTCCGCCGTGCAGGGCCCCGCGCGGTTCGACACGCAGTACTGGCTCGCGACGTTGAACCCGAGCGATCGCTACGTGCTCGCCAAGCCGGGCACGGTGCAGTTCCGGCTCGGCACGCAGGGCTCCGGATTCACGAACCTCTATCTCGCGGGGGACTACCTCCGGACCGGGATGAACGTCGGCTGCGTCGAAGCAGCCACGATGGGCGGCATGCATGCGTCGCGCGCGATCTGCGGGCGACCGACGGAGATCATCGGTGACGCTACCTGATTACATCGCCCGCGGCGGCGACCTGGTGATGGCTCCACCGCTCGAGCTCAACGGCGCGATCATGTACTCGTTCCTGGTCGCCGCCGACCTCGGTGCACTTCAGGCGATCTGCGATCAGCAGCTCAACGCAGTGTGCGGGCCCGACATCATCTACAAGCCGCTGATGCCGTTCGCCGCGATCGTGTGCGCGGACATCACCGACTCGTACTCGACCGTCCCGCCGGATTCCGAGAAAGGCTGGATGAGCGAGCGCGACTTCGGCGTCTGGATCCCGGTCGTGCAGGGCACGATGCAGGACGGCAGCTGGAAGGCCGGCCGGATCGGATGGTATCTGCCCTACGTGTTCGTCGACAACGTCGCCGCGATGGTGACCGGTCGCGAAGTGTTCGGCTTCTTCAAGCAGACCGCGGCGCTGCTGATGCCGCCGGCGCCGGATGCACCGGGCGCGTTCTCCGTGGATGCGCTGGTGATCGCGCAGTACGCTCCGGAATCGCAGGCGCAGGTGCTGCGGCTCCTGACCTTGACGTCCACCGAGCTGCTGCCCGCGCCCGTGGGATCGTGGGCGGGCGACGTCAAGCGCGCGTTCGAGGACGTGTGGGGCAAGTTGAAGCAGCTGATCGGCGACGTGCGCGGTCTCCCGATCCCGATCTGGGACCTGCTAAAGAACGCGCTCGAGGATCTGCTCACCGGCGACGTGCCGATGGTGTTCCTCAAGCAGTTCCGTGACGCCACCGATCCCACCAAGGCCTGCTACCAGGCAGTGATCGAAGCGCCCGCGCACCTCGTCAAGTTCGAGGACGGCTGGTTCACCCATCCGCATGACATCACGATCGTCCCGGTCGACAGCCATCCGATCGCGAAGGAGTGCGGGTTTGCGAGCGGTACGCTCCGGGCCGAGCTCGGGTTCTGGTGTCGCATGAACTTCCTCATGAAGGCGGGAAAGGTCGTCGCACAGCGCGGATGATGGAGCGGCGCCAGATCAGCGACTACCAGGTGATCGACGTCCTCGGACGCGGTGGCATGGGCGTGGTCTACGAGGCGATCCACACGAGCGGCGTCGCAGCCGCGGTCAAGACGGTGCGGGTCGCCACCGAGTCGACGCTCGAGTCGATCCGGCGCGAGATCCTGATGCTGCGCGACCTCGACCATCCGGGCGTGGTGCGGATCCGCGACCACGGCGTCGCATCCGACGGCATGCCCTGGTATGCGATGGAGCTGCTGCGCGGGCGCACCGTACGCGATGACCTCCGCGTCTGGTTTCCCGAGCCCGCGCAGCCCGATGACTCGACGAAGGACTTCAAGGCGCCGGGCCGCAAGCGACCGGAGCGCGTTGGCGACGTCGAGCTGACCGTCCAGCAGATCGCGTCGACCCCGCCGTACTCGCTCGCGCATGTCGCCACGGTGTTCCGCAAGATCTGCGAGCCGCTCGCCTACGTGCACGGTCAGGGCGTGATCCATCGCGACCTCTCGCCCGGAAACATCTTCCTGGTCGGCCCCGACGAGCCGGTGCTGTTCGACTTCGGACTCGCCTCGCAGTTCCACGCTGATGGCGCACGCGAGGTACTCGAGGTCGGTGGCTATGCCCGCGGCACCGCGCACTACATGGCACCGGAGCAGGCGCGCGGCGAGGTCGTCGATGCACGGGCAGACATCTATGCGCTCGGCTGCATCCTGTTCGAGGCGCTGACCGGCCGCCCGCCGTTCCTCGATGTCGGCGGCAAGAGCGTGCTGATGCAGCACATCGAGGATCCTGCTTCGCCGCCGTCACAATTCGCCCCGCTCGCCGAGCGGTTCGACGCGCTGGTGATGCGCATGCTCGCGAAGGCGCCGCGAGATCGACTGGGCTACGTCGAGGACGTCGCGAGCGCACTCGAATCGATCGGTGCGACGCGCCGGCTCGCTGCCGAACGGCCCCGCGCGCGTGCGTACACGTACCGGCCCGAGCTCGCCGGCCGCGCAGCCGCGCTGGCCACATTCGAGCCCCACATCCGGCGGGTCGCGGGCGGCATCGGCGGCGCCGGCGTGCTGATCGGCGAGAGCGGTGCGGGCAAGACCCGGCTCGCCGGTGAGATCGGAACACGCGCGGCGTCGACCTGGAACCTCCGCGTGATCACCGGCGAGTGCGAGCCGCTCGCGGTCGGTGACGACGTGCGCGCCGCGCCGCTCCATCCGCTGCGCCCGCTGCTCCGTGCGATCGCCGACCGCTGCCGGGAGGGTGGACGCGCCGAGGCCGATCGCCTGCTCGGCCTAGACGGTGGCCTGCTCGCAGCGTACGAGCCCGCGCTCGTCGGCTTCGCGCGTACGCTGGATCGCGTCGGCCCGAATGCGATGGGTGCCGCCGCGGCGCGCTACCGCGTGCTGTCGGTGCTGCGCGATGTGGTCGCGGCGATGACGGTCGCCGAACCGCTGTTCCTGGTGCTCGACGATCTGCAGTGGGCCGACGAGCTGACGCTCGCGTTCCTCCGCTCGCTGACTACCTCGTGGTTCCAGCGCGCCGCACTGTTCGTGCTGGTCACGGTGCGTGACGGCGAGATCAGCCCGGAGCTGCAGGCTACGCTGTCGTCACTACACGCCGACCAAGTGCTGGTGACCCGGCTCGATCGCGACGCGGTCGGTGCGATGGTCCGCGACATGCTGGCCCTCGATCACGACGCGCCCGCGCTCGCCGACTACGTAGCGTCGCGCTCCGAGGGTAACCCGCTGTTCGCGGCGGAGTACCTGCGGATTGCCGTCGAGGAGGGCGTGGTCCAGCGCGATCACGCTGGTCGCTGGAAGATCGCGCATCGCGACGAGGACTCCTACGATCGGCTGCCGACGCCGGGGTCGGTGCAGGAGCTCGGTCGTCGCCGGCTGCGCCAGCTGTCCGCTCCGGCGCGTACGCTGGCAATGACCGCCGCCGTGCTCGGGCGCGCATGCGATACCCAGGTCCTCACCGCCACGGCGGAGCTGTCCGCCGACGCTGCACGCACGGCGATCAACGAGCTGATCGTCCGCCATGTCGCGGCGGAGGCCGACGGCCAGCTGCGATTCGAGCACGATTCGCTGCGCGAGCTGGCGTACGCGGAGCTCGCGGATGACAACCGCAAGGACCTCCATCGCCGGGCCGCCGTCGCCGTCGAGCAGCGCCACCGTGACGACGCCGACTTCGGCCTGCGCCTCGCGGAGCTCGCACATCACTGGGAACAGGCCGACGATCGAGGCCGTGCGATCGGCTACCTCGAGCGCGCTGCCGATCACGCGATCGACACCGCCGGCTACGGCGAAGCGCGCGCCCTGCTCGATCGCGTGCTCGCGCTGGCCACCGATGCTCCCGTGGCCAAGCGAGGCCGCTGGATGCGCCGCCTCGGCGAGGCGAGCTACGCCCTCGGCGATGTCGCCGGGCTCGCCACGCATTCGCGGCGCGCGCTGATCGAGCTCGGTCGCCCCCTGCCCGCCTCCCGGTTCCGGCTCGCGGCCTCGGTCGCCGCCGGCGTCGGTCAGCAGCTGTGGACACGCACCCTGCGCCGGAAACACCCGACGCACGTCACCGAGGCCGCGGTCGTCGAGGCCGCGCTCGCCTCCGCGCAGATGACCACGCACTTCTTCTTCAACGACGACTCGCTCGGGCTCGTCGGTGCGGCGCTCACCGCCGTGAACCTCGCCGAGCAAGGCGGCAACAACCTACCGATCGCGCAGATCTACGCGCAGCTCGGCTACGCAGCGGGTCTCGCGCGTCTCGGCGGCGTGGCGCGCACCTACTTCGCGCAGGCCCACGCCACCGCTGCCAGCACGCGCGACACCATGGGCCTCATCAAGACCCGCAGCACCGAGGCCGCCTTCGCGATCGCGACGGGAGCATGGGACGACGCGCGCGCCGCCTCCACCGAAGCCCTCGCGATCGCTCGATCCATGCGCAACCCGCAGGAGTTCGAGGACGCGCTGACGATCCTCGGCCACGTCGAGTTCGGCGTCGGCAACTACCAGCTCGCGCGCGCCCTGGCCACCGAGCTCCGCGAGTCCGCACGCAGCCGCGCCAACATCCAGCACGAGGCGTGGGGCATCTACACGGAGGGTCGCTCGGCGCTCTACCTCGGCGAGCTCGACCTCGCGATCGAGCGGCTGGATGCGGCGATGCCGATCGTCTCGTCGATTCACGATCGGGCCTCGCAGATCCTGTGTGGCGGCATGCTGGCCTGCGCCCTCGCCCGCCGGGGCGATCCGCGCGCGCTCGCTGTCGCCGACGCCACCTGGGATCGCATCGGCGGCAAGACGCCACCTGTGTTCTCGATCACCGAAGGCCTCGTCGGCCTGTGCGACGCCTACTTCGAGCTGTGGCGTCGTGATCCTTCGCTGGCTCGACGCACGCGCAGCGCGATCACCCTGCTGACCAAGCTCGCGCGTCTGCTCCCGATCGCCGCGCCCTCGGCGTTGAACCGCACGGGCCTGTGGCACCTCGCGAACGGCTCGCATCGACGCGCCGTCCGCGCCCTGCGCTCCGGTCTCGCGACCGCACAGCGCCTCCGGATGCCGTACGAGGAGGCGGTCGCGAACGCAGGCCTCGCGGTTGCGCTGTCCTCCGATGCTCACCTGGCCGCGGCGCGCGCCGAGTTCTCCGCGCTCGGAGTCTCGGAGTCCCCTCTCATCCGTGGACGCCCGCGGCGAGGGCGCGCTACACCCGGGGAGTGAGCAAGGTCGTCGAGAAGGTCGCCGACCGTGTCGAGCACGAGGTGGCGCGACCCGACTTCGGACTGCGCGTGATCATCGTGTGGAAGGTGATCAAGGGTTCGCTGCTGGTCGCGCTCGGCATCACCGCCTTGGTGCTCCGCCACAGCGACCTGCATCAGCTGGGCATCGACGCGGTCGAGTGGCTCGGACTCGATCCGGCGGGAGAACGAATCTCCCCCTATCTCGACCACCTGCTCGCGATGACGCCCGGATGGGTCACCGGCGTGGGGATCGCGGCGATCGTCGTGGCGGGCGTGATGTTCCTCGAGGCGTGGGGCCTCCACCGGCGACGGAGCTGGGCCGAGTGGCTCACCGTGATCGTGACGTCCTCGCTGATCCCGTTCGAGATCGTTCACCTCGTGGATCATCCGAGCCTCGGCAAGGTGATCACGCTGGTCGCGAACGTCGCGATCGTCGTGTACCTGCTACGCCATCGCTGGCTGTTCTTACCAAGCCGCCTGGGTCGATGGTGGAGACGCCGCCGCGCGCTCGCCGCGCAACGGTGACGCGGATCAGCTGGGTAGCTTGTTCGGCGTCTGGCGATAGAACACGGAGATCGCGATGCAGTGGAACGAGGCATCGCTCGACTGCGTGACGATGATCTCCGTCAGCTGGTTCTCGGGGTGCTCGGCGATCCAGTTGGTCACCTTCTCACCCAGGACGCCGCGATCCGCGAACATCGTTGCGGTGAAGACCTTCACCCCGTTGAACGCACCCTCCCGCAAAACTACGCGACCTCCCGCCGGACCTTGAACCATTCGCTACTGTACTCGTAGAAATCTGAAACGGCACTGTTTCTCCGCAGGCGAAATACGACGGACCAGCTGGAGCACATGACATCGTGCTGTCACGCACGCGGTTGGTAAGCCGCGCGACGCGAATCACGGCTGATTGTTAGCAACGTGCTCCGATGTGCGACAGATCCTCGCGGGTCCTCGCGTCCGCGGTTGCGAACGGTGTTTGCTTGACCTCGGAGGACCTCGCAGTGTAGCAAGATGAAAATGAAAACGGATTTCATTTTCATCCTTGTCGGCGCCATCACGGGCTGCGATTCGGTCGCCGACGCACCGCCCGATGTGCCCAGGACCCTCCTCGAGGCGTTCGACGTTCCGCTCGACGGCCTGAGCAGCGCCGACATCGCGCGGTTCAACGATGGCGACACCTTGTTCGGCATCCCGTTCCGGCCGATCGATGGGCTCGGTCCGCTGTTCATACGCAGCTCGTGCGCGTCGTGTCATGCCGAGGCGGGCCGCGGTCCCGGGCTGGTCCAGAAGATGGTCGTGGTCGATGAAGACGGTGAGACGCCCGCCGCCGATCAGTCCGCTCTCGCCTACGGCCACACGATCCGGCCAGGGCTCGCGGCCGGGGCGACGCGGCCGTTGATCGCGCCGGGTGGCGTGCGCGTCAAGACATCGATCCGGCTCGGGCCTCCCGTGATTGGCCGCGGTTACATCGAGGCCGTGCTCGATTCGGAGATCGAGCGGGTGGCGGCAGAGCAAGCCGCGCGTGGCGATCGCATTCACGGCGTGGTCAACCGCGTCACGTTCGGCTCCGTTCCAAACCCCGACACCACGTTCGGCCACGCGCAGACCGGCGACACGATGATCGGTCGGTTCGGCATGAAGGCGCGGATCGCCAGTCTCGACGAGTTCACCGCCGACGCGTTCCAGGGCGACATGGGTATGACCACGCCGATGCGGCCGACCGAGCTCCCGAACCCCGACGGCCTCGTCGACGATCTGCGCGCCGGAGTCGACCTCCCGATCGGCCACGTCGATCGCGTGACGTTCTACGTTCGCCACATCGCGATCCCGCGACGGATCGGCGTCACCGAGCGTGGGCGTGCGCTGTTCGCCTCCACGTCGTGCGCCGGCTGCCACGTGCCATCGCTGCGCACCCGCGCCGACTACCCGATCGCGCAGCTCGCCGACATCGACGCACCGATCTATTCGGACCTGCTGCTCCATGACATGGGTAGCGCACTCGGCGACGCGATGGTCGAGACCGCCGCTACCGGGCGGATGTGGAAGACCACGCCGCTGATCGGGATCCGATTCTTCCAGACCTTCCTTCACGATGGCCGCGCGCACGATGTCGCCGAGGCGATCCTCGCGCACGACGGCGAGGCCCGTGGTTCGGCGGATGCGTTCCGTGCCCTGTCACCCGACGATCAGCACGCGCTGATCTCGTTTGTCGAAGCCCTCTAGGAGCTTTATGACCAGACACTGTCCTGCGATCCTGCTCGTCCTCGCCGCGTGTACCGACGGCCGCTCCGACGACGCGCTCGAGCGCGAGGTCGTCCTCTCGTTGCACGAGACCGTCGGCAGCGAGCTCGCGGCCATCCCGATCTACGCCCGCGAGCTGCAGGCCGCCGCACCGACCCACGCGTGGAGCGCACAGGGTGATGCCGCCGCGATCGAGGCGATGCGCGCGGCGTGGAGGAAGACGCGCGTCGCCTACGAGCACGTCGAGGGCGCGATCGCACCGATCTTCGCCGACTTCGATTTCTCGATGGATGCACGCTACGACGACTACCTCGCCGCTGGCGGAGGCGCGGGCGATCCGGACCCGCTCGATGGCCGCGGCGCCACGGGCATGCACGCGATCGAGCGCATCCTCTACGCGCCAACGATCCGCACCGAGGTCATCGCGTTCGAGGCCACGCTGCCCGGCTATTGGCCGGCGGCGTACCCCGCGACCGATGCCGAGGCGAATGCGTTCCGCGCCGGGCTCGTGCAGCGTCTGATCGACGATGCCGACGCGCTTCACGCGCAGTGGCAGCCCGCCGCGATCGATCTCGGCGCCGCGTTTCAGGGTCTGGTAGGCCTCATGAGCGAGCAGAAGGCGAAGGTCAATCGCGCGGCGACCGGCGAGGAAGAATCGCGTTATGCGAACGTGACGCTGTTCGACCTTCGCAACAACCTCGCCGGGACCCGCGAGATCTACGGCCTGTACCGCACCTGGATCGCCGCCAAAGGTGGCGCCACGCAGGATGCCGTGATCGAGGCGCGCCTCGACGTACTCGATGCACTCTACGCAGGAAGCTCGGACGCCCTCCCCGACGTTCCCGTGGACTGGAGCTCCGATATGCCCACCGCCGCAAACCTCGCCACGCCGTTCGGCCGGATGTGGAGGGCGGTGCACGACGAGGTCGATCCGGACCGCCCCGGATCGATCGTGGCATCGATGAACGAGGTCGCGGCGCTGCTCGGCTTCCCCGAGTTCATCGAGCCACGGAGGGTGTCGCCTCCGGGCTCAGACCGTGGTAGCCCTACGGACTCGGGGTGTAGCGCAGCCTGGTAGCGCATCTGGTTTGGGACCAGAGGGTCGCAGGTTCGAATCCTGTCGCCCCGACGACAAAAGCCTCGGTCGAGAGACCGAGGCTTGCTGCATTTCGGACGTCCGGACAGCTTGCTTACTTGTCCGCGGGCGGCCCAGCCGGCTTCTCGGCAGGAGCCTCGGCCGACGGCGTCTTGCCACCGGCCCACGAGAAGTAGTTGCGGAGCATCGTGGTCTCGAGGTTCAGGTCACCGAGCGTGGTCTTGCCCTCGCCGGCACGGATCGCCGCATCGAGCTTGGTCTCACAGTTCGCGCACGGGATCTTCGCGATCTTCGGCAGCGCCAGCAGCACGCTCTGGCGGATCAGCCGCACATCGCTCTTCGCCGCATCGAGCAGCGTGTCGGTCAGCGACCCGGCCTTCGCGCCCTGCTTGCCGATGTCGAGCATCGCGCGCTCGACGCCGGCCTCGACCAGTCCCTTCTTCTCGTCATCGGTCCAGTCCTTGATGTCCTTGATGTACTTCGCGTTGTTCTTGGCGGCCTCCTCCGGCTTCAACTTCAACGTCGCCGCGAGGCACTCGAGGTTCTGCTTGCAACGGATGCCGACCTCGACGCGCGCGATGTGCGTCTGGAACATGCGGGCGTAGCCCTTGTACGACTTGGCCGCGTTGTCGAGGTTCTTGTAGGGGGCGCTCGCGGCCTTGTGGACCTTCTTCGCTTCCTTGAGATCGTCCTCCATCTTCTTGGTGGCCGCGGTGGCCGCCTTGATGTCCGCAGCGGTCTTCGAGTTGTCGTGCGTGATGCGGAGGAGGTCGCTCTTCGCCTTGTCGACTTCCTTCTTCTTGGCGTCGAACACCTTGTCGGCGGCCTCTGAATCGGTCTTGGGCTTGCCGTCGGCTTCCTTCTTCTTCGCCATCGACGCGTCGAAGTACTTCTGCGCGAGGCCCTCGAGGACGTTGAGGTCCTTGGGGTCGTTCGACAGCCGTGCAAACGCCGTGGCCGCTTCCTGGCGGAGCGTATCGTCGGCCTTGTTGTCACCGGCGATCTTCGCGAGCTCGTCCACGCCCGCTCCGTCCCGGGTCAGGAACGGATACGCGCTGATCGCGAGGATCTTGACGTTGAGGTCATCGGCGGCCGCAGGCGCGGCGGCGGGAGCCGGCTGGCCCTTCTTGGGGGCGGGGCCCTTCGGCGCGCTGCCACCCATCCACATCGCACGGACCGCACCGGCGGCGTCGGCCGATCCGATCTTGCGGAGCGCGTCGAAGATCGCGTTGTACTGCGTGTTCGGGCTCGGTTGATCGTCGGTGAAGTAGACGGGCGCCGCCGGGCGCTTGAACGCGGCCAGCAGATCCGGCGTCGCGGCCGGATCGTAGAAGTCACCGAGCACGACCGCCGGGTAGAAGTCCTTCGCGGAGACCGTCTGGCACTGGTCCGGTGGAGCATCGCCCTTGTCGCCGCAGTACTTGTCGAGGCGCTTGTCCTTGAACAGCTGGTTGACCTCGGCGTTATCGTTGCGGAGGATCTTGCGCAGCTCTTCTTTCGCCGTCGGGCCGGTGGCCACCAGCGCGCGGCGGATCTGCACGAACAGCTCCGGCGTGCGGTACATCGAGAGCGCCAGGGTCTTGGCAGCCGAGCCCACCCGGAGATCGCCCAGCGCGTTGATCGCGGCGCCGGTGACGCCGAGGAACAATCCGAACTTCTCCTCGAGCGCGCGGCCCTGCTCCTTGTCCTTCGCGGTGCGCGGATGCGGAGGCGGCTCGCGATCGATGATCTTGATCAGCGCGGCCGCGGCCTTCGCCTTCGCGCCATCGAACTTGCCGATCGCGCGGATCGCTCCGACCTGCGCCTGGATCAGCTTCTTGGTGACCGGCTTGCTGGCGATATCGACCAGCGCGTCGAGACCGTTATCGAGCTTCGCCTCGCCGAGCGCATCGGCCGCCTTGCTCGCGCTGTCAACCGAGCGCGGGTTCGCCTCGTCGACCTCGGTCAGGGCCTTGGTCAGGTACGGCATCGCCGCCTCCCAGCTGCCCTTGCGACCGTCCTTCTCGTAGTCGGTCATGAACTTCTGTTTCGCCTCGGCAGGCGTCAGAGGTCGGGCGAGGGAGATGATGACCTGCAGCAGGCGGACGGGCTTGCCCTGATCGGACCAGGCATCACCGAGCGCGGGAATCGCACTCGGATCGCCAAGCTGCTCGAGCTCGGTGACCGCTCGCTCGGATTCGCGAGGGTCGCCGAGCTTCTTGGTCCACGTCTTCGCGTTGTAAGGATTATCGGGGCAGCCGGCGAGGCCGACGAGCCCCGCCAGCAAGACGAGCGCGAACCGCATCTGCATGTGCGTTCCTATCTACTTGTTCTTGACGGCGAACAAGAGGTTGTCAAAGCCAGCCGCCTTCGCCGTGTTGACGATCTTGTTGATCAGCCGAGCATCGGTGGTCTCGTCTGCCTGGAGAATCGCCAGTCCGTCGGGACAGATCTTGCCCGGCTGCGGACGGATGTTGTTCTTCGCGTCGTCGCATGCCTTCGCCAGATCCTTGGGCAGCTTGCCCATGCCGACGTCCTCCTTGATCTTCTTCGACGCCGCGTCGAGGCGCTCGAACAGCGCATCGATCTTGAACGTCGGAGAGTCATCGCGGAGCGCGCTCTCGACGGTCGCCACGAGCTGTCCTTGATATGTGATCTCGGACTTCGTGACGATGATGACCGGAGCCTGCTGAAGCGTCTCGCGCGACTCCGCGATCGGCAGGTCCAGGCCCTTCTGAGCCTGGAGCAGCTGCCCCGTCGACGAGAACACCATGAGGAGGAAGCAAACGAGCATCGTCATCATGTCGACGAACGGCACGAGGTTCAGCGAGATGTTGCCGTTCCGAGAGCCCGACGACGAACCGGACTTCTTGACGAGGTGCTTGAACTTGATCGAGCTAAAGGTCCGAGGTCCTGCTTTGTGTACCGGCATGGTCGCCTCCTACAATGAAGGCCGGGCTGCAAGGCCCGCCGGGTCAGAGAGACCGACATCGATGAACCCGACCTTGACGGCCAGATCCATCGCGTGAATCACGTCCTTGTAGAGCACCGCCGACTGCGTAGTGCTCTCCGCCGCGATCTCGACATCGGAGCGGTCAGCGAAGAATGCCGAGGCCTTGTGCTCCTTGAGCGTGGTCTCGAACTTCTCCCAGTCCTGATCGTCACCCTTCTTCGGGATCTCCTGGAACTCGTTGACGCGCGACAGTCCGACCCAGATCCGGTCGGCCTGGACGAGCACCGACAGCGTGACCGTCTCGTCGTCCTTCTGGACATTCGAGGTGTCGCGCGTCTTGCCCTTCGGCTGAATATTGATCTGGGCGATGTTCACCCAAACCGCGGTGACGAGCAGGAAGGCGGTCAAACAGCTCATCAGATCGATGAACGGGATGATGTTCAACTCGACGTTGACGCTTCCTTTTTCGTCTGCTCCTACTGCTGCACCCATGGTGGGTCCTCCTCGCTAAATGGTTGAGAGCGAGGAACGACTAGCCAGTAGGCTGCATCTGGGCGCGGTGCGACGTCACGAGGTTGACGACCTGAACGGTCACCTCGTTGATGTCGTCGATGACATGCGTGGTCTTGCCCTGGAGGAGCGAGTACCCGAGCAGGCCAATGAGTGACGTGCCGATACCGAACGCGGTGCAGTTCAGTGCTTCTGCAATGCCGTTCGCGAGCTCGGTGGCCTTGTTGCCACCCTCATCGCTACCGACCGAGCCGAACGACTTGATCATGCCGGCGATCGTGCCGAGCAGACCAGACATGACGGCGAAGTTCGCGAGCATTGCCAGGTAGGGCGTACGTGCGTTGATCTTGGGAAGCTCGCGGAGCGCGGCCTCGTCCATGGCGGCCTGGACCTCGTCGTCGCTCTTGTTGAACTTCATGAGGCCCGCCTGAACGATGCGGGTCATCGGGGTCGGGTTGCCGGAGCACACCTTGATGGCGCCCTGGACGTTGCCCGACATGACCTGGCTCTTGAGGAGCGCCAGCAGCTTGTCCTTGTCGACCGAGGCGCGGAACAGATAAACCGCGCGCTCAACGATCGTCGCGATCGTGAGTACCGAAACAAACAGGATGGGCCACATGCCCCATCCGCCCTTGTGGAACGCGGTCGAAATAGCGGTCAGCATCTAGAACATCCTCCGAAATGGGTGCAGGTCCAGGTCCGCGCTGGATGTGCAACGGTCGATCCACTGCGGAAGATCGCGAGATGATTAGGGTTGCACTAGTAGGTAACCGTGAGGTCGCCGGGGCATCTCGGGACGTCACGGGGCGAAATGCTACGGCGTGTCGGGTGCGGCTTGCGGCATCCATAAATGAGTTGCTGCAACGCGGCGGGAACCAGAGCCGTCGCGTAGTGTCGTAACGAGCAATGCAGCTGCCGCGCTTGTTTGGACTGGTCGACCTGGCGATCGCGACCGTGGTGATCGGCATCGTCGTGTTGCCGCCGCGCCAGATGTACGCGCAGGCGGCCGCCAAGGGTGATGACAGCGCGCAGTTCGCGCTCGCACTCGCCGAGGCTCGCACGATCGCCCACCCCGAGGATGGTGCCGCGACGGGTGACTTCGCGCGGCGGCTCGGCGAAGCTGCCTTCAAGGACTGGGCGATCGAGGCCGCGGTGCACGGCGCAGAGCGCGCGAAGTCATCGCCGTCGGGCTGGCGCGCGCTGCTCTCAGCGTCGGTAGCGTACGTGGACAAGATCGATGTGATCCCGGCCCTCGACTACGCCAACCGCGCACTGGCCGCATGTCACGCGCAGGCCGCCGCATGCCCATCGTGGGAGGAGATCCGCATGAGCCTGTATCAGCAGCACCTCGATGCGGGCGTCCAGTCGGGCATCGATCCGCACCAGAACCCGAAGGGGTTCCGCGCCGCGGGTGAAGCGGGTCTTCGCACGATCCGGCTGAAGCAATCGGAGAAGGAGAGCTCGTCGATCGGCAATGGGTCGGGCTCGGCCGCTCCGCCTTCACCCTAGTGCACCGTCGCGGGGTGCAAGGTAGACTCTGAACATGCGCGGCACGCCCCTGCTGGTCCTCCTCCTGGCGGCGTCGTGCGGCCCATCGGTGAAGCCAACCTCGCCTCGCCTGCGGATGACGGCGAAGGACATCGTGCAGCAGTCGACGGACGCGATTGTCCGGATCGAGGCCACCGACGGCAAGGCCGAGGAGAAGATCGGCACCGGTTTCATCCTCGACAAGTCGGGCCTGATCGCGACCAACCTCCACGTCGTCGCCGGCTCCGCCGACATCAAGATCAAGCTCCACGACGGCACACCCTACAAGGTGTTGCAGATCGTCGGTGTCGATGCCGGCCGCGACCTCGCCGTGCTGCGGATCCAGCCGCTCAAGCCATTGCGGACCGTGCGGCTCGGGGACTCCGAGCAGATGAGCGCGGGTGACCAGATCGTCGCGATCGGAAATCCTCTCGGCGTGTTCGACTACTCGGTCTCCGCGGGTCTGATCAGCCAGGTCCGCTCGGTGTGCGAGTCGAGCGAGGAGCGCTGCCCACCCGGCGGCCTCAAGCTGCTCCAGATCTCCGCGCCGATCTCGCAGGGATCCTCGGGCGGTCCGCTGTTCAACCAGTTTGGCGAGGTCGTCGGCGTCACGACGTTGATCGTCGCGCAGGGCCAGTCGATCAATTTCGCGGTCCCCGGCAATTACCTGAAGCCGCTGGTCGCGCAGCCGATCTCGATCTCGATGGACAAGTTCGCCGCCGACACGCGGTCGCCCGAGGACGAGCCGACCGGCGATACCGGGCCGAAGATCTCGCGCGTGGTCCCGAGTCATCCGATCGAGCTGCTCGCCGGTTGCAGCGACAAGCAGGTCACCGATGTGGTCGAGTCGATCAGCGATGCGATCGACATCGGCGCGCCGCTCTACAATCGTGGTGACATCGAGGCGTGCTTCCGGATCTACGAAGGCACGTCGAGCAAGCTCGAGCGCGACCCGCCTTGCAAGGGCGTCGGCAAGGCGTTCGGCGATGGCCTGCTCCGCGCCAGCACGATGGCGACCTACAAGGAGAAGGCGTGGGCGCTGCGCGACACCTTCGATGGCCTGATCAAGGTCGCGCAGCTGCGCGGCGTCAAGCCGGTCATCAAGAAGCCCTGAGTCCGGTGTCCGTCCGACCTGCGTCCTGACGACCGAAATCGGGACGCCGATCCGGTCTCGGGCGAGCGAGATCGCGGAGTTGCGTGCGGCACGCGGATCGCAGGGCGTTCGCGAACGATGGAGGTATCATGGTCCACATGGACAGCCCGCAGACGATCGATCACGACGGCATCGCGATCCGTCCGCTGCGGGTGCGCGAGTACGAGCTGCTTGCCGAGACCGGCGCGTTCGACAACGAGAAGGTCGAGCTGCTGTACGGGCGGACCGTCCAGATGAGCCCGCAGGGAACGGAGCACGCGTACTCGATCGCGCGGCTCAACAAGGTGCTGGTACTCGCACTTGGCGACCATGCGAGCGTGCGGCCGCAGCTGCAGTTCGTCGCGAGCGAGTACTCGATGCCGGAGCCGGATCTCGCGGTCGTCGCCGAGCTGAGCGCAGATGCGCATCCCGAGCGAGCACTGCTCGTCATCGAGGTCGCGTTCTCGTCGCTGGCGATCGATCGGAAGCTCAAGGCGCGGCTGTACGCCGAGGCAGGAGTTCCCGAGTACTGGGTCGTAGATGTCGCGAACGGCGAGGTGATCGTGCATGCCGGTCCGAGCGCAGCGGGCTACCGCCGCATCGAGCACGTGGGACGGGATGCCGTGCTGGTGCCGAGCGAGCTCCCGAGCGTGATTGTCCGCGTGGTCGACATCCTGCCGCCGGTCACCTGATGCACATCCTCTATCTGTTCGATATCGACGGCACCCTGCTCCACGCACATGGCTCGGGCCGCGTGGCGTTCGATGCGGTGTTTGCCGAGCAGCACGGCATCGCCAATGCGAGCGATGGGATCCGCTTCGGCGGCAAGACCGATCCGCAGATCGTCGACGAGATCTACCATGCCCGGCTCGGGCGACCTGCGATGCCCGAGGAGCACAGGGCGTTTCTCGCCGGCTATCTGCCACGGCTTCGCGACCTCCTCGTCGAGCAGCCGGTCGAGGTGCTCGCCGGCGTGCACGATGCGCTCGCGTTCCTCGCCGAGCGCATCGATGTCGTGCTCGGAGTGGCGACCGGCAACGTGCGCGAGGGCGCCACGGCGAAGCTCGGCGCGGCGAAGCTCGAAGGCTGGTTCAACTTCGGCGGCTATGGCTGCGACTCGCGCGTGCGCGCGGAGCTGGTCGCGATGGCGGCGGAGCGTGGGCGTGCGGATCGCGAGGTCCGCGAGGTCGTCGTCGTCGGCGATACGATTCACGACATCTCGGCGGCACGCGCGTGTGGCGCCACCGTGTGTGCGGTCGCCACCGGTAGCGACTCCGCCGAAGCGCTCGCACATGCGGATGTGGTGTTCCGGTCGCTGAGCGAGCTGCCGGCGTGGCACGTCGCGCGCTTCGGCTGAGCTGCGCAATGATGTGGGTCGCCCATATCTTCGGGTGTGGGTATCCTGGGTGGGTGAAGACGACCCTCGATATCGCGGACGGGCTGTTTCTGCGGGCCAAGGCGCACGCCAAGGCGACCGGGCTGCCGCTTCGCGCGGTGGTGGAGGAAGGGCTCCGACTCGTACTCGACAGGAAGCTGCCCGCGAAGCCCTATCTGTTGCGCGACGATCTCGCCGTCGGGAAGCCAGGGAAGCCCGAGGATGCGCCGCCCGCGCTCTCGACCATGACCCCGGAGCAGATCACCGAGCTCATGTACGGCGACGAGATCGAGCGGATCATGGGTCCGGCGTATGTCGCGTCCTACGAAGCGTGGGCGAACGCGAACCCGCAGCGGATCGCGAAGGGGAAGAAGCGGTGATCGCGGTCGACACGAACATCCTCGTGTACGCGCACCAGGGCTGGAATCCAGCGCAGCCGATCGCACACGCGCTGCTCAAGGCGCTCGCAGCTGGTACCGAGCGCTGGGCGATTCCATGGCCGTGTGTCTATGAGTTCTATGGGGTCGTGACCAACCAGCGCGTGTGGAAGACCGACGCCAGCACCCCGGAGCAGGCCTGGGCCCAGCTCCTGGACTGGTTCCACTCGCCATCCGTCGCCTTACTGGCCGAGACCGCGACCACGGTCGGCGTGCTCGGGCCTCTCCTCCAGGGTCGCGTACGCGGAGCAAAGGTGCACGATGCGCGAATCGCAGCGCTGTGCATCGAGCACGGCGTGGACACGCTGTACTCGCGCGATCGAGACTTCGCGCAGTTCCCCGAGCTCACGGTCGTCGACCCATTTGCACCCCGGCCGCCGAGTCGCGCGGGTGAACGGCGCGCCCGTTATGCTCGCGGGGTCCAGCGCCGGGCTCCGTGATCCGGCTCAGAGGTGCGGGCGCGCGGCGAGGCCATCGGGGTCGGAGAGGCCGACGTCCGCGAACCCGACCTTGACCGCGATGTCCATCGCGAGCACGAGTTGCTGGTAGGACACCGGCTCGGCCTTGGTCGACTCGGCGGAGATCTGGATGTTGGTCTTGTCGTTAAAGAACGCGGAGGTCTTGTGGACCTTCAGCAGCTCCTCGAACTTCGCCCAGTCGTAACCCTGCGCGGTCTTCGGGATCCGCTGGAAGTCATCGACGCGCGAGACGCCGATCCAGATCTCGTCAGGTTCGATCAGCACGTTGAGCTCGGGGTCGTCGAACGGCTTGGTGATCTGGTCGCGCGCGTGGCCGGCGGTCTTGACGTCGAGCTTCGCGATGTTGACCCACACTGCCGTCACCAGCCTGAGCCAGCCTGAGCCATCCCCTCATATGAGACCGAAAACTGCGCGGAAGATTTCATGTCCTCGCACGGCCGAGTCGAACGCCTTCATTAGCGGTGCGAGCCGATC
>JAYUVX010000411.1:0-72801 GCA_043753855.1 Myxococcales bacterium | reverse complement strand
GATCGGCTCGGGGGACGCGATCCGCGAGCCCGCCAGGGTCTGGTGCAGCGCGAGCTCGGTGCGCGCGCTGGCGGCGTTGCTGCGCTCGCGCTCGGCTTCCTGGCGCCGCGTGCGTAGCTCGTCCTCCAGATCGCGGATGCGCTCCTGGGACGCCAGCAGCGCCGCTCGAGCGGACCGCGCGTCGACTTCATGCCGGTTCAGGCGGTCGACGTTTGCGCGCAGGAAGTCCGCGCGGTCGAACTCGCGGCGCTGCTGCTGCTCGGCGCGATCGCGCGCAGCCTCGCTGGCGCCGAGCTGGCCGCGGAGGTCGGCGACTTCCCCGCGCGCGACTTCGAGTGCCATCTGCGTGCGCACGAGCACGGACACGCCGATCCGAGACGCGCACGAGCGGTGCACGGCCTGCGTCTCCGCGATCACGAAGCGCTCCCCGCCGCGCTGGAACGGCACTCGGCACACGGCGCAGGTCGGCGGCATCAGTCGGGGTAGCGCAGGAAGGGCTCGGTCGCGAGCACGGGCCACCGCACGGCCGGGCGCGCCCGGGCCTCGGTCTCCACGACACCGAGGTCGCAGACGCCGATCGAGATCGCGTCGAGCATGCGCCCGATGACCTCGGCAACCACGCGCGCCGGCAGCGACTTCGAGCACTCGACCCACGCCCCCGCCGAGCCGAGGAACGAGAACGCCCACGCGACCTGCCGTGACGAGCACGCCACGGTAATCCGGTAGGGCACCTGGATGGTCACGTCGAGCGGACGCGAGTGCACGCGGTACTGGAACCGCAGCACGTACGGCAGCGGATCCCAGCTCGACGGGAACCCGTGCGGGCGCGCGAGCTCGCGCGTGATCGCAGGCGGCGTCACCTGCCCTCCCGGAGGTGGCGCACCACGCGCCCGGCGACCCAGCCAACCGCGTACCCGATCGCGCCGCTGACCACGGTCAGGATCCCGGCGCTCACTCGCGCGCCATCCCGAGCGCGCGCATGCTCTCGCGGTGAGCCTCAAGCTTGAGCTTGCTCACCCGCTCGTGCTCCAGCGCCAGCTCGAACAGCGACACCACGCGGCTCGTGGTCGTGCACCAGTACGCCAGCCGTTCATCCGGGGGCGTGTCGGGCCAGGCCATCTCGTGCCGCCGAGAGGCCAGGGAACGCTGCGCCAGGAGCGTTTCGCGGGGACCCCACCCTCGTGCGTCGATCGCCGCAATCGTCGCGCAAATCGCAGCGTGCGCGTCCTGGGGCACGGTCTGCCGCCCCAGCCCCAGCAGCGACACGAACTCCTGCGGGGAGCACGAGCCCGGTGGCGGTACCAGCGTCAGTGCGGGCTTGCCAGAATCATGCCCCCCCGATCCCCCGCCGGAGGCAGATCGAAAAGAAGATCCTAGATCCTGATCTTGATCCTGATCCTGATCCATACCGTTCCGGTAACCGTTACCGATACCGTTCCCAGATACCTGATATTTCATATTCTGACGCAGAGGGTCAGAGTTATCCACACCCCCCTCCCCCCCCTGTGGATAAGTCGGTCCGGGAACCGTTCCCCGTGCCTCGGAAGCTCCGGACGAAAGGGGATCGACGTGTGCAGTGCGGACCGCGACTGGTGAGATCGGCACCTCGATCGGACTTGGCACGGGAGGTGGCGGTGGAGGCGGGTCGAACAACCCGCGCTGGAACTCCGTGCCAGTGGCATGGTCCACGAGCCGGCGGACGCCGCGCCGGCGGGGCGCTGGAACGGCGACCATGGCGAACGTCGCAGTCCATGCGGCCTCGTGAGCAGCGGTCACCGGGCGGCCGTTCTCGCGCGACCACTCATCCATGGTCCAGCGCAGCGTGGCGACGTGGGCGTCGCGGACGGGGCACGCCGGGACCGTCTGGAACCGGATCCACCAGGAGCGCACGCAGTTGGGGTTTGGCGGGCTCTCGCCGCAGTCGGGCAGGCGCGTCAGGCGCAGCACCCGGAGCTTCTGGTCGTACTCGGCCATCTCGTGCTCAAGCAGCTGATCGAGCGCGGTCAGCGTGTCGTCGACCGGCAGCCGCGCGATCTCGGACATCGCGGTGATCGAGCCGACGAACAGGCCGGGCACGACGCGCCGCGCTTCCGCCGACGTGTAGAGCGACATCCACAGGAGCCGCGCGACGGGCGGCAGTTCGGTCCAGGGTTCCCAGTTCCATATCTGCGCGCCGAGGCGGGTGTAGTTCGTCATCTACTGCCCGCCCGTTCCGGCGCCTTCGCCGGTGCCTGGTCCGCCGCCCATCAGGTCGGCGTCGCGGCTATCCATGCGCTGACTCCGCTCGATCGCCTCTCGGCGCGGATCCTCCTGCCATGCGCGTTCGAGCTCCTGAAGTTCCAGCTCGTCCGCTTCTGCACGCGCGAGCGCGCGCGAGAGTTGATGACGAAACGCAGTACCAAGCGCCCTCACAGGCGCTCACCCAGCAGCAGCGTGAATGTCACCCACCTGGGTTACGGGATCCTCGGAGATCGGATCAAGTTTTTCGGGCGCTCGTGTCACATCGGAATCGACTCCCGACGAGCAATCCGGAGTGATCTGCGCGGGAGCGACGCAACTGCTGGTCACACGTGCAGTGATCGAGGAGGTTGTACGGATTCCGGACGTGTGCACTGCTCGGTCTAGGATCGACTGCTTACGGCGCAGCGCGGCATCCTTGATCGCCGCCTTGAGCGTGGGATCTCTGGAGCATGTGCGGCGGTTGTGACCCGTCTCGCCGCACACCTTGCAGTGGTGCTTCCCGTCCTGTGGAGCGCTCGGCGTCGCGACGATCGGGGTGCTCGGCTTCGCGGTGACGGGTGCGCGGCGCGGGCGACGGGCGCTGGCGGCGAGCCCCAGCTTGGCCTGCTTGCGGCGCAGTGCGGCGGCCTTGATGACCGCCGCGCGCGCGGTCTTGCGGTCCTGATCGATGCCGGCGTCGCCGAGGTCGCGCCGGCTCGGCGACGCAGGGAACTCGGTGGCGCCTGGCGGCACGACCTGGCCGCGGCACGTCAACACGGGCAGGTGATCAAGGCCGGTCATGTCAGCGCCCTCCGCGATCGCGGCCAGCGCGGCGGTCGTGGCGCGCGTGCGCTCGACCGCGCCGATCCAGCGCGCCCGCGTCGGCCCCGGGCCGGTGACACGTCGGCGGGGTGACTTCGCGGGCGGCGCGCTCATCCGTGGAAGATAGCCGCGTGCCCGGGGTCCGTGATGACCCAGTGCGCACCATCTGACCGCGTGACGAGCCCGAGGTTGCCCGCGTGGAGGTCGCAGAACACGAGCCCGTGCGTGCGATGGGCTTCGAGCAGCCCCTTCGAGAGCGGACGCAGGAGCGGCGCCTCGTCCATCGCGCTCACGGCGTCGAGCCAGTGACGCAGCGCCGGGCGCAGCGCGTGCGCGCCACGGCTGGCGGCGATGCCGGTGTAGAGCTCCTGTCCTGCCTTGTGCTGGTCGTCGAGCAGCACCGCCACCAGCTGGCGCTCGGTTCGCGACGCAATGGTTTCCAGCAGCTTGCCCACGTGCGCAGCCGCCTCGCGCCACAGCAGGTGAACCATGCGGCCCTGGTGGATCTTTGAGAGCCGGATCACCGTCGTGTACTCGACGCACACCGCGGTGGCTAGCGATGCGTACTCGACGGCGAATCCGGCCTCGCTCTCGTCGGACGTGACCTTCAGAACGACCTTCGGATCCTGGGTCGCCAGCACGCAGCCGTACGCGCCGCACCCGAACTCCGTCAGCTCCGCGCGCAGCTCCTTACCGCGCGTCTTGCGGACGCCCATCAGCTGGGGCAGCCACTTCGCCGGCACTTGGTCGGCGATGGTCTCGTAGCTCGAGGCCAGGACGCCCGTCACCCACGCGGGGTTTCGCACGAAGGCCCGCGACGGATTCGGCGTGGGAAGCTCGCGCAGCGCGCGCGCGAGGTGGTCCACGGCCTTGTCGATCGAAGCCAGACTGCCGCGAGGCACCTCGCCGCCCACGGTTCCGATCTCGTTGGCCTCTGCGATCACACCGCGCGCCCACTCGTTCCGGTCGGCTCGACCCGCTAGGTAGCGCAGCGTGTTCTCGGCTTGGACGAACGCGATCACCCGCGAGCCGTGCTCGAACTCGGGCGTGCTGGTCCACGCGATCACCTCGGCGTCACTGAGCGAGACGTATGGCGGCTGGAACGAGCGCTCGATCTCCTCGGCGGCCTTCGCCATCGTGCGGTGGGTGTTGTGGCCGTGCGGGCCGTCCGGGCCGAAGAACGTGACGCGGAGGTCGCCGTACTCGCGATCCGCGATCTCGCCGCTGACGATCGCTAGGTGGCGCTTGCCGCCGTAATAGGAGCCCGTGATCGCGGGCGATGCCTGTAGGCGGGCCACGATCTGCGCGATCCGCTGCTCGTGCGCGGCCACGAGATCGTCGTGCTCGCGCATGAACTCGGCCATGTCCTCGTCGCTGAGTGACGATTTCTTGGTCACGGCAGATCCTTCAGCTTGTCCCATCCCAGATCCTCGCGCCGCCGCTCAAGGTCGTCGATGCCGCGCTCCAGCTCCTTGCGGTCGCTGGGGCTCGGGGTCGGCGGCGGGTTGCGCTGCGTCGGCGCGATCGGATCGATCGGCGCGCTGGGGACCCGCGGAGCCTCGCCCACGCGCTTGCGCGGGCCGCTGGCGTCGACCTCGCGGACGTTCATCAGCATGGCGGGGTTGAGCGTCGAGTCGACGCCGAAGCGATTTCTCATGACCATCATCGTGACCTCCGTTTCAGTGGCACCGGCCCGCTGCGCGCACAGGGCGAGCCGCCCCGCGACGAGCGGATCCTCCCGAGAGACGTTCAGGGCCAGCAGCACGTTCTTGTAGTCCTCGTACTGGCTCTCCCATGCCGCCCGCCCCGAGCCGCGCTCGCGCTCGCGCGGGATCGACTTCGCCCAGGCCATGAGGCCGCCGACGCACTCCTCGCGCACCGCGATGAGCTTGGCGGTCTCGGCCATCTTCAACGAGAACATATCGCGGGCCACGCCCTCGCCCTCGCGCATGACGGTGTGCATGATGTTACCGACGAGCCGAGTGCCGTGCTTCAGGTACCACCCGTCGTAGTCGCCGAGCATCTCGTCCACGACCTGGCGCACCTTGTCGCGCCCCGCAGGAGTCATGTAGGAGAAAATGTTCTCGTCTTCGAGCTCCTCCTCCTCTTCTTCCTCCTCGCCCTCGGTGTCTTCGCGCTCGGCGATGCCGCGATCGATGGCGGCATCCCACCAGGCGTCGGCCTCCCGTGAGCGCGTGGCGCCGTCGGAGCAGATGCCGGGACGCGCATCCCGGATCATGTGCTCGGCGTGGATCGTCTTCTCGATCAGCGCGGCTGCAAACACCACGAGCGCGGTGTAGATGCTCGTGCCGTAGCCGAGCCCCTTCAGGTACGCGGGAACGCCGCCAGTCGTGTGGCACCGGAAGTACTTCGTGGCCTTCTGCACCGCGACGTACTTCGCGCCGAAGTTCCCCGAGATCGTGTCGAGCTCGCCGCTGGCAACCTCGCGATACTTCAGCGCGCTCCCCGCGAGCCCGTCGCCCACCATGGCTTGGATCGCCACCTCGCGATCTTCCCAGGGCTTCCGGATCACGTAGACGGGCGTCAGGAACTTTGGCTGCACCACCACGCCGAGAAACACCGGTTTCGAGAGGTCGCTGATCATCGACCCCAGACTATCAGGTCACGTCAGGGTAGGTCCTGGAGCTTGTCCCACCCCAAGTCGTCGCGGCGGCGCTCCAGCGCATCGGCGTCGCGCTCGAGCTGCGTCTTCTCGCGGCCGGTGGGGGCCGGGTTCGGGTTCCGCCGCGTCATCGGCAGCGGGGCCGGGTTCGGATGCGGGGGCGCATGGCGGCCGCGCTCGGTCGGGGGCGCGATTCGAGTGCGCTTCGGCGCCATCCGCACGTCGTCGAGCGCCTGCTGGCGCAGCGCGAAGTCGATGCCGGACGTATCCCGGATCACGTCCGACCCGAACCGGTTGCGCATGATCAGCATGATCACCTCCGCATCGCTGGCGCCGTGGGTCTGGGCGAACAGCGCCAACCGCCCCACCACCAGCGGATCCTCGTGCGCGACGTTCATCGCCAGGATCGCCTGCTTGTTCATCTCGACCTCCGCGTCCTTGTCATCTCCGCGCACGGCGCCGTGACGTGCCCACTCCATCATGTCCCCGGTGTACTCGGCGCGCAGCGCCACGAGGCCGGCCCGCTCGGCTCGATCGAGCTTGTAGATGTCGGCCGTGAACGGGCCGCCGCGCTCGGACTGGACCGAGCGCGACACCGTGACTCGGATGTTGTCGACGTTCGTCACGTACCAGTCATCACTGTAGTCCCGGGCCGTTTCCAGGGCGGCCGCCTGCACCTTGGCCATCCCCCGAGACGAGATGTAGTCCTCAAGATCTCCCTCCTCCTCCTCGGTCTCCTCCGAGTCCTCGTCACCCTCCAGATCTCCATCCTCGTGGTCGATGAGACCGCGTTCGTCCGCCGCCGCCCACCACGCGTCCGCGGCGGCCGAGCGCGTGCCGGCGTACGAGCACACCCCGGCACCCTTGCCGTCCAAGCTGGGGCAAGCGATCACGCCCTCGTAGTGCGCCGCCGCCAGGAGCACGAGCCCGGTGTAGAGGCAGGTACCGTAGCCGCCGCCCGGCGCCCGCACCCCGGACGGCGTGTGAGCGCGGGGATACCCGGTCAGCCGCGTAGCCGCCGCGTAGTCGGAGTCGCCTTTGGAGTTGAGGTAGCCCGAGCCGAACGGCACGTACCGTCGACCGTCGGCGTCGGCCGCCCAGACCTCCACCGTCCGCTCGTAGTCGGCCTTGCGATGCACGAACACGGGCCGGAACGTCTTCGGGTTCACGACCACGCCGAGGAATACCGTCTCTGCCGAGCTGATCATGATCGGAAGCCTATCAGGACGAGGTGGTAGGGTCAGGGCTCGATATGGAGATCACGGCCAGCACGCTGGCGCGCTTTCGCTCCTGGATGGTCGGCCGGGGCCGGACCGATGGCACCGCCGACCTCTACGTCAAGAACCTCCGCGCCTGCGCCGGGACCGGCGAGCTCGTCGACCGGCTTGTGAAGCGGGGGCTAGCTCCGCTCTCCAAGCGCACGAACAAGGCCGCCCTGTCCGCGTGGGCTCGCTACTCCAAGGATGACGCGCTGGCGGAATCGCTCGGCGAGATCAAGCTACCGCCCGCCCGTCGCGTCGGCGTGAAGCTACCGCTCTCGGTCGCGGACTGGCGTCGCGTCGCGGGCCACCTCGAGACGTGCCGGATGGCGGACGAGTCCCTGCGGAGCGTGTGCCTCATCATCACCCGCCGCGGGCTGCGCGTCGGGGACGTGCTCCGCATCCAGCGCACCGAGGTCATGGCCTCGCTTGCCAGTGGCATCTTGTCGTTCGTCGGCAAGGGCGAGAAGCGCCACGAGTTCGCGGCGGCGCCGATCCGCCGCCCGCTCGAGCAGCTCGGGCGCGTCACGGGCTGGAAGCACGCGACCGACCTCATCTCGGACGGCAAGCATGCGATGGCCGCCAGCAATCGGATCCGCCGGGTGTTCGCGCGCGCCGCCGCCGAACTCGCGATCGAGGGCGTGTACCCACACCGGTTCCGTCGCACCTATGCCACCCAGTTTCTCGAAGCGTTGGCCGGCGACCCCCGAGCGCTGATCAAGCTCCAGAACCACATGGGGTGGGCGAGCCTTCAGACCGCGGCCGGGTACGCGGACGCCGTGGACCGCAGCGAGTTGTCGACGATCGGCGAGAAGATGATCGTGGACGTACTCGGCTAGCGCTTCGCGGTGGTCTCGACGCCGAGCGCCGCCGCCATCGCCAGCACGACCGCCAGGTACACGGAGTCCTTGCGGCGCTGCTCATCGGGAAGCTCCGCGTAGGGGACGAGGCACGGGTGAGTCTTGGCCGCCGCGTCCTTGGTCGCGCCGAACGCCCAGCCCTCCTCGATCTTCTCCCGGCTCCAGCTGGCGTGAAGCTCCTCGGGCGTGAACCCGCTGAGCGCACCGCTCACGCCGTTCAGGGCCGACCGCCGTTGCCACTCCGGGGCCTCGTCCCACGTCACCTGCGAGAGGTCGCCGATACCCTGGCAGTAGGCGCGGTTCGCCTCGTGGGCTGCCTGCGCGATGCAGCGGAGCGGGCTGGAGGGGTTGTTCAGGGCGGCGGTGATGCGATCGAGGGTCATGTCGGCGCATCGTACCCGCTGGACCCCCATGTCCGGATTGACGTAGGCTGCGAATCATGGCTGCACGATCTGTGTCCGAGACCCCGGTATCCGCCCCCCCGTCAGGCTCCTCGCCGCCTCAGTACGTCGACATCGACAAGCTTGAGAACGCCGAGCGGATCGTCGCGGTGATCTCCATCCGTCGCAACAACGGGGTCATCACCTTCGCGCTGTTCAAGGAGTTCGATCGCGACGGGCGCATCGAGCGCACGAGCTTCGTGCCCGAGACGCTTGGGCCGGCGTACCTCCAGATGGTCCAGCTGACGATCGCGCGCATCGCCGCGGTGAAGGCGGACCCCGAGCTCCTAGCGCGCTTGGTCGCGGCCGCCGGTGGCGGGCAGGTGCGCGGGCTCAGGCCGTGATGGCGCCGACCGCCTCGCAGTGCATCGCCCTGAACGCTCACTACCAGGAGTTGCTCGGGTGGACGAACGACGAGCTCGGCCTGCCGCTCGACGCTACCCCCGCGCAGGCCGTGGACCTGATCGCCCGCGTGCAGCGCCTGTCGCTTCACTTCGCCGCCGCCGCGTGCGACGGCGTGGCCGGGCCGTCGACCTACGCGGCCGTGCTCGACTTGGCGGCCGCGGACGTGACCAGCCAGATCGCGCACATCGTCCCGCCGGTGATGCCGGCCGACCTGTCCCGTCGGCTGCGCCTAGCGGGCAAGCTGGCCGTGCTCCAAGCCCAGCGCGACTGGTTGGGGAACATCATCGACGCGCGCGCGGGTTCGATCGATCCCGCCTCGCGGAGCTACATCGACGAGACGATCCGCACGCCTCGAGGCTCCGACTGGAGCTGGGAGACGCCCTACCGCGGCGACGGCCAGGTGGAGTGGTGCGGCATGGCGATCGCGCGGTTTTACGCGCGCACCGTGCCCGTGGCGACGCGCCGGACGTGGTTCCCGAGCACCTACCGCCTCGACCGGTTCGCGCGCTACCAGGACATCGAGGGCGCGAAGAATCCGCTCCCGCCGATCGGTATCCATCGCATGCTCGTCGAGCTCGACGAGCACAGCACGGCGGCGGACGCCAAGTTCCCGGACGGCTCGACCCCGCGTGCGGGTGACATCATGCTGGTGGGCGGCGTCGGAACCGGGTACGGCAAGCACTGCACGCTGATCCGGGGCCCGATGCAGGTGCTGGAGTCTGGGCTCGCGTACTTCGACACGCTTGAGGGCAACGGCACCGGCAAGAGCCCGAAGGGCAGTCGCGTTCAGGGGCTCGTCCGGGGAACGCGGCCGATCGGCTTGGCCCGCGGGCTGGCGCCGACCACGTACTTCGCTCGCCGCCTGATCCGGTTGGCGCCGTCCGACCTAGTTGTGACGATCGTATGAGCCCCCGCGAGCGCGACATGAGGCGCGACCGCCAGATCGGGGATGCGATGTCCTCCGCGTGCTCGGTGGCGCGGGTCGCCGCTGGGATGTTCTACGCGTGCGCTGTGGCCGCGCGGCTCCACGGCGCTGAAGGGATGGCGTTCGCGCACCTGATCTTGGCGGTGTGGATGTTTGCTGTGCGCGGCGGCCTGAGTGAAGCACCGGAGGGCTCGTCGGAGCTCCCCGTCGCTCACGTTCGGTGACCGGCACCTGCATCGCACCGAAGTGCGCGCACGAGCGGGCGCCCGGCAGCATGTTCTGTCGCGGCTGCGAGGCGGCGCCGGCTACGCGCCGCGGGGGCTGGCTCTCGGCTTGGCGACGGCGGCACCAGCTCGGCGCCAGCGCCGCCGGCACCGCCGACGCCCCGCTCGACGCCTCGAACCTGCACGTGCGGCTGTGGCTCGGCGCGGCCCCTGCGTTCGACCGTCCGCTCCCGCGGTTCGATGTGATCGTGCTGGCGGCCGCCGAGATCCAGCCCGCGACGCTGGCGTTCGCAGGGCCGGTCGTCCGCGTGCCTCTGCGCGATGACGGCGATCTGCGCGTGACGGACCTCCGCGGGGCGATCGAGGCCGGCCGCGCGGCGGCTCGAGCGGTGGCGAGCGGTCGCCGCGTCCTGGTCTCCAGCAGCACCGGCCGCGAGCGCGGGGCGCTGGTCGCGGCGATCGCGCTGGGGATGCTCACGCGGCAGACCCCGCCTCAGCTGATCGCGCTGATCCGGCAGAAGCGGCACCCGTCGGCACTCTCCCAGCCGCGACTCCAGCAGGCGCTCTACCGCGTCTCGCGCCTGCGCTAGAGCTCGGCGGCGTCGGCAGTGCGGAGCATCGCGATCGCGATCCCTCTCGCCTCGTCCGGCAGGTAGCCGTTGTCGTCGAACGCGACGTAGGCGCTGCCTACGAGACCCTGGTCCGAGGCGCGGCCCCAGGTGACAGCCGGCTCCTCGTAGTCGCACGGGAAGCTCACTCGGAACATCGCGGTCACAGCCGCCGCCAGCTCCTTCGCCTCGCCGAGCGTCGCGGACTCAAGCCCGACGCGCGCCGCCAGCTGGAGGAGCTTCTCGACCGTCACAACGGGCCGCGATCGATCACGGCGATGGTCTCCATGATCACCGTGTGCCTGAGCTCGCGGAGTCTAGCCGGTACATCCTCGGGACGAGGCCACCCCTCGCTTGGGGCGATCCGCAGCATCGTGCGGATCATCTCCTGATGGCTCGTGTCGCTGTCACAGCACCCGCATGTCGTAGTGGCTTCGAGCGCGACGATCAGGAGCTGACGGAACCGCAACTCCATGTCCCGCTTGAGCGCGAGCGTGGCCGCCGGATCTTCGCCGAGGTCGCTCGCCACGGTGACTACGACCCGATGAACGAGTTGTAGGCGGCCAGCAGCGCCGTGCGCTGCGCCGTCGAGACGAGCACCGGCGTCTGCGTGTTGAGTGCCGCCGCCAGCTTCAGCAGCCGGTACAAGTAATCAACCGCGGCGAGGTACGCCTCGTACGATCCCGCGGGCGGGAACCGAGGATCGGCGCTGTCGTAGAGCGGGATGTCCGTCGAGCGCGCGGCGAGGATGGTCAGCCAGTTCGCGACCGGCCGGTTGCCCTCGATCGCGTCCGGGAATGCGGCCAGGCCCGCGGTCCAGAACGAGATCAGCCGCGCCTGGAGCGTGTTCGCCGTCCAGAGGATGAGGAGGTTGTCGGGCGTGAACTGCGCCGCTTGGGCGAGAGTGGTCGCGGTGGCCATGGCCCTACTCCTTGTCGCTGGTGACGATCGAGAACGTGATCAGGTTCGAGGTCAGCGCCGGTGACCCCACATCCTTGGTCACCTCCAGGAACAGGTAGTCGAACATGCCGCTCGTGCCCGACTTGATCACCACCTGATCGTTGATGCCGAACGCCGTGCGCGGATAGAGCGTGGTCGTGAACGCCGAGCCGAAATTCGCGCCCAGCACCGACAGCTTCAGGGCTCCGCTCGAAAAGTTGCCGCCGCTGATGCTGGCGTAGCGCCGTCCATAGAACGGAATCCCGAGCAGATACGGCGCGGTGTTGCTGAAGCCCGCCGGCAGCCCGATCTCGGGGAGGAAGTGCCGCCGGTCGTTGCGGCCGGGCGACACCGACGGCGGCGGCGAGAGGTACTGGATCACGTCGATCACGGGCGCGATCATGTCCATCCGGCACGGGTTGCCGAACAGGTACACCTGGTACCGCGGGTTGTAGAACGCGTCGGGCCACATCATGATCCGGCCCGGGCGCTGCGCCGGCGCGTACTGCGCGCCGTTCTGAGCGTCGATTCGGCCCAGGAACGGGCGCTGTGGCGTGATCGCCACCTGGCTCATCTTCGTGCGCGACTGATCGTCGAAGTACCCGATGTTGATCTTCGCCACGTCGCTGTCGGGGCCGATGGCGAATCCGAGCGCTCCGACGGCGGACTCGTAGATGTCACCCTCCGACGTGAGGCGCGTGTTGAGACGGAAGAATTTCGCGCCCGCGGCCTGGTAGGCGCTCGCGTTCGGTTGTGGGTAGCCCATGGTGTCCTTACGCCTTCTTCGGTCCGAGCCGGGAGAACAGGTTGGAGAGACCGTCTGCGATCGCGCCGAGGGTGCCCGTGATCTGCTCAAGCCAGGGCAGCGCCTCGATGGTGACCTTCACGCGGTTCACGGCGGTGGCCGCAATGTAGATCCGAGAGCCGCGCGCGATGGTGTAGCTCATCGGCACGTCGGTCTCGAGCAACTGGCCCTTGCCCGAGAGCACCGGCGTGATGTTCTCGCTGGTGCCGACGGCCACGGGCCCGGAGGTCTCCAGGACGAGTGTCACGCGCGCCCACAGCCGGTCGCCGTTGTAGAGCGGGAACGTCCCCGACGCGCCCGTGAGGTACGTGTAGATCTGCGCGCGGTTCGCGCCCGCGCCGGTCACCGCCTGCGGCTCGGGCATCGACGCCGTGCCTCGAGGCGGGATCTGCGTCATGCCGACCTTGCCACCGGGCACGTGCGCGGTGGCAGGGGCGAAGATCTTCGACGGCGTGACGGGCGGGCGAGGGGGCATCAGCGGCTCCAGAGGTAATAGGCGACCACCGTCGCGACCCCGATGGCGGTGATCGCGATCGGGAACGGCGACGAGAAGTAGTGCGCGACACCGCTGGGGATCGCGTAGTGCGCAGCCGGGGGCTGGGGGATCTTCTGCGGCGGGCCTGGCGCGTCAGCAGCCAGCGCCTGGCCGATCATCCACTGCACTGGGATGCTGGCCACGCGCTGCGCGACCTTCGACGGCGACTGCGAGCCCAGCGACGGAGCTCCGTGCGTGGCCACGTACTGCTGGATCGCCGGGTAGAGCTTGCCCGAGCTAGCGAGCCCCTTCGCGATGGCCGCGTTCGCCAGGCTCTGCGCGCCGCCGCGCCCGATCGCGAACGCCAGCCGCGCCAGCATCCAGGAGTCGGCGGTGCCGAGCTCGACGTACGTGGGGTACTTGATCTTCATCAGCGCCGCCTCGAGCGAGTACTCCAGGACGGCGATCGCGATGTTCGTCTCCGGGTCGGTGCGCGCGGACGCTGGCATCCCGAACAGGGGCGGCACGTACGCGGCCACCTGAAAGAACCCGACCTCGCCGAGCGAGGCATCGCCCGGCGTGCCGAACCTGCCACCGCTCTCGTGGTCCATGATGGCGGCCAGGAAGCCCACTGGCATGCCGCCGTGGTACTTGCGCAACCACGTTCCGTACTTCACGAGGAGGGCTCGAGCGCTTGCGACGGATGCGGCTTCGAGTGCCATCCGCGCATCGTAGACCACTTCGGGGCGCGGCGTGAGCCCTTCGGCCGCCAGCAACGATGCGGGGCCGAGGTACACGGCCATGAGATGGAGAGCTATCGTCGTCGCGGCAAGCATTGTTCGAGCACATCTCGGGCGGCGTTGATCTCCTGCATGCGCTGCGTGGATCCGCCGTGGTCAGGGTGGTGCTTGCGAACGAGCAAGCGGTGGCGCGCCTTCAGGTTGTCGTGCGTGATCTGATCGGTGGGCGCGAAGCCCAGCGTGATCCGCGCCTTCATCTGCGCGCGGCGCGCCTCGGCGTCCGGATCGGGCGGTGGCGGCGGTGCGGCGCGCCGACTCCAGCCCGGCGGCGGGCGCGCGCCGGCCGCGGACGGATCGAACCGCCCGGGGTCCGCGCCTGCAGGCGGCGGCGGCTCGTACTGCGGGAAGTTACCGCCCATGTTCCACTCCCCCATCGCGACCGTCGCGGCCTCGTTCGCCGCGTGGATGATCTTCTCGCGCGAGATCCTCCGGCCGTTCAGGAGGTCGTCCAGCAGCTCGCGCCCGCGATCGAAGATGACGCGCGCCGTCCGGGTCTGCCCGGCCGCGAGTGCCGCCGCGGCGAGCGCGTGCGGTCGACAGAGTGGCGAGTCGGCCGTGGCATGCGCGGGGCAGCGCTGGCTGCCCTCGGAGAACGCGCATCGACGACGACGGGGGGACTTGCGAGCCGTGGGCACGCGTCACCGTACCGCGGGTCACGCAGCGGGCGGGGTGGTGACGTTGACGGTGGTAGTGGTGGTCGGGGCGGCGGCGGAGCTCGCCTGCGCCTGCATCGAGGCGAGGTAGTCGACGACGGACTTGGCGGCGGTGGCGACCGTAGACGCGGAAGCATTCCGGTGAGCGTCGTCGATCGCATCCGTGACGGCCGCGACGGTCGCAAGGTTCGGCGCGCCCTGGCCCTGCGCGGCGACGGCCCCGGTGATGGTCTTGCCCGCCACGTACGTGACGAAAATCCACTTCGTGTAGTCGAGCCACTGCTGGGGCGTGATGACGCCGATCGCGGACAACACCACGGACGCGATGACGAGCAGGATCGTCAGGATTCCGCGTTCGGACTTCAGCAGGTCAAGGATGGCAGGCATGGTCGGGCAGCATGCCTACGGACCGTGCCCGTGCGCAAGTTCCGCGGGATCACCAGTTCCACGCGGTCTGCTGAGGCCGCCGCGCGGCCACGTCGGTGCCCCACTGCATCGCGTAGCGGAAGCAGTTCGCGCAGGTCGCATGCTCGCATCCCGGGAGGCGGACGCGGCGGCGGCGAGCTCCGAAGCTCCACGCCATCGAGTCCGCGCTGGCGATGTCGTCTCCGAACAGCTCCAGCCCGCCGCCCTTGATCCCGAACGCGTGGATCCGCAGGTCCATGCGCGCCAGCGTGCGCATGATCTCTGCGCCTTCGTGCGTGCCCTGCCGGCGGCAGACCGAACCGACGCCGACGATCGGCTCCGCGCGCAGGTCGACGCCCGCCGCTGCGTACGCCTCGACGTGGCGCACGTAGTCGCTCACCACCCAGCCCTGCACGACGGGCGTCCATCGAATCCCGGGCGCCAGCGCGCGGAGCGTCAGGAGGCTCTCGATCGTGAGCGCCTGGTGCTGCTCCACGGTCTTGCCGGTCTTGGCTAGGATGAACGGTTCACACATCCAGTCCTGGATCGCCGCCCAGTCGAGTCGGCCGATCTCGGCGCTCCACCGCTCCACCTCGCGCGCGTACGTCGCCGGCTCCACCGTCCACCGGCCATGAAGTGACAGCTCGGAGAACCCGCCAGAGTCCAGCGCCCACGGCACGACTGCGACCGGCCGCTTGCGCTTGCACCGCGTGCGGATGCGGACCGCGGAGATGAACAGCGGAACCTCGGACCGCGCGAGCCACAGCGGATCGTGGGTGCCGAGGTAAAATGTGCTCACTCGTCGCTCATGGCCGTTCGGAGCGCCCGGGCGGTGTACGGGTCCACGAGCTCCAGCGCGGTCAGCAGCGCGGCTCGGGTCTGAAGGTTCCTAGCCTCGATCGCCAGCTCGGCGAGCTCGTCCGCCGTGAGCGCCATCAGCACGCGACACCCCTTGTGATCCCGGAGGATCCGCGCGCAGCGCTGGCAGGACGTAGGAGCGCTCACGCTGCGTTGCAGAAACAGTCGCCGATGTCGTCGACCGCCTCTCCTTCGAGGTCGTCGAGCGACAGGTCCAGCATCGGGTGCTGCGAGATCGTCAGGAGATCCTCGTACGCGGGCGCGTCGTACCGGAAGTGCCCGCTGGCATCGAGTCGCAGCGGCTTCGCTGGCACCACGCGGCGCAGGAACGTCGGGTCGAACGGCAAGCTCGGCGCCCCTGGGTCCTCGACGTAATCGATCACCTTCGCGGTGGTCGTGCCGGGCTCGCGCGCGCGGAGCGCGATGTGCTCGATCCCGATCCACCACGACGCCAAGTCGGGCCGATCGCGCATGATCCGCGTGCGCTTCGCGCGGCCCTTCAGGAAGCACAGATCGCAGTTTCCCTCCCACTTCTCCAGCCCGAGGTCGAACGGCTGCGCCGCCCAGAACGCATCCACGTCCGCGACGCGCACGCCAGCCGTTGCCAGCGGCATGGCCACGTCCCAGCGATCGCGACCTTCCGAGGCCCGCATGCGCGCCACGCGCTTCGGCTCGTCCGCGCGGAGCCCGATGACGTTGGTCCAATGCTCATGGCCCTGCGCCATCATCCACGCCTTCATCACGCGGATCTTCAGCTCCTGCGTGCAGAACCGGGTGACGGGGTTCGGCAGGAAGTTCCGCTCCACGATCAGCTGGCGGAACGGCGCGCCGTCACGCGAGGCCGTCTCGAACGTGACGACGCGATAGCTGGGACCGTCGCCGTCAACGTCCCCGCTGAACGCGCGCCGCTCAAGCCACGTGATCGGGATCGACCACCGCGTCTCGATCTCGTGCACGAAGCGCAGCGTTTCCTCGCGCTCCTTGCCGGTGTTGGCGAATGCCACGCGCACGTCGTCGGGGAGCTTGCCGTCCCACGCTCGGAGGATGCTCCAGAGCATGAATCCCGAGGTGCGGCCACCGGAGAACGAGATCTTGGCGGGCCCCTGGATGCGATACGGATCCATCACTGCCCATCCAGCTTGAACGTGCCCTCGCGGTACATCCGACGGATGTTCTCCGCGGCCAGTGCGCGCACGGCCTCCAGCTCACGTCGGAGTCGCCGCTCGCGCACGGCCTCGACCACGAACCAGACGCAGATCACCACGGCTAGGACGCCGAGCAGCGCGAGGCCGATGATGTCCATCAGCGACACCACGACCATCACGCTCGCACGGCCTTCGCGAGATCTTCACGCACCCACCGCATGACCTCGTAGCAGTAGTCGAACACGGTGGGCGACGCCAGGGTCCACGTGCCAGCAGCGGCATCGTACCCGGGCGTGCCCTTGGGCGGCGTGCCGAACCGGTCCCGAACCTTGGAGGTGCTGCTCTCGATCAGCAGGGTCTGGCCGGCCGGGAATGCGATCCGCATCAGCGCATCCTACCGCGCGGCTGCACGGGCGCGCGGTACCCCACTAGGTTGTTGCCGCCGAGCCAGTGGAGGGCCTGCGCCAGGTCCATCGCGTGGAGCCCCAGCACGCTGTCCGGGTCATCGTCGCGGTAGCCACCGAACAGCGCCATCACGACCGGAACCGGCCGCCCGAGCCGTGCCGACCACGCTCGGATCCGGTCGTAGACCATCGCCGCCGCACTGACCCACTCCTCCGTGGTCACCGCGCCGCCGAGTGAGTCCCATTCGTGGCTGTCCGCGCCGTGCGCGACGCCCACGTAGTGAATCTCGCCCGAGAGCACGCGCTCGCCGAGCTGGGTGAGCTTCACGCTGAGCTCGGCCAGATACTCCTTGTGGGTCGCGTTGATGTTGAGGTTGCAGCCCTCGGGGATCGGCTCTACCTGGCCGACGCGGAAGTCGCGCGCGTCCTCGATCGAGTTGCCGAAGTGCTGATCGAGGTCGATCCACGCGCCATGCACGCCGCGCCGACGCCACGCCTCGACCCCCGCGATCACCTGGCCGCTGAAGGTGCAGAACCCCTCGCCACGCTCGGGGCGGGCGTGGTGCAGGCCGGACACCGGCGCCATCGTGATCTCTTCCGGGTGCGCGAGCGCGTGCATGACAGCGCTCACGAGCGCGCCGTTCGTGAACAGCACGCTGTCGCGCTGCTCGGGCGTCCAGTCAATCCCGCAGCTCGACGCCAGCGGCTCGTGTCCATCCAAGTACGCCTCGACGTACTCGCGGGTGTGCGCGGTGAGCAACTGCTCGCGCGTGACTCGCGGGAACAGCCGCTCCTGCTTCACGTGCGCCCAGAGCGGCGTGCGGGGCAGGAACTCCATGAAGCGGCGCGGCTTCGTCGGCGACTTCGAGAACGAGGCCACGCCCGAGGGCGCCATCTCGGGGCGGTAGAACATCGTGACGGTAGAGCGGTGGAGTGACATCTCGGGACCTCGGGGTAGCGGAGAGGGGTTCAGGCGGTGAGCTTCAGGAGCACGACGCCAGCGACGGGAACGACTTCGGGCTGCGCTTGCTCCAGGGTCTTGCGGTGCGCGTCCCAGTCGACGAGCTCGACGGCGCTGGTGCAGATGCAGAGGTACTCGGAGGCGGCGCGACCGGCCGGGAGGTGCCACCATCGCCGGCATCCGGGCCCGGTGCACCGGACCATGAACGGGGCGAGCTTGGCGCCGGCCACTTACTTCTTGGCCTTCCGTGCCGCCTTGCTGGCGGGCGCCTTCTTAGCCGGTTTCGCAGGACGCTGCTTGCGCGTAGCCTGAGCGCCGCGCGCGCGGGCGCCGAGCTTCGTCTCCTTCGCCTTGCGCGCGGGCTTGGCGCCAGCCACGCGCTCCGTGTACTTCCCCCACGCGCGCGAGAACCCGTCGGCATCGATCTTCCCGAGCGCGAACTCGACGCCGTGCAGGATGCCCTTCACGTAGTCGTCGGTCGGCGGGCGCTTCGCGGACAGCGCCAGCACGTCCTCAAGTGCCGCGCGCGCCCGCATCGGTGGCGGCTTCGGGGCATCGCGCGTCGATGCGTCGGCGGACGCCGAGCCGCCGCTGATCGTCGTCGGGTCCGGGCTCACGAGCCTGAGCCCCTGCTGCGTGCCCGGCTCGCAGGCCGGGGCCTTGCGGTCATCGCTGGCGCGCGCCGTGGCCAGGGTCTCCTTCGAGCGCACGCGAGCCTCGGTCTTGTCGCCCGCCTTGCGGGCCTCGACCACTGCCTCCACGGCCGCGCGCTGCGCCTCGGGCTCCCTCACCTCGGCCAGCTCCTTGAACTGCTCGTCCGTGACATCGCCGCGCTTCCACTTCGCCAGGAGTACCTCGCTGGCGTGACCCTGCGCCTTCAGCATCTTGCTGACCCACGACGGTGAGCGCCGGATGCGGGGAGCGATGTAGTCGAGCGTCTTGCCGCGGGCCTTCAGGCGAGCGGCCACATCGACGAGCTCGTAGGACGAGATCCCCTCGCGATCGAGCGTGGTGAGCGCGTCGTCGAGCAGGCGATCGGCCTCGTCCTCGGTCATCTCGATCGGGTCCGGGCTCACGTCGATCACAGGGATCGGCGTCGAGCCCTTCAGTCCGATGTGGTCGGCCGCCAGCTTGCGGCGCTGGCCATCGATCACGAGCAGGATGATCTCGCCCTCCGCGGCGAGTACCTGTTGCACGCGCAGCGGCGTCTTGATGCCGTCGCGCTCGATCGACTCGCCGAGCGCGGTGAGGTCGGCGGCCTTCATGCCCGAGAACTGACGGGGGTTGGTCCAGTTCGGCGCCTCAAGCTGAAGCTCGCTGAGGCGGACCATGCGGGTAGTAACGGGTGCGATAGCGGTCACGGGATTCCTTCGGTGGGAGGTCGAATCGGGAGAGAGATCGGTTGTCGCTGACATTCTTGCCACTGGCAAGATCGGAGGAGATCTATCGCGCAAATCCAACGCAGTCGCCAGCATCTCGTCCTCGTCGTCGAAGATCTCGGGGTGATCTCCAGTCGCGAGCGCCGGGTCGATCACGCCGAGGCGCTCCATGATCCGGGTGTGCTGGGTCGCGGCGCCCTGCTTGTAGGCGAAGATCAGCGCGCCCGCGCACTGAAGCTCGGCGCGCAGGTCGCGATCGCCGTGGATGACGGTCTTGTGGCACGGGAACGTCGTGCCCTGGCCGTCCGCGGGCGCCACGCTACGCACGATCTCGTGGATGCGAGGCTGCACGAGCCGGACGGGCGTGCCGCCATGGCCGTCGCGCCGGAACGGGCACTCCGGGCACGGGCGCGGCATGTGGGCGAACTCTCTCACTCGTCACCCGTTGTCGCCGGGAACATCGAGGTCTGTGCCATGGAGTCGCTCCCAGAGGATCGCGAACGCGACGCCCGCCGCCTGGGGGACGACGCCGTTGCCGAGGAGGTGGAGCTGGTCGGCGTACGCGGGATCGGACGGATCATCGCCCACGCCATCGGGAGCCCCATCATCCACTCCACGAATCGTGGGTTCAGGCGCGCGGCTCCAGTCCCAGTGGGCTCGCCCGCGGTCGGCGAGGGCTCCGACGCCGAGGGCAAGCTCAGCCCCCGCACCGCCACGTCCGTGAGGGTCACGCCCGCGTGGCGACCGCTCTCGGCCGTCCAGTTGCCGGCCGCCCCCGTCGCGCGCGAGTCCTGCGACGTGGGCGTCGGCAGGAGCCCGCGCTGCGCCAGGCGGTTGATCGCCTCGGGAAGCGTCACGCCCTCGCCGCCGGCCCGCTCGGGCAGCGATCCCGGCCCCTTCGTCGCGTCGCTCGCGCGCGGCAGCATCGCGATCAGCGCCTCGTGGAGCGTCGGCCCCGAGCGCTGGCGATCCGCCTGCCCCATGGTCCGCTTCGAGTCCGAGGCCGTGGGCGTCGGCAGGAGCCCGAGCCGCGCCGCGGTGATGAGGCTCGGGCGCCCCGCGCTCGGCCGCTCGTGCTCGCCGCCCACGCCGTTGATCCCGTTCTGGGAACTGCCGTACTGGGACGCGCTCGGCGTCGGCAGCGAGCAGGAAGAGACGATCGCGGAGGTGCGGGGCACCGACGGCTCCCGCGGGCACACAGTCCCATTCCGCAGCCCACCCGCTCGAGCGAAGGTCCCGGAGGATCGCCTCGAACGCTCGGCCATGGTTAACCGAGAGGAGGCCGGGGACGTTTTCGAGGAAGATCCACGACGCCTCGACTTCGCGGACGATCCGCCAGAACGTGGGCCAGAGCCAGCGCTCGTCGTCGTCGCCTCGACGCTTGCCGGCGACGGACGCGCCCTGACACGGGATGCCGCCAGCGACGAGATCCACGCGCCCGCGGTAGAGTTCGCTCGGGAAGGATTCCAGATCGTCCCAGATAGGACATGGATCCAGGGCAGCTTCGGCCATTCGATCTGCCAGGACCGCAGCAGCGTAGGCTTGCCGCTCGACAGCACCCACAAGGCGAAGTCCGGGGCAAGCGAGAGTGACGCCACGCTCGAGCCCGCCGTAGCCAGCGCAGACGGAGAGGATGGACTCGGGACGTGGAGCCACATCGGTCACCGGCCCACGATCTCGTGGGTCGCGCGGGCCTCGGGGTGGTCGTCGCTCTCCTCGCCCTGCGCGATCGCCTCGTCCGCGAGCGCCGCGATCTGGGCTGAGGTCCAGCTACCGCCGCTCACGTCGAAACGGACCACCAGCGTCGTCGCGCTCGCCTGCTCGGCCTGCGCGCTCGCCTCGTCGGTGAGCTCCAGCAGGTCCGCAATCTCGCCCGCCTTCCACTCGTTCCACCGGCTCGGGTCGCCGCTGGTCAGGATTGCCAGCGCCTCACGCAGCGACTCCCGCAGCTTCGTGATCAGAGCATCTTTCTCGGCGGTGATCTTCACAGCTTGTACTCCCGCGTCAGCGTGCGACCGCCCCACGTGATCGAGACCTTCGCCGACGCCGCGTCGCGCGTGCGCCCGCAGCGACGGCACTTCACGGCGTGCCGCCAGCAGATCAGATCCATGTCCTTCGGATGAAGCCACGCGTGATGCGTCGCCTCGGCGACCGCCACCTCGACCGCGCGCAGGCGGTCCCACTCGGTGGCGTTCGTCGTCACGAGCGTCAGCCGGCTCTCGATCAGCTCGACCGAGGTGCAGTCCTGCGCCGAGTGAACCGCGCGCCGCAGCGCCGTGAGCTCGTCGCCCGTGTTCCAGCGCGTCACGCCCTGGCCGGCCAACCGCTCGAACGGCCGGAACAGTTCGGTGCGGGCCAGGTCGACCAGCTCCTCGGTCGGGAGCATCCCGGCGGCCAGTCGCTCGCGCTGGTTATCGGTGGCGAGCGCCACGAGCTCGTTGCAGAGCTTGGCCGAGAGGGTGAGCGGCGGATGCGAGGCGGTCATCGGGCATCCTGCGTCGACTCGAGGCACGCCACGTACACGCTGATCTGCTCGCGCCAGACGAGATCGGCATCGAGCGTCGAGCGCGTCACGGAGTAGGTCTCGGGGGACCGCCCGTCACCGTAGGAAAGCCCGGGCATCGCCGGCCGCTCGCCACACATGGGCGCATCAGGGAGGGTGTCATCGCCATCCACGCAAGCGGAGAGGAGGGTCGACGCGATGAGGATCGAGAGGGTGAGGTAGCGCATGGTTCAGGACTTCGCTTTCATGATGGCTGTGAGGTCCAGCGAGTGGAGTTTCGTGATGCCAGCCGCGACCGGCGCGCGGTTGACGTGGAGGGCAGGCCGCAATTCGACGTAGACCTTCGTGCCGCATCGGAGAACCTGGCGCTCGCCGACGTTCGCCATCGCCGCGCGCACGACGCCCCGGTGGCGCTGGGAGATCTCATCGGAGACGATCGGCGCCAGCCCGGACGGGTCGATGGCCTGGGGGTAGGTCCAGGACCGCGAGCTCGCGACCCACGTGCAGACACGGACGCGACCGGGGGACTTCGGAACCGTGGTCTCGACCACGATCGCCACCCGGAACGTCGAGCTCCGCAGGTCGCGGAGTACTCGCCCGCGCCAGATCTCGACCGGCGCGGTCACAGGGGCGCCCGCGCAGCGTGCTTGATGCGCCGCACAACGCTGGCGGCGTGGAGCCGACGGTTCCAGTGATTGAGGAGGAGTCCGGACTCGGCCGCCGCCAGTGTCACGCGCGGGGCCGCGCCGCCGCCAAACTCGTGGCGTCCAGTCGCCGTGAGGGTGCCGAGGATCTCCACGGCGTCGAGCGCATCGCCGTTGTCGTAGAACAGCTCCCACAGCGGGCCGCGCCAGGACACCGCGCCGCCGTCCTCGACGAGCTCGTGGATCGCCATCATGCGGGCCACGTAGTACCGCGCGGCGTCATCGCTCACGACGGCGCCCGCACGGACGAGTTCACGGTGGAGGTGGCGGACGCGGGCCGCGTCCGAGGACAACGACGATAGGCCCTCGTGGAGGTGGGTCGGCGAGGTGATGAACGCGGCGATCTCTACAGCGGTCGACAGGACGGGGTGCGAGTCGGGGATCCCCGCAAATGACAGCTCGACCCGCGTGCCGCACGAGTCGCTCACGCACTCGGCGACGAGCGCCTCACGCAGGACGCGCCGCGAGTCCTCGGTGAGCTCCAGAGCAAACTTGCGCAGCGAGCCACTCACCCAGTGCTCCATGGCGCCCTTGGGGGCGAGCTTGCCGTCGTACTTGGACGGGGAGAGGGTCACTTGGCCCCCGATCGTGTCGCAGCCAACGTAAATCGTGATGACGTAGTACAGCGTGCCGTCGTCGTCGAGATAGTCCGACGGGAGGGAGGCGTGAATCGTGGCGGTAGACATCGCGGGAACTCCTGTGAGCCGAGGGCTCGGTGTGCCGTCCATGACGGCGAGACGTGAGGGGATCGTTCTACGCGTCCCTACCGGGCCGCGTCCAGTTCTTTGACCTCGGGCTCGCCCGCCTCGCGGGCCGCAATCACGAGCGCCCGGTGATTGCGGTACGCCTGCCAGCACCCGAGGGTCGGCGTCCAGCGGAACCCCTCGCCCTTGAGCCGGTCGCGCGTCACCTTGTCCGGCTTGCCCGGGAAGTAGAGCCGCACGCGGTTGTCGGCCGGCGAGTCCTCAAGTCGCGCCAGTGCCCCGCACACCTCGCTGGCGGGCGTCGCCTTCGCGGTCTCGACCTCGGCCAAGCGCGCCTCGAGGCGGCGGATCTCGGCGCCGTTGTTCTTCACTTGGTAGTCGGGGAACCCGATCCGGCCCGCGAAGTCCTTCTCCAGGAGCTTGAGCGCCCGCTCGGGCGTCCAAGTCTTGTGACCGGCCACCGCCGCGAGCTCGCCGAGCGCCGCGCAGGTCGCCTCGGCGTTCCCCTTGTACTTGCGGATTGCGGCGTTCGCCGCCTTCATGAACTCCTGCGTCGCCTTCGCGGTCGCGATCTTCTTCCGGAGGCGCGTGGTCGCGTCGTCGTCGCCCGCCATGATCGGCCGGAGCTCGGGGCGCAGCGCCTTCTTGATCCGCGCCAGCGCGTTGTCGCGGTAGTCGACGACTTCGCTCGTGCGCTTGTCGGCCGAGGCCGAGCGCTTGCGCTGGCGGGCGACCGGGAAGTTACTTCCGCCCGTGATCATCGTCGACATGCAGCCCGCCTTGGCGGTCAGCATCGCGCGGTAGCGGATCGCGTACCCCGTGCGGTACTTCGCGAACTGCTCGCGCAGGATCTCGACCTTCTCGGGCGTGGTGGCGTACTTCGCGAGCTCGGCGTGGTCGCTGGCGAGCTGCGAGCAGTAGCCCGCGATCTCCTGCGAGCCGCGCGTCTCGGGCGAGAACGAGGTGCCCGCGTGCGCACGCTGCGCCAGGTCGCGCGGGAGATCGCCCGCGAACATCGATGCCCCCATGGTCGCCAGCGGCCGGAACGCCAGCACCTTGCCCATGCCGGCCTCGGGCTCGCCTGCAGGCGAGGAACCGGGATCCGTGCCCGTCGGCTCGGGCTCGGGCTCGAGATCGGGCGTCGCCACGCGGTCGGCGTCCACGTCCTGCCCGTCGGCGTGGACAAACACGCCCGGCGAGTCATCGGCGACCACTTCGCCGCCGCACTCCTGGCAGGCCACGGGGACGGGATCGGGATCGCTCGGCGTCGCGCACCCGCCGCGACAGGAACCATCGGACGCTAGGGCGCGCCCGCAGTTGCCGCACTCGGCCGCCGCCGTGACCCGCACGAAGGCGGCGATCTCGTGCGCGCTACCGACGAGATCCGAGGCGCGGACCGTCGCGACGGGCGCGGGCTGGGCGCCGATCTCGGCCGTGGTCGCCGCGTACGGCACGGTCGCAAGCTCAAGCTCCCAGCCCGCCGCCTCGATTGCCGCCGCGCGGGCGGACGCCTCGATCCCCGCGCGCGCGGCCGTGATGTCGGCCTGAAGCACCGTGACGATCACGGGCGCGATCTCGGCGACCGTCGCCTCGACCTGGCCGCGCCAGTCGCGGATCTCGATCGCGTTGCCCGCGGTCAGCACGCACTTGAGCGCAGCCTCGGGCTTGCCTTCGAGCAGCGCGTGGAGCGCCACATCGCACACCTGGCGCTCGACGCCCTCGCCGATCGTCGCCTTCACGGCCCGCGCGTGGAGCGCATGCAGGTCGGACGCGATCGTGACGTGCTCGTAGAAATTCACGTCGCAGTAATCCGTCATGCGGTCGCTGCGATCGTAGTTGTAGGCCGTGAGCGCGGCGTGGATCGTCGCGAGCGCGGACTCCACGGCCGCCGTGTAGCGCGGCTCGCGATTGTGCGCGAGCCCGTGCGGGTGTCGGAGCTCGTGGAGCTCGTGCTCGACGTTCACGATCGCGACACCCGGAGGCACGGCGCGGATCTCCACGCTGATCGAATTGTGATCGCTCGTGATGCTGAGCTTGTAGCCTGGCAGTGCCGCCTTCAGCTCGCCGCGTAGTCGCTTCGCGATCTCCTTCGTCGTCAGGGTCTTGTCGTACTTCGAGCCGGCTTCGTTCAGGTAGGCCATAGTCGGGTCGTTTCTGCGCCCCATGGGCGCGTGAAGCGGGAAGTGCTCGGGTGAGTCACCATCCGAGCCCGCGATCGGTAGACGCCGATCGCGGGCTCGACTGACACTCAGATCCGCATCGGCATGACGACTTCCAGGAAGGATGCGCGCAGCACCTCGTGCTGGGTCGCGTCGAGCCGCGTGCGAACTAGGACGGGATCCAGCGACGCGACGAGCCTGCCCGCCATGCTATCGCCACTCTTGCCGCTGATCTTCTCCATCGATCCGCTGAAGGCGAGGGTCACGAGATCGTCGTCGGCGCATCCCGTCACGGCCTCGAAGAGGTAGAGCGGCGACACGCCGATCGTGAAGTCCTCCGCGCCCGCCGCGTACTCGGCGGGGATGGATTCCGTGGTCTCGCCCCGATCGGGGTGCTCGGACTTGATCACGAGGTTCCCCTCCGACAGGGTGAGGCGCGCCCCTCGCGACGCCTTCGAGCCGATGAGAATCGCGGACCGCTCAAGCGCGGAGGCGAGCGCGGCGCGCGCGACGCCCGCGATCCGCATGGTGCCTTTCGGGATCACGTGCTCGTAGGGCGGAAACTGCGCGTCGAGCAGTTTCGACGCCAGCGTATAGCAGTCCTGTTGAACCACGAAGAAATTGCCCGAGCAGCCGATCTTGACCGCGCCATCCGCGATCCGCTTGCAGATCTCCGTGACTGCGCCCTCCCTGATCAGGAGGCCGGCCTTTGGCGTGACGTAGGCGTCCGCGCCGAGGTTCCGCTCACACTTCGCGAGCCGATGCCCATCCGTGGCAACGGTCCGCGCCTCACCCTCGCCGTCGCACTGGAACAGAACGCTTGCCAGGTGGAAGCGCGTGGAGTCCTGGCAGATCGCGTGCTCGACGGCGCGGAACATCGCGCGGAACGTGCGGCCGTCCACCGTGTGGAGCGCCAGCTCGGGATCGGCGCCGAGCGCGGGCGGTAGTTTCGGGAAGTCCCGATCGGCCTCCGACGTGAGGCGCATCGAGACCGTACCCGCCGAGATCGTGACGTTGTTGTCCACGTCGCGGATCGTCACGGTGTCACCCGGAAGCGTGCGCAACGCGTTGATCAGATCCTTCACCACGAGCAGCCGAGCGCCCATGCCGGTCACCTTCCACTCATCCGTGGCGTGCGTGGCGTACTGATCGAGGTTCGTCGCCGCCATCATGAGACCCGAGGCCGAGCCGCGGATCAGGATCTTCGCGAGCACGGGCATCGTACCGCGCGGATCGGACACGGCGCCGATCTGGCGCACGGCGGCGAGTAGTGCCTTCCGCGGCGCGGTCACTTCGAGACCCGCGCGCATGACGACGGAGATCGGCGCAGACACTTCCGACGCGGTATCAGTGGCTTTCTTCGAGACTTTGGCTTTCCCCATGGGAACGTCGCTTTCTGGCGCCTATGGCGCCGAGGTGAAGTAGCAAGCGGAACCTTGTCGAGCGCGCGGGGTGAGGCGCGCGCTCGGCGAGATCACGCGATCAGCGAATCAACGGCGCGATCCAGTGAGTCATCGTTCAGCTCGTCATAGCCCGAGCTGAAGCACGAACAGTTCCCCCATTTCGCGTGGCAGAACGCGCACGTCTCGCGGATCGGGGACTCGTTCACGATGCCCCCATCCGGATGGCGTAGTCGAATTCGGCCGCGATCTTCCAGTCATCCATCGAGGGGCCCCACGCCAAGCCCGCCGCGCCGCGCCGCGTCCACATCGCGCCAGCGACGGCGCGCGACCACACCGTGTCAGGGCGAAGAAAGAGGACATCATCGCACGTGAGCACGACAGTCTCCGGGAGCACGGAGCAGCGATCCCACGTCTCCATGAACCACTTCACGCAGAAATAGCGCGCGGCCTGATCGACGCTGAACCCCTTCACGACGTGTCCGTGCCGATGCTGGCGCTCGCCTCGCCGCGCCTCCTCGAAGGCGCGATCCCATCCGCCGCTAACGTCATGGCCGAGCGCGCCGGCGCGGTCACTGATCGACCGGAACAGGCGATCGATCGCCGCCTGCGTGCCCTTCACGAGTACACCGTCCGCGTGCGGGCGCTCGGCGCCACGATGCGCGCTAGGAGCTTGCGGGCGTCGGCGGCGCGGAGAACGAACTGCGCGGCGAGTTCTGGGAGGTTCACGGAGTAGGCGAGGGCCGCGTCATCGTACGCGCGGATCGCGACCGTGAGCGCCAGCGTGATGACATTGCGATCGGGAGTGTCGAGAGTCTTGAGCCCCATGGGGTCTCGCTTTCTGGCGCCTATGGCGCCGTGTGACGTGAAGCGGAACCTTGACGAACACGCGAGGTAGAGGCGCGCGCTCGGCGAGATCACGCGGGCGGGAGGGTGAAGGTCTCCACGAGTGTGATCGGCGGCGGGAGGTACCCCATCAGCGCTTTGCCTCCGCTCCGAGGCAGAACTCCGAGACCCACGCCCGCGCCTTCTCGTCGCCGTTAATCGCCGCCCAGCACTGCTCCGCGCGGTGATCCGCCTCGTCGAAGATATGCTGAATGTCCTCTACGGTGATCCCTGAGTGGTACGCGTTCCAGATCGAGACGCAGTGGCCGAGGGCGCCATCTTGCGTGATGCGCGCCCACGCCGACCACTCGGACGGCGGGGTCCCGAGGGCGATCTGCGCCATGTGGCAGGCGCGCTCGTCCTCGAATCGCTGGCCGAGGGCTAGCACCTCTAAGAGGTGCTCCCGCGTAAGTGTCTCACGTGTAACCGGCTTCCCCATGGGGCCTCGAACTCTCTCCCCGCCTATGACGGGGGCTGAAGGGCCCGAACACTTCGTTCGGACGAGAAGGGGTATTGCCAGATCCTTGCCAGTGGCAAGATCGAAGTCCCTGGAGACCAGATCCGGTACTTAGGGGATCGAAGGCCCTCGGGAGTGGTCGAAAGTGTCGAAACCTCGCCACACCCCGTGTCCGAAATACGACAGATCAGGTCCGGGAGTGTCAGTTTCGGGCCTTTCCGAGGGCCCGAGGTGAGGACGGTCGGCCGGTTTGGTGACCAGGCGAGGCCGATTTCGGCCTGGGTCCGGCCCCCATGGCCACCGGACCCCACCTTGAAACCTGAAAAAGACCGCGAAAACTGCACGTGTGCACCCTGGAAAGTCCGGTGAGCGTGCGCATGATGCCGGACCTTGCGAAGCATAGACGCCCAGGAGTCACTGATCGACGGCTTCGAGCCCGGACCGCTCCCTCCGATGGGGCGCGATGGCGCCCCGATGCTTGAGCCGCACGGCAGCATCGCCGTCCCGCCACCGCGGTTGTGCGAGGTCGGTCCCTGCCGCCACTACCACCGCATGGTCGTTCAGCTCGACGCTCAGGACCCGATGACCCAGCGCGGCTCGGACGGCTCCGTCATCGACCATGGGCGCTCGTTCCACGTCGAGACGCACCACTACTGCTACCCGGAGGTCGGGATCGAGACCCACCTCGGCGCGTCGGTGCTCGACTGCAACCGGTGGATCCCGGTAGCGCGCCTGTTCCGGTCCGCGCGCCGACTCCGGGCGGGCTACGAGGTGGAGCTCCGCGCATGGAAAGCGGCCAACCTGCCCCCGGAGGTGGCCGAGGTGGAGCTTCTTGAGATCCGGATCGGCACGGGCGTGTTCGGCGATGCCGCCGCCAGCCAGAGCGTGACGATCTTCGAGCCCGCCGCGGTCTCGCTTGAGGCCATCGCGGTGCGCGCCGCCATGGAATCCGGGCTCACGTCCCGCGTGACGTTCCGCGAGCTCGAAGTCCGCGAGGTGCGCGACGGCGTGATCGGCGAGCGCATCGACAACCTGGCCGCGACCCTCATGGAACTGGGGCTGGCGTCGCCCGTCCGGCTCGACATTCTGTATCACGCCGCGCCCCTCGGCACGGCGGCACCCGAGACCACCACCACCCTGGAGACCCCGTGAGCATCGACGAACTACACACCGACCACGACGCCCTGACCGACCGCATCGCGAACCTGCTGCTCAAGCCGGACGTGAACCTCAAGGACGTGCTGCTGTTCATGAAGAACGACCTCGTTCCTCTTCAGGGCAGCATCATCGAAGAGATGGGCGAGATGGACGACGCCCTCGAAGAGATGTACGAGCGCAGCGAGGACACGCTGACCCGCGAGTCTGCGGGCATCCTGGCGGTGCCGCTCGCGCTCGGTGCCGAGCTGGCAGCCGAGCTTGAGCGTCGGCTGGGTCCCGCAGATACCGCGTGGGCGCAGCGCATCCAGCTGTTCCGCTCCGCGGTCGAAACGGCGGGCGCGCTCATGGAGCAGATCACGGTCGACGTGAACGCGGACGCCGCCGCGGGCGACCAGGACGAGGAAGACGACGACGAGGACGGTGGCAAATGAGCCCGGACATCACCACGACGACCACCGAGGAGACGGACGCTGCACCGCCGTCCCTCATCACGGCTGCGCCGAGCTCCGCCCCCGCGCTTGGCAAGAACAGGGCGAAGGACGGCCCCCGGCCTGCGCCCGACCCCGAGCGGGTGGCGCAGGTCGCAGCGAACGCGCCGCTCACGCGCGTGTCGCTCGACGAGTCCATGAGCCTCAAGGACGTGCTCGACCAGCTCGGGCCGCAGGGCTCGTACTCGATCGCGATCAAGCGCACGAGCCCGCAGACGGTGGCAGTGGACGGCCGCGACATCCAGATCGGCGGGTTCATCGAGACCGTGGACGAGCCGATCGACGAGAGCTGGCTCAAGCAGCGGCACGGCGGCGGGAAGTACGAGCTGACCTTCAAGCGCAACCAGGGCGGCAAGATGGTCTACGCGAACCACCGCACGGTGACGATCGCGGGCGAGCCCAACCCGAACTCCGTGCCGCGCGCCAGCAAGCCGGCCGTCGCTCCGGTGGCGCCCGGGCCCGCGGCGGCCGATCCGATCATCATGAAGGCGATCGAAATGATGTCGGACAACTCGCGCCGCGCCGAGGACCGCGCCGAGCGGGCGGGCAAGTCGGGCGACGGCGACTCGCAGACGTTCAAGCTCATGCAGCAGATGCTGGCGGACAGCCAGCGGGCGCAGGAAGCGCTCCGCGACCAGATCAGCGCGCTGATGACCGCGCGAGCGCAGCCGACCACCGAGGACAAGGTGACGAACTCCGTCCTCAACAAGCTCCTCGACAACGACTCGACGCGCGTGACCCAGCTGACCGCGCTGCACGACAGCGAGATCCGGCAGCTCCGGGAGAGCATGCTCGAGCAGGAGCGGCGGCTCCGCGACCAGGCGGACCGCGATCGGTCGGAGATGCGGTCCTCGCACGAGCGGGAGATCACCATGCTGCGAAGCTCGAACGAGCAGATGCTGGCATCGATCCGCCAGAGTCAGGAGATCGCGATCTCGTCCCACCGGCTATCGACGGACATGCAGATCAAGCTGCTGGAGTCCGAGACGAAGCGCCTGCGCGACGCGAACTCAGACCTCGCCGACGAGGTGAAGGATCTGCGCGCGAAGAAAGATAAGTCCCCGATCGAGCTGGCGAAGGACTTCAACGCGATGCGGGACGCGTTCGGCGCAGAGGACGGCGGCGGCAAGACCTCCGCGTTCGACAAGATCGCCGAGATGGTGACGAACCCGGACGTGATCGGCGCGGTGTTGTCGCGGGTGAACGCACCGCCCGCGGCCCCGGCAGCGATCCCGGTACCGCAGCGCCGCGTCCCGCCGCGTCGTCAGGTGGCGCGCGATCGACGGACCGGACAGAAGGTGATGGTGGAGCCGGACGGAACGATCACGCCGATTGTCACGCCGACCCGCGAGGGTGGCGAGATCGGCGCGCTGGCGTCCCCGATCGCGCCCGCCGCGCCGGTGATGCCCGTGATCGCGCCCGCCGAGCTCGCCGATGCGCTCAAGTTCCTGGAGTCCGCGTTCGATGGATCACAGGACCCGATCACGGTTTCTCGCATGGCGGCGACCTTCGCACCGCCGGACCTCATCCAAGCGATTCGCGATCACGGCGTTGACCAAGTGATGGCCAAGGTGGCACATTTGCCGAGCACCTCATCCCTCTCCACAATTGCCGGCCGCAAGTGGCTCCGCAGTTTGGGTAAGGCGCTCGTCGGCGAAGAATAGGCCGCGACCGAGAATCCCTCATTCTCTCCGGGTGAGGACCCTGGGTGTACGGACTTGTTCGCCAGCGCGGTGTGTCGGGTGTTCTGACGGGTAATGGCTCGTCGGGCGGACGTGCGCTCGGCGGTGCCTACGGCGACGCCTCGGTGCGCATCATCCCGGATGCGCCCGTGTGGGCGTCGAACGTACCTACCTCGAACGTCGCCTACCGCGGCGCGCCGCAGACCATCGAGGTCATGCAGCGCGCCGCGCTCGACGACCACAAGCACTTCGCGACTCGGCAGCTCGCCGAGACCGTGTGCGAGGGCATCGACAGCAAGGACTACTCCAGCGAGTACCTGGCCCTCTACCACTACCTGATCCAGCACTCGCGCTACATGCGCGACCCGCGGCGCGCCGAGCTCGTGCGCGCGCCGCACATCGTCAGCAAAATGATCCTAGCCGGTCGTCGGCCGTCGCTCGACTGCGACGACATGGCGACTTGGCTCGGCGCGGCCGTACTGGCGGTCGGCGGCACGGCGTGGTTCGCGACGGTCGCGTTCACGAACCAGTTCGTCGGCACCCAGCGGCAGTACAGTCACGTCCTCACCTGCGCACTCGAGCCGCGCAGCGGCCAGCGGATCGTGCTCGATCCGGTGGCGGCCGAGAACACAAAACAGATGCTCAAGCGCGCGACGGCGGCCCGCCTCTGGGGCCCGCTCAACTAAGGAGATTGCGATATGGCACGCCCCTACAACCTTCCCGCCCCTTGGGATCCCGGCTTCGCGATGCCCAAGAACGCCCTAGACGAGGGTCTGGAGCGGCGCGCGCTCGTGACCAAGCAGGCGCCGCGAGGCACCTACGACCAGCCCGCCGTCGGCGGGGGTGGCTACGCCGTCCCCGAGTACGTGATGGACGAGGGCTATGGTCAGGGCGCCTTCACCACGTCGTGGATGCGCCGCGGCAGCCAGGAGCGCGTGCCCTACCCGCTGAACCAGCACCCGCACGCTCGCGTGCGCCCGGCCGGTCGCGGCGTGCAGCGGGTCAGCTTCGCGGGCCTCGGCGACATCGACGCCACCGCGCTCCCGTCCGCGTACCGCAACTTCGGGGCGCGCGCTGCGCAGCGCGTGCTGGCGCACGTCGGCGCGCTCCCGCCGCCGCACCGCAAGGCCGCGCTGCGCCAGGTGCTCGATCAGATCGATCCGGCGCTGTGGGGCCGCGTCGACCAGCTGGCGCAGCCCGCCGTGCGCGCGGGTGTGCATCCCACGCGCGCGCTCTCGGACGCGCTCGGCCACGCGATGGCCGCCGGCATGGCCGCCGAGGTCGTGAAGGTCGGCCGCAGCCGTCGCGCACCCCAGGCACGATCGCTCCTGGGTCTGGGGTGCTACGGCCCGCAGGGCCCTGGGGCGAGCGGGCTCGGCGCGGTCATGCAGTCGCTCGGCGATGCCGTGCAGTCGCTGATCCCGTCGAGCTCCACGACGACGGTCGGCTGCACGGGGTACTCGTGGAACGCCGCGACCGGCGGGTGGCAGCGCACGCGCGCGGGTCAGGCCGACGTGCCGGGCCCCAACGGCTCGGGCTGTACCACCACGATCACCGTGCACACGGGCGGCAATGCGGCGACGGCGCAGGCCACGCAGCAGTCGCAGGCCGCCATGCGCAACATCCAGTACGTGAGCATCGGTCCGTTCACCCTAGCGTACGACGCGACGGGCGTCGGCCAGCTGGGGATGCCGGTCTCGATGCTCACGCCCGCGATGGCGGACGCCGTGAACAAGGCCGCCGCCGACGCGACGAACGCGGCGATTCACCTCCAGCAGGTGGAGCTCGCGGCCTCGGGCGGCGCGATCGCGCTGCTCACGCTCTCGGTGCCCGGCGTCGACTGCGTGACCGGGTACGGCAACGCCAGCGCCGAGCGCTCGAAGAAGCTGGTGACGCGCGGCGAGGGCAACTACGCCGTGGACGTGGTGATCCACGGCAAGACGCCGATCTTCAAGTACAAGCACCCCGTGACCGGCAAGTCATGCGGGCTGTTCCTCTCGTCGACCGGCACGGCCGAGAAGCCGCGAATCCTCCTCAAGGGCCGCACGCTCTCCATGTCCGACAAGCTGTGGAGCGGCATCACGTCGCTGGCGAGCTCGATTGTCGGGACCGTGAGCAGCGCGGTGAGCGACGTGGCCGGGCTCGCCTGCCAGCTCGTCTCGAGCCAAGCGGGTGTCGCGGCCGGCGCCGCCGTCGGGGCCGCCGTCGGTAATCCGGCCGCCGGCCAGGTCGGGGCGCAGATTGCCTCGGGGATGTGCGCCAGCCCCGCCGGATCGCAGGGCCTGCTCCCGGCCGCTCCGTCCTCGAACCTGTTGCCACTGGCAATCGCGGCCGGCGGCATCGGCCTCGTGTTCCTCGTGACCAAGAAGAAGGCGAAGTAATGCGTCCCATCCAGCCTGACAACCGGTACCTGCTCACCGAGCTTGGGATCGGCCACTTCAACGCGACGATGATCCTCCAGTACATGCCGATCGCGCCCGCGACGACCGACCCAAAGTCGGCGCCGGTGATGCTGCTCGTGCAGGGCATCCAGATGCGCCTCCAGCAGCTCGGCGCGGCCGTGCGGCAGACCGGCTACCTCGACCAAGCCACCGCGATGGTGCTCGATCGCCTGATCGGGCCGGGCTGGGAGCAGCGGCCGTGGGGCCAGGTGGTCACGGCCGTGCTGGCGGCGCTGAAGGCGCGCCCCTCAAGCGTGCCGCCCGCGACGATCGGCACCGAGCCGACGGTCTCGCTGGCCGGCTTCGATCTCCCCGCCGTTCCGGGCGGACTCATGACCTATGCCGCGGCCGGCGCCGCTGCGTACTATTTCTTCACGAAGCGTCGCCGCTGAAAGGGCATGAATCATGGGCTATCTCTCGATGGGTGACACGGCGGGTGCTCCCGCGTTCAACTGCACGAAGTACGCGGGCGTCTGCAAGCCCTCGGACCAGGCGACGCTGAAGCTGTTCCAGGAGCTTCAGCGCCAGCTGAACCGTGCGGCGGCAGCCAAGGGTATGGCGAAAATCTCGGTCGATGGCGACATCGGGCCCGGGACGCGCTCGCTCGCTCACGCCGTGGGCCTCATCGGGGTGAGCGCCGGCACGCCGACCTCGACGATCGCCGCGGGATGCGTGCTGTTCACAAGCCTCGCCCGCGGGCTCGCGGACGAGGCGGGCGTGGCGGTCTCGATCGCGCAGCCGGCGGCGGGGAAGCCGCCGACGATCGTGATGGCGAACGGGGCCGAGTACACGGCACCGCCGACCTCGATCTTCGGCGGCGGCGTGCTCGGATCGATGTCGACGGGCCAGAAGGTCGCGGCGGCCGGGTGCGTGGCCGCGATCGGCTTCCTGCTCCTGAACCCGCGCAAGACGAAGCGGAAGGGCCGCTGAAGATGGCCGGATATCGCAGCTACTACCGCACCGCCAGCGAGCCTCACCTTGGGGATGACATGCCGGCGATCGCGCTACCGACCATGACCGCGCCAGCCCGAGACCTCCGCAGCGCTCTGCCGTCGGCGAAGACGGCAGGCGGGCTCGCGTGCACGTACCACGGGTACAAGCGCACGGGCTCACTGGCGTGGGCCCTCCTCTACGGGCTCTGCGGTCACTTCGCGCCGTACGTCACCACTACCGTCGCCGTCGCCCAGGGCTTCGGCGAGAAGCGAGGCATGTAATGTCGCGGTACCTCTACGCCCGCAACGGCGCCCCCATCCTCTCGTGGAAGAACGCGCCGCCGCAGGGCTCGCGCGCGGGCGACGCGAAGGCGCTCGGTTCGCTCGGCGAGCCGACGCTGGAGCTCCCTGTCCCGGGCGGCCCGGAGCCGCTCGGCGGGTGCGGGTGCAAGCCCAAGCCGTCCGCGCTGGCGGGGTGCGGGTGCCATGGCGGCGAGGTCGCGCTCACGTTCTCGGGCGTGATCGAGACCGTCTCCGCGCTCTCCCTGCCGATGAAGATCGCGGCGGGCGTTGGCTCGTACCTGCTCTACAAGCACATCAAGCGGAAGCGATAAGCCGTCGTGAGCGCCCGCGGCATGTACTCGGTGTTCAACTACGACACGCGGTCGTACGACTACTACGAGGGCCCCGGGCCCGGTGGCACGCACGCGGGCTCCCCGGACGTGCCGCGGCGCAAGGGCATGGGAGCGACGCCCGAGCAGGCGGCGTGGCGGGTCCCCGCCTCGGCGACGAAGGTCGGATCTGGCGTGCTCCCGAAGGGAAAGATCGCCGCGCTCGGCGCCGTCGACGCCCCCGACGGATTCGAGCTGCGCACCCTGGCGTTGCCGATTGCGGCAGCCGTCGTTCTGTGGAGGATGTTCCGATGAGCTATCAGCGCCCACCCCAGCGTGCCCTCGCGGCTCGCCCGCGTATCACCCCGCCCGCTCTCGGCGGGCTGCTCGACCAGCTCCTCGGCGAGAGCGGCGCCGCCGCCGTCCGGGAGGGCCTGGGGATCACGAGCTCGCACCAGCTTGAGTGCCTCGACAAGGCGAACGCGAAGGTCGCGCCGCTCGACGCGCAGATCCAGAGCCTAGCCTCGAGCTGGCGCCCGGCCGGTCACTTCTCGCCGGCAGCGATGCTCACCACGTTCAACCTCGTGATGGGGATGATCTCGGCCGCGCGCGCGACCGTGATGCAGGCCCCGCTGTCGACGAACGACGCCGGCAGCGTCACGAACATGGCGAACCAAGAGCTCGACCTCCAGGTCCAGCGCGCGAAGGTGTTCGTGGCCGCGTTCCAGGAGGCCGTCGCGAAGGGCGCGAAGGTCATCGAGGCGCCGACGTTCCGCGAGTGGGTGCTGCGCTCGATGACGGCCGTGAGCAACGCGATCGTCACGGCGTCGGTGCTGTCGTGCAACATGATCTGGCTCGTCCAGGCGATCGCGCTGTACCAGGTGTACTTCGACAAGGTGGCGGGCGCGGCGCGGACCCTCGTCGACATCGTGGTGGCGGTCGGCGAGACGATCGCCAACGTGCCGGCCGATCTGTCGAAGCTGTTCTCTGTCGCGAAGTACGGCGCCGTCGCGGCGCTCGGGTACCTCGTCTATCAGCGCGTGAAGGGAGGCGTGTGATGGTCGACGCCAAGGCCACCGAGTGGCTTCAGCAGCAGGCCGTGTGGGACGAGAGTCACGCACAGCCGATCCTCGACGTGATTCGGATGGATCGCCTCAAGGGTGATGCCGCGCTCCAGCGCGTGGAGCAGGATCTCCGCGAGTACGTGGACGGGTGGCTGCGCCAGACTCGCAGCGAGCTGAGCGAGCTCGGGATCACGAGGCAGACCGACATCGACGCGGCGTACGTGATCTACACGGCGGCCTACATGACCGCGTGCCGCAAGCGGATGCGCGATCACGAGCACGTGCCCGCGTGGTGGTCTCCCGCACCGCCCCTGCCGGAGCGCGGCGGTCACCGCTCGAACCCGGCGCACACGCGTAACAGCGTTCGCCACTTCGCCGAGCTCCAGCGCGCGGCCTGGCGCTGGGGCCACGCGCCTGAAGGCGCGCCCCACGTGCCCTCGTCCGCCCTGGAGCCCTACCTGAAGCGCGTCCCCCGGGGCGCGAGCGTCGATCGCCAGTTCTGGGCGGGCGAGCTCGTGAACGACGTGATCGCGGACGCGCGGCGGACGCTCACGGCGGCGCAGTTCCGCGAGTTCACCGACGCCGTGGACCTCGGCCAGGAGGAGTACGACGCCCGCGACCGCAACCTGCGCCGGTTTCCGCGGCAGGCTGCGCGCCACAACCCCGGCGTCGACCCTGCCGAGCAGGAGGCGGCCGTCGCGAAGTACAAGGAGTTCCACCGGCAGGATCCCGTGAAGATCGGCGAGTTCGGCGGCAACTTCGCGATCCCGAAGCACGTGTACCGCGCCGGGAAGTGCCTGTGGACGACGTACCGCTCGACGAAGGTCGACCCGTCCACGCTGCGCAAGCCGCGCAAACCGGTCAACTACATCCACGAGCATGACGCGGGCGTGATGCTGTACGTGGTCGATGCCGGCGAGCTCGACGCGGAGACGCCGCTCGAGCGGGTCGCGGTCCCGCGCGAGTTCCAGCAGGTGGAGGTGCTCACCCGGCTCGGGCACAACCTCGGGTACAAGTTCGTGCTCGAAGGCAACGATCTCGAGGCCGAGGCCGTCGAGCCGCTCCCCGAGCTCTACTGCACCCCGGACGGCAAGTGCCTCCTGGTCGTGCAGAGCAAGCGCACCGTGATCGCGATGATGTGGGGCGGCGCGCTCGGCGTCTTCGCGCGCGGCATCGACGGTTGAACGAAGGGAACCCGCACACCATGCCGATCGACACCGCCAACCTGCCGTCCTCCTCCACGTGGACGGGCGTCCTGATTGCCGTCGTGGTGATCATGGCCGGCGTCGTGACGTACCTGTTCAAGCTCTACATCACTTCTCAGAAGGAGAAGGACGCGGAGCTGAAGTCCTGCCGTGACGGGGCCGCCACCGATCGCGCGAAATGCGCGAGCGACTGCGCCTCGATCCGCGCCGAGTACGAGGAGAAGCACGTCGAGATCGTCGAGCAGTACTCCGAGTCGATCCGCAAGGACCGCGAGGAGGCTCGGGTGCGTGAGGAGGTGCTGCGCAAGGACTACGGCGACCGCCTCGACCGCATCGCCGTCGAGACCCAGAAGGCGACATCGACGCAGCTCGACGTGCTGAACAAGATGTTCGATCGCTTCGTGACGCCACGGCGCCCGGAGCGCGCAGAGCGCTGACGCGGTTGGCGCGCTGCGTGCTTCACTTTGGCTGAGTGACCTACAGGAGATCCCCCATGGACGAACGACTCGATGCCGCGGAAATGTGCGCCAGCAATGCCGCAAGGGCGGTCACTCGCCTCGCAGCCCGCGTTGCGGAGGAGCTGGAGGAGATGACCGATGTAGGGGCTCCTCCCCAAGTCGAACCTCCGAAGGTCGCTGATGAGATGCGGCAGGTGATCGCAGTGGCGCGCACGCGCACGAGCACCGCACGGCAGACCGCACAGTTGGCTTCCTGCTACCCGTCCGCGATCCGTCGCGCCTGATCAGCTGGCGGGTGATAGCTCGACCAGCGCATGCGCCGTGTTACGGGACGCGTGAGTGCAGCGAGAGCGAATATCGGCGTGAAAGAACGTGCCGCTGCACTCGTCGGCGCGTGAGTCAGCTGCGCAGCGCGGCCCCGTGTGGTCGTAGTTGAGGCCAACGGGGCCCTTGCAGCGGATGCACCGGTACGCCACGTTGGTGGTCTCCTTCGCCAGATTCGCCATTCGGATGGCCATCCTACGCGAGGTTTTCGGGCGCCAAGCGCCACCTTGCCAGCGTCAAAGTCGCGCTCAGGTAGAAGATCGCAAGATCGGGAGTTGACTAAAGTTCGGTCTCTCGTTTCAGTGGATCTCGAATCGACCCGCCGCGCGCCTCTCCGGGTCGTGGGGACGACGAGGACCAAGAGGAAACCGATCTCATGCCCATCATGTACGTGAACCCGGGTAAGCGCGGGGCGAAGCGCCGCAAGAAGTCGACCTCTGGTGCTCGAGCGCGGAAGAAGTCCATGCCGGCGGCTCTCGCTCGGTACTGGAAAGCCAAGCGCAAGTCTTCCAAGGCCCGGAAGCGGCCGACGGGTGCCCACAAGTCTCGGCGCGCACGACGCGCCACCAGCAGCAAGAGGAGTCCGAAGATGGCCAAGCGTCGTACGAAGTCGAGCAAGCGCAAGTCCCCCCCCAAGCGTCGTGGCCGCGCCACGGCTGCCCGCCTCGGTCACCGCCGCCGCGCCCGCAAGGCCGCTGCGAGCGCGCCGAAGCGCCGCCGCGCTCGCAAGGTCGCGAGCACCCCGAAGCGCCGCCGCGCCCGCAAGGCCGCCAGTGCCCCGAAGCGCCGCGCGCGCAAGGCCGTCGCCAGTGCCCCGAAGCGCCGCGCGCGCAAGTCGGCGCGCAAGTCGGTCCGTCGCAAGCGCCGTCGTGGTCGTGCGACGGCCGCGCGCCTTGGCCACCGCCGCCGCGCTCGCAAGTCGAACAGCAAGACGATCGCCATGCCGCGTGCCGGCCGCGGCACGATGCTGATGCACAAGGTCAATCCGTCGCGTCGTCGCAAGGCGACGCGCTCGAAGCGCCGTGGTCGTCGCGCGGCGAGTCGCCGCTACTCGAAGCGCGGCTACCGCAAGAACCCGGGCGGGTTCCTGATCGATCTGGCGAAGGAGGCGCTGCCGTACGCGGTTGGATTCTTCGGCACGCGGATCCTCGTGAAGAAGCTCGGCACGGTCATCCCGGGCATCACCCAGCTCGGCACGTTGGCGCAGCCCGCCCTCGCGCTGGCCGCGATCGTCGGCGTCCGCTACGCGTGCGGCAAGTCGGCGAAGCTGGCGAAGTACAAGACCGGGCTGACGATCGGCGCCGCCATGGCGGCCGTCGAGTCCGTGATCGCGACCTTCGCGCCGGCATCGATCAAGGGCATGCTCGGCATGGGCGACATCTACGACCAGGCGGTCGGTGACTATGTGGCCACCGGCGGCATGGGCGACTACCTGGCGATCGGTGGCACGCCCATCGACGACGACGGCACGCTCTCCGACTACATCGCGGTCGGCAGCGATGGCGTCGAAGAGGAGCTGGGGCTCGACCAGGAGCTCGGCGTCGACGAGGAGCTCGGCAACGACCTTCTCGGTGGCGTCGGCTCGGGCAGCATGATGGAGCAGGTCCCGTCGCGGCAGTACCTGTCGCCGGTGCCGACCCGCTCCTTCACGCGGCAGATCCCCGCGGCTTCCGGCGGTATGGACAGCGGCGGCCTCTACCAGGGCGTCTTCGCGCGCGGCTTCTGAGCCAACGGCGCGCCTGATAGCCGGCGACCTGCACCCGCGGGCCGCCGGCTGACTTTCGACCCCGAGTTCCCGAGAAGGAGTTTCGGCGGGTGACCCCCGCCTGGTGACGAGCAGGATGCTCCTGCGCCGCACCGAACCAAACGTACACAAGGACACGACCATGCCTCGCCTCCACGGATACCGCGAACGTCTTCACCTCCCCGTCTGGGACACGCTCATGCGCGTCACCGGCGATCCGCAGAACCCGCTCGTCAACAGCTACAAGCTGTTCGGCAACGCGAACATCGGCAACCTGGCGTTCACGAACATGACCGTCGCTGGCCAGCTGGCCTCCGACGCGACGTACGTGATCCTGGCGCTGCGCTGCTGGATGTTCTTCGACGGTACCAACCGTCGCGAGAACTACCTGAACGTGACGAGCCAGCTGTTCTGGACGCTCACGGTCGGCAACAAGCCGATGTTCCAGGCCCCGGCCTGGTACTTCCCGGCCGGCGGCGGCGTGTGGGGCTTCGACTCCACCGCGTCGGTGTTCAACCACGGCACGCCCGAGCAGGGCGCGATCCTGAAGCTGGCGCGCCCGATCATCGTGCCGGTTCGCCAGAACTTCTCGGCGACGGCGGACTTCTACGCGATCGGGAACACGAGCGCGCTCGATGGCCTGAACGCGGGCGCGACGGACGATGTGAAGAACATCTCCTTCATGCTCGACGGTCTCCAGACCCGCGACGTGCAGTAGTACGACCTCGCGCGGGCTTGCTCGCGCGACGCCCGGCCGACTTTGATCGGTCGACCGGGCACCACAGTCCCTTCCGCTCCCCGAGTTCCCGTGACACCCCCACCCCGACATCTCGTCGGGCGACACCCCACCCGAAGCTGGGAGAAATCAAGACCGTCATGGCCACGACCACCGAACCGAACGCAAACGCCATCCTCCGCCAGCACCGCAGCGCGATCGTGCAGCTCCAGCAGCAGATCGCGAACCTGATTGCGGCGCAGTCCTCGCGCCCCAAGACGGTTGCCGAGGAGATCGACGAGATTCCCGGCCGCCGCATGGAGGGAACGCTCTCGGGCGAGGTCGCGTTCACGATCAACGATCAGTTCCAGCGCGGCGCGCCGGTGACGATGGGCGTGAGCCAGGACGGCCCGTTCATCATGACCCACTACCCGATGGTGGTGTGGACGCCGCACAGCCCGACTACCGCCACGAACCTCGGGCGCTACCGGCCGGTCTCGACGTTCCCGCTCCCGGCGCAGGTCGTGGGCACGGACATCATCGATCTCGGGTACGAGCTCGCCGACGGCGGCAACCAGAGGCTGCTCCAGAACGCTCCGCGCGGGCCGCTGTTCTCGCGGCCGGACAACATCGTGCCGTGCCCGGTTCCCACGCTGTGGAGCCCCGGCTCGACGGTGCAGTTCATCCCGAGCTACGGGAAATTCACCTGGGACAGCGCCGTGCCTCCGACCAGCGGCGTGCTGCACGTCGACATCCCCGGCTACCGCATCGTCAACCTCTAAGCCCATGCCCTATCTCGCCGCTCACCGCACGCTCGGACTCGCTGGCCGTCGCGGCGTCGGCGATGTGGTCTCGGACAGCGTGGCAGCGGCGCAGGCGATCGCATCGGTGGAGGCCAATGAGGCCCGCGCCGCACTGATGAAGAAGGTGGCGATCGGCGCCGTGTTGATCGGCGCGTTCGCGTGGACTCAACGCCGTGCCAGTGGCAAGAGGTAGCTCATGACGACCGCCATCACCTCGAACGCCGTCACCCAAGCCGCCATCAAGCTCGATCGCATGCGCTCAAGCCTCGTCGGCTGGCTCAAGTACCGCGCGATCAACGACGGCGTGCTGGCCGGTGCGGTGGCCACGAAGCTCCCGCTGGCGGTGGCGCAGCAAGAGGTGCGCGCGGCGCGCTCAAGCCAGCGGGAGCAGGCGCTGGCGAACCAGCTCCAAGCGATCCTAGCGGTGCGGTGGCCCTCGGCGGCGCTCCCGAATCCGAACCTGGCGGCCAACCCGCAGGGCGCCGTGCAGCTGGCGCAGCTGGCGATCAGCGGCAACACACCCGGACTCCTCGACTCAAGCTCGCAGGCGCTCTCGGGCGTGCTCTCGATGGCAGGCCCGTGGATGTGGCCGGTCGCGATCGTGGGCGGGCTCCTGATCGTCGTGGTCACGGCGATCACGTCGGCCGCGGACGTGGCCAAGGACGCCGAGGAGAAGGCGTGCATCCGCGCGGGCGCGTGCACGGACTACGGGTTCTGGCTGCGCTCGGCGGCGGTGGTCGGCATCGCCTGGTTCGCGTGGGACAAGCTCGGCGTGGGCGACCGCGTGACCAAGCTCATCAAGGGGAGGTCGTAACCTCGAAGCCCACGGGACTAGGTGCCTCGAGCTAGCTCGCCGACGCAAGGCGTCGTGAGAGTGGTCGGTGTGGTGGTGGATCACATCGGCCGTAAACCCGGAGAGACGCGGCGCTCCAGGTCGGCGAGCTAGTTCGGGGCACCTTTCCGTCTTCGACGAGCGACAATCACCCCATGGCCTACCATCGCAACCCGCGCAAGATCGGCGCCCTCGGCACCATCGCCGACATCGGCGAGACGATCATCACCGGCGCCGCCGTGCTGCGTGATCCGTACTTCAACGAGGCGGTCTGCCACGTCTCGCAGTTGAAGGCGATCACCGCGGGGCTCCCGGTCCCGACGTGCACGCGCACGGCGCCGGACTTGGCGGGCGGGGTTGGCCTGCGGCGGGCGATGCCGGCGCTGCGCGGCTACGTCTACGCCGAGCAACACCCCTGGGTGTACACAGCCGGCGCCGTGACCGCGATCGGCATCCCGATGCTCATCGGATACCTCATCGGAAAGGCCCTCTGACCATGCCGTACGTTCGCGATCCCGATCGCATGACCCGTGGAGTCGGCGCCGTCGCCGCGATCGATCACGCGCAGCCCGGTGCCGCACGTGCGCGCGAGCGCCGCTTGGCCGACGCGCTGGCCCGCAAGGAAGCTCGGCGCTCGGGGCTCGCGTTCGGCGTCCGTGGTGGCGTCGCGGGCCTCGAGGCGTTGGGTCGGATCAACCTGACCAACGTGGGCGCCAGCGGGTTCAAGCGCGACCAGCTCATGGCGCCCGACCCCGGCGGCTACGGCGCTGGCGGCAGCGGCGGTGTGGTGGGCCCGGCCCCGACGGTTCACGGTGGCGGGGTGGGAGTTCGGCCGCCGACACGCCCTCCCGCGATGCCGCCCAAGCCGATCGGACCGCGGCGGCCGCCGAACGCGCTGGTGCCATCGGCCGGCGGTGGCCACGTGCTCGTACCCGGCACGATCCCGAGCGGTGCGTCCGCGGGCGGCGGGCACGTGTACACCGGCGGCGGTGGTGGCGGTGGCGGTGCGTCCGCGGGCGGCGGGCAGAGCTCCCCAGTCGACGATCCGGTCGCGATCGATGATCCGGCGACGACGCCCGCGACCGCGACACCCCCGCGCCGGAACCTCCTGATCTTGACGGCGATCGTGGCCGGCGTGATCCTCTACTCGCGATCCACGGAAGGCAGGCAATCATGACGTACATCCCGCAGCGACCTCGCCGCGTCCTCGCTCACAAGCCCGCCGCGCGCACGCTCGGCGATTTCTGGAGCGACCTCCTCACGGGCAGCGGCACGTCGGCTCCGAGCTCGACGCCGGCCCCCGAGATCCAGATGCCCCCCATGAGCGTGTCCGGGCAGGCGCTGGGGTGTCAGCGCGGGCAGGTCTCCGATCCGAATAAGTCCGTGAACGGCTACGCGCAGTGCATGCCGCGCGCGAACTACACGGCCGGCGAGCTCCTGAACCCGAACGTGGACCCCGCGGTCGCGAAGTTGAAGGCGAAGGGCACGAGCCCGTCCGCTGGTAGCATCATCGGCAGCATCATCGGCGCGCTCACGGGTGGTGTTCCCGCGCTTCCGACGGGGCTTCCGGCCGGCACGGCCTATGTCCCTGCACGGTCGGGCATGTCGAGCGTCACGAAGCTGGCGATCGCGGCGGGCGCGGTTGGACTCGTCGCGGTCATCGCGACTCGCAAGTAAGGGAGCATCAGGTCATGGCCTATCAGCGCAGCAACATCATCGGTCGTCGCACGGGCAGCAGCATGGGCGGGCTCGGCGGCCTGAGCGACACCCTAGCGGCCATCGGCAAGGGAGCGCTGACCGTGATCGGCTCGCAGCAGTACCAGGCCGGGCAGACGGCGGCGTTGACGGCCCAGAACGCGACCATGCAGGCGCAGCTCAACGCGCAGACCAGCGCGCACGAGATCTCGACCGGTACGATCGTCGTCGGCGCCGTCGGCGCCGCGGCGGTCGCGTTCCTCTTGCTGCGCAAGAAGTCGTAAGCTCGGGCCCACCATGGGCTCCCCGCTTTCGATCGATCTCCACGACCCCGCCGTCCAGCACCTCCTCGGAGGTCCTCCGCGCACGAAGGGCGTCGACCCCGGCACCGGCGCGATGGTGCAGATCGCGGGCGACGCCCCCGATCCGAACGGCTCCGGGATGATGGGGCTGGCCAGCACCACGCGCCTCGACGGGACGAAGCGCGAGGTGCTGGTGACCTACAAGGGCCGCGCCGGCGAGCTCCTGCTCACGGTCGACGTGATCCCGGGCGACGTGCTTGAGGTGCTGTTCATCTGCCCGCGGTGCACGAAGGCTGGGCGGATCACGGGCGACCGCAAGCACATTGAGTTCGACCCGACCGCGACCAGGCCGTTCAAGCTCCCGAACGGGCAGCCCGCGATGACGGGCGGCGAGCTGTCGATTGAGGCGTTCATGTGCACGCAAGAGCTCCCCGAGGCGCAGTACGAGCAGCACACGAAGACAAACCGTCACGGGCTCTCGCTCTGCAAGCAGACGCTCGTGATCGACCGCAACATCGCGCGCGACGCGAAGTAGAGGCCCGCCGATGACCCGCGTCGCTCCCATGGCCGTGATGACCGTGAGCCCGCATGGCTCCTTCGGATACGTGCGGACGAGCGGCGACACGGGCGGATGTCCGAAGGGATACCCCTGCACGCACCCGGGCGTGGACCTGCTGGCGCCTGCAGGCACGCCAATCCGCGCACCCGAGTCCGGTGTCGTCATCGCTCGAGGGGACGGGCTCTCACCGCCGTTCACCGGATACAACCCGTTCGTGGTCGCGCTCCTCGGGGACAGCGGCAAATATCACCTGCTGGCGCACATGAGCATGGCGACCGCGCACCTAGCACCGATCGGCGGGCGCATCGCCGCCGGTCAGGTCGTCGGCTCGGTCGGCGTCAACCACTTGCACTGGGAGCTGCGGACGCGCGTCACGCCGAGCAGCGGCTCGACGAACATGCAGAACAACGGCGATCCGCTGGTGTGGCTGGCCAGCGAGGGCGTCGGCGCGAGCGATCTCGGCGCGATCGTCGTGGTCGGGGCGGCCGCCACGCTCGCATTTTTGCTCCTGCGGAGGTGAGCCGTAGCGCTCGGGCCGGGCGGGTGATGGTCTATGATGGCCGCCACCCCGAGTTCCCGTGATCGCTCGTCCCGCCAAGCTCGGCCCGCCCACGCGCGAGGCCCGTACGGAGCCACGACCATGGGTAACTTGTTTTTCTCGATCCCCGCGCCCGCCGCTGACGGCTCTGGCGCTCCTGTCGACGTGTCGGCGCTTGGCGCGACCAAGACGATCATCATCTCGGGATCGTGGGTCTTGCCCCCGACGACGAACATCGAGATCAGCAACTCGGTCGTTCCCGGAGCGGGCGGCTGGCAGTCCGTTCTGACGGTTCAGGGCGCTGGCGGGGCGATCGTTCCGGTGGCGGCTCGGTGGATGCGAGCCACGGTCGCGCGGCTCCGCGGTTTTGATGCGCCGATCGTGAACGTCGGCGGCAGCGATGTCGGAGCCTCGTTCGCGGCCCTTGGGGCGCCTGCAGGCAATGGCGTCGGCTCTCCGGTTGACGCTTCCACGCTTCCGCTGTTCAAGACGATCCAAGTCGGTGGGCCGTTCAGGGGCGTGCTGATCGTGGAAGCCTCAACGGACGGCGGCGCCACGTACGGGCAGATCGCCGCGTTCAACACGCCCAGCGCCTACTCGATCGAGTTCACCGCTGATTTTCTACGGGTTCGCCGTGGCGGTGTGCCGCAGACCCGACCTGGTTTGCCGACCGTCAACATCGGCGCGTGTGATGTCGCGAGCGGTGGCGGTGGTGGCGGACTCGCGGCGGTGCTCCACAACAACACCCTCACGGGTGATGGCACGAGCGGAACTCCGCTGTCGACGGTCGACGGTCGCACGGGTGTGCTGGTCGACGGCACGACGATCACCGGCACGGGCAAGATCGGCAGCCCGCTCGTTGCGGGCGGCATCACCGCCGTAATCCACAACGGCACGCTCAGCGGCAACGGCACCGCGAACTCGCTCCTCACAACGGTCGACGGCGCGACGGGCGTCGCAGTCGATGGCACGACGATCACCGGCACGGGAAAGACCGGCAGCCCGCTTGTCGCGGTGGGTGGTGGTGGTGGTGGCGCAGTCACCGACGGGATCACGATCCAGGGCGCCGGCACCGCGGGCAGCCCGGTCGCGCTGAAGCTCGCCATCCAGACCGAGAGCGCCGTCATCAACGGGAACTGGAACGACTACCTACTTGCGACCAGCGCGTCCGAGTTCCGCCTTCCGACCCAATCGCAGGTGAACTTCTTCGGATTCGTGGCTCAGCCGGGGCGTCTCGTCACGCTTTACAATGTCGGTGCCGGCAACGTCTCGTTTTTCAATGAGTACGGCCCCGCCGCCGCCACGAACCGATTCGCACTCCCAAGGGCGGCTGATGTAACGATCTCCCCCGGTGGCTCGGCGAGCTTCTTTTACGACACCGTGACCGCGCGATGGCGGCTGTACGCGATCGACGGCCAGGTGAACTCCATCGTCGTCGATGGCACGTTGCAGGGCGCCGGCACGAGCGCTAGTCCGCTCGCGCTCAATCTGACGGTCACCACCGAGAATTCGATCACGGGCGGGTTCTGGGGAGACATCAACCTCTCCTCTCCCATCGTGCGCATTCCAGCGACCAACAGCGATGTCACATTGACGGGATGGTACGTCAGGTCCGGCCTCATCACCATCTACAACGTCGGCACGTTCAATATCAACCTCCTCAATGAGCACCTCGGCACAGGTTCGCAGAACCGATATGCCTTCCCGAATGGCGGCGATATCTCCATCGTGCCGGGCGGGTCGGCGAGCTTCTTCTACGACGTGACGACGAGTCGCTGGCGGCTGCACGCGATCGACGGCCAAGCGCCTGTCGCGATCACCACTGAGAGTTCGGTTACTTCTGGGGGCTGGAGTGACTACACGTTCCCGGCTGGATCAAGCGATGTCCGCGTCCCCGCCACTACTGCGGCGGTGTCGTTCTCAGGATTTACGGCCCGGCCTGGGCGACGGATCACGATTCACAACGTGGGCACGTTCAGCGTGACGATCCAAGCCGAGAACTCGGGATCAAGCGCGGTCGACCGATTCAGGCTCCCGGGAGCGGCAGACATCGTGATCGTGCCAGACGGCTCGGCGACGTTCATCTACGACTCGGTTTCGGCACGCTGGCGCTGCACCGCGATCGTCCCCTAAGCCTGCATCCGAAGGATCGACGACTCGGAGTAGAGTCGTCGTCATGTCTAAGACCCGCACCGCCCCGTCCGAGCCCGCCCCGTCCGAGCCCAAGCGGCCCGCGACGCTCGACGAGGTGACCGGGCTCGCTCCGGGGGCATCCGGCGATCTCCATGCCGAGGCGTACCAGGAAGCGATCGCGGTGATCCGGGCGGCGGCACCGAGCACCGTCGATCTGCTCACCGCACCCGTCACCCCCGACTCGGAGATCGTCACGCAGGTGAACTGCGGCGAGCTCAAGTTCACCGGCAAGGTGGAGGCGATCGGTCCCACCTCCGGGCAGTTCTCGATCCTGTCGTCCGAGCAGAACGACGCCGGCCTGCTCACGGTGACGGTGCGAAACGATGGCCTCGAGGCGGCCCGGTTCTGCGGGCTGGCGTACTTCGAGCCCGCGCCCGCCAGCGCGTCCTGAGCTCGCTGAAGTATTCCCGGCGCTGGGATCAGAGATTCGCGAGTGCCGATGCGAGCTTGGGTCGGATTACAGGATCGGAGCGCGCGAACCGAGCCGCCGAATATTCCCGGGCTCGGCTTCGGACGCCAAGTCCAAGCACTCGGTGAATCCGCAGAGCTTCGCCAGCGCGCCGTCGACCATGCGCACGCCGCAGTTCCGACACCAGCGCGCGGCGGTCGCCGGGGTGGCGGTGCGCCGAGCGACCATCAGGCGGCCAGACCCGCGGTGACGGCCTGCCAGACGCGAGGATCTCGCTCGGTGGCCCAGAACGCCACCGCGGCGCGGGTCCCCTCGGCGCCGGCCAGGGGCAGAACGCCACACGCGCAGGTCGCAATCATCTCCAGCGCTGGATCTACGCCGCCGCCGAGCGCCCGCGGGAGCACGCACAGCCGCGTGTCCCACGCCACCGCGTCACCCGCCAGCACGGTGGCCATCGCCTGCATGTGCGCCGTCCCGAACTGCCGGCTGACGATCGCCATGATGCCGGACAGGGCGCGGGCCGCTGCGTGCGGGCTCACGTGGTCGTCCTGGCGTCGGCCCACGAGGGCGGCGCGGGCACGGAGATCGGCAAGGTCAATGATCGGGGTCGGCATGGGGTGCTCCTCTTGACTTTCACCATGCAGACGCCGAGACCGACCGTCAATGCTCCTCTCGTAGAAATTGCCAGTGGCAAACGTGAGCGGAGGTGCGCCGAGCGCGCGCCGACGCGCGGCTAGTACAGACCGGTGAGGACGGGTGCCGTCGAGATCACGGCGTCGCGCGCGACCCCGATCACGTAGCCCTCAAGCCCGGTCAGGGGCTCGCGCATCCGCAGAATCGTGCCGTCGTTCGGGGCGCCCAGCACGCACGCTTGGATGCGCATCATGATCCGGTTGTGGCCGCCGAACTCGATGATCCGGGCGTACGCGGCGCGGAGCTCGTACAGGCCGGCCGCGATGCCGCCGGCCTGACCGGTCGCAGCGTCCCACCCCGCGACGGCGTTGCCGTCGAGCTGAAGAATCGGGCCCGGGGCCACGAACGTGAACAGGTAGAGCCGCTCGTCGGTCACGCGGCGCGCCTGTTCGTGCGTCGCGCAACGCGCTTGTCGGGGGTCGTGGTCACCGGTGCGACCTTCGCACGGGCAGTGCGGAGCTGGCGCTTCAGTATCGCCAGCTCGGCCTTCACGTAGTCGATCTCCAGCAATTTCTGATTACGGTCGCGCACGAGGCTCGTGTACCCGGTTTCCGTGACCGCCGTGTGACGCCGCGCGTAGCCCGCCAGCCACGTGATCGGGTTCAGGCGCGCGTGACAGGTGCGGCACTCAAGGGCGCTGAGATTCTCGTCGACCGAGGTGAGCTCGTGCTTGCAGTCATCGAACCGCGTCACCGCCGGGCGGATCACCTGCACGCCGAGCTTGCCGAGCCGGTGCTCCAGCCGACCGGTCCAGGCGGCCAGCATGCCGTGAAGCTCAAGGTCGTCGCCCACGTGGTCGCCGGGGATGGTGGCGGTCGCTTCCGTCAGGAGCGCGTGGAGTTCTTCCAGCACGACCCCGATCGGGGTCCGGGCGGGCGCCTCGGTCGGCGCGGGCACCCCAAGTGCGGCGAGCTGGGTGGACAGGTCGGGCATGGCGGGCACTCTACCCGAGGCGGCTGACGCTCGTCAGGCGCGCAACGGCGGGGCCGCGTCGCCGTGCCCGACGGAGATACCCTTCGCGTTCGTGTCGACCGACAGGTCTACATCGGCGGCCGCGTACTCCGCGGACTCGATCTGCTCTCGCTTCCCGATCTCAAGCTCGACGCCCGCGACCCGGAACCACTCGAAGTGCTTGCCGCGGCGCCGCCGCACGAGCACGGAGAGCTGATAGCCGACGACGCGCACGCTGAGTACGCGGTGCACGAGGGCCTGCGCCGCATCGAGGATCTCCTGGCCGTCCTCGGCCCACGTGTCCACCCCGAGCGAGGCGGCGACGCGCGAAATGATGCCGATCGCCGCCCGCAGTCGCTCCTGGAGCTCGCCGCGCTCCTTGTTGTTCGCGCGCACCACGTCGAGCGCGCTCTCGGGCTTCACGGCGGTGGGCGGCGGGTTGTGGAGCTCGGCGATCGCCTGGAGCTGCGAGTCGAGCTCGGTGCGCGCCAGCACCATGTCGGCGCGGTCCGCCTCGGATGTGCCGGGCACGACGAGAGCGCTCGATTCGACCCCGGCGCCGGCCGCGAGCCCGCGGAGGCGGTCGATCTCCTCCTGGAGCGCACGGGTCTCGGCGACGGCGCGATCGCGCTCACCCTCGGCGATGGCAAGTTCCTGTTCGAGATCTTCGCGATTCGTCATGGTCAGTCCTTCAGCGGTGCGTTGTTGATCGCGTCGGCGATGGCGATCGCCAGCGTGACAGTGTCGTCCCCGGGACGCGTCGGCGACTCGGTGTAGTCGCCGTTCTTCTGTGTAGCGCGGATGGCCCCGAGGACGGGGTCCCGCTCCTGCGTGAACGACGGCATCTCGATCGTCAGTCGCCGCACGTCGCGGCGTTGAAGCTGGAGGGCGAGATCTGTCAGCGTCGAGTCGCGGTGCACGTGGCGTAGCGGCGGCAGTGAAGACGAGCCTCCAGCAGGCGTCGTCGGCGTGATGAGCCCGCGCGCCTCGGCGCGGGCCAGCGCCTCGGCGAGCGGGGTGCGTCGCCCGCGCTCGCGGTCGCTGCGCGCGATCACGAGTCCCGAGGTGTACGAGGAAGCATCTCCGTACCGAGCGATGACCGTCACCAGGCCACCGTTGTCGCAGTAGTAGAGGTCGCAGGGAGCGTGGTCGACGGGATCACGGAAGCCACCGAGGAACACGCACTGCTTGCAGTCCGTCTCGAAGGTTGGGCGCTCCTCCACCACCGTGAACGAGCCGGGCGTGACGATCGTCCAGCGCTGGGTCGTCGCGTCGTAGGCGAGGGTCGGGAACGCCACGGGAGCCGGGGATGGCTCAGCGCACGTATGCGGCTCGCTCTCGCATCCGCAGAGCTCGATCGCCGCTACGGGCTCGGGAGCGTTCTTGAAGCCCGGCAGGAACTGCACGCCCACCGTCGGTACGAGCGCGGGGCGCCACACCATCCCGCAGCCCGGCAGGTGGTGCGGCTTCGTGGCGAACTCTCCCTCGTCGATGTGACGCGCGGAGCAGCTCGGGCAGGTGAGGATCATCGGGGTCGGTGATGGCTCGGGAATCGTCGTGGCTGCACGGATCGCGGCGTCGCGCTCGGATTTGAGTCGGTCAGCGCGGCGGGTGAGCATCTCGCTGGCCCGTACGATCTCGTCGAGCTTCGGGTTCGTCTCGGCGTTACCGAGCGCTCGAGCGACACGCAGGATCGCCGGACTGCGGCGAGCCAGGAGGTGGATCGCCTCGACGAACCCGCCCGCCTCCTCGACGCTCGTGCCGTAGGACGCGAGCGCCATCACGATCGGTACCTCGTCGATCATCTACTTGCCCTCCGAGGACGGCAGGGTAAGCGCAGCCAGCTGCGCCTCGGCATTCCTCCACGCCCGCCACATGGTCGGGTGGTCCCGCTCGTTGGGACTGGCCGACGCCAGTACCTCGTCGAGCAGTACCCGACGCACGAGCCCTGACCGCAGGAGTAGCTCCTGCTCGTGCTTGACGAGCCACACGAGCAAGCCGCCCAGATCGAGGTTCGCGTTCGGTGCGTCCTCACCCTCGCCGCGGATCTGCACCTCGGAGGTTCCATCGAACCGGCAAGCGATCCACGCGCGCGCGGCGACCTCTCCGATGGCTGCAACGACAGCGATCGGTTGGGCGATCGCGACCAGCCGAGGCATCTACTTGCCTCCGCGTTCGTTGCCGCCGCTCGGCACCCGAGTGGGCTCCGGGCGCGCGGGCCTTTCGCGCTCGCGGTCGACATGGTTCTGCACGCGGTTGAGGTGCTGGTCCAAGCGAACTCGCTCGGCGTCCGCGCCGGCCTGAAGCGCAGCCCCGCTGAGCCCGTACCGCCCGAGGGCGTGGAACGCGAGCAGGGAAGCCTCCTGAAGGTGCGACTTCGCCATGCTGAGCTCGCGTGAACTCGGCAGCGTGAACTCAAGCAGCGACTCCAGCCGCGTGAACTGAATCGCGAACGCGCGAGCCGCCGCGTTCGCCGCGCCGAGGACGGGATAGGGGCGATACGCGAGCCCGATCTCCGGATCGTCGAACCCCGGCGGACTCGGCCAGGGGCTGGCGTACGGGAACGGCAGGGCGCAGAGCGAGCAGAGCTGCATCTTTTCGCCTTCGGCGGGAGCGGCGGGATGCGCGTCGGGTGCATTCGGGGGCGTCGTCATGATACGTAACTCCTTGTAATCACGTGGAATGAGGGTGATTGTGGTGGTAAATTACTATTTACCATCATACGGAACCGCCCCAGAACGCTCGGAATCGAGCCCTGCGGGCGCGGGCAGCGTGTTCTCGTACATCCCGCACGCGCGGAGCGTGGCGCGGTGGAAGTCGGCGGCCTTGTAGAAGGTCCAGGCGCCGACCGGCTTCTCGTACAGCCACACGCCGCCGAGGCCGGACTCAAGGATCGCGCGCGAGCACTGCCAGCACGACGGCCCGCCGCTCGGCACGAGCTCGCCGTCGACGGACTTCACGTGCACGAACTGGAAGTGCTCACGCGATCCACTTCGATCGATCCACGAGAACCCACCGCGCTCGAACTCGCTCAGCGCCACCTGCTCGGCGTGGACGCAGAGCTTGTTGCAGTCGCGGCGGCACGCTGCGCTCCCGTCGCACCTGAACGGCAGGGGCTGCGCGTTGCGGCCGGCGGCCACTGGGACTCCCCTGAGCGGGTCGAAGATCACGACGCTGCGGCGGCTCTTGATGCACCCAGGGCGGGCGGCCACCCGGAGCGCCCAGTCGATCAGCTCCTGCGAGGGCGCCATCTACGGCTGCTCCCGCCCGCCGCGCTCGGCGGCGAGCACCTCAGCCGCGATGCTCGAGCCCGCGCGCACGACCTCGCGGTCCTCGGGCAGGTGCGTCGTCGCGATCTCGCAGACCGCCTTGAGCGCGCGAGCGACGTTCGCGAGCTGCGCGCGGTACATATCCCGGGCGATCCGGAACGGGTTCATGGTGCAGCGCTCGCCGTGGCGCCTCGAGGCTTCGCGCACGTCGTCCGCCGTCCCACCATCGAGGTGTGGCCAGCGTTCCGCGCACCACGTGCAGAGCGCCGAGTGGATGACGCCCGTGCCGCCGGGGGCGTTCATGGCCGTCATCTCCTGCCACGCCGTTCGGAACATCTCGTTGTCGGCGAGCACGTCGCGAAGCATGGCCGCGTCCACCACGTCGGGGAGGAGCATGGCCGCCTTCGTGGACTCGCGACGGACGTGGAACTCGATCGCGTGCAGCACCCCGGTCGCGGCGGGCTCGCTCACGAGCCCGCCACACGAGCACACGACGAGGAAGCACTGCTTGGACAGCTGGTGCACACCGAGTTCGGCCTTGCGGAACACCCGGAATCGGTGGCGATCGCCGTCGATTCTGACTCCGGGATCGAGGTTCGCTACATCCCCGGCGTCGAGCCGCGACAACATTGCTTCTGCGCTGGCGCGCTGGTCGGCTGGGTAGGTCCAGTGCTTCATGGTTTCACTTCCTTCGGGTTGGTCGCGCACGAGTACTCCCAGATCTGTTTCCGGTCGATCAGCACGTCGTACATCCGCTGCGTGTCGCCGTTGAGCACGCGGAGCTCGACGGGCCAGGTCTCCCGCGCGAAGCACACGCGCTCGGCGAAGATCCGCGCGGCCGACGCGGCATCGAGTGCGCCGTACGACTGCGACTGCGCCCGCGCCGCCTCGAGCGAGGACGCGTGCGGATCCCAGACGAGGTACATGGTGGTGTGGACGGGCGAGAAGGTCATCGGCGCGGCATCCAGCGCGTGCGCTCGCGCTCGTACGGCTGATACAGCGGGTGCACGGGCGTGCCGTCCTGGTTCGAGCCGAGGCACATCAGGTCGCCCATCTCGGCCGTCAGGAGTTCGCACAGCGCTGCCTGCCGCTTGGGGTCGATCTTGCTGATGTTCGCGCCCCAGGCGACGAGCGTGATCCCGCCCGTCGCGCGCACGAGCAGGCGCTCGCGCGCGATCGCCGTGTCGTTCTCGAGATCGGTGATCGACTCCCATCCAGCCCGCCGCACGCCGCGGCGCTGATAGAGCATCCGGGGATCCGTCGAGCGGCGACTGAACGCGTTGACCTTCACGAGACGCGAGCAGTTCCAGCGCTTCGCGAACCCGATCTCCTTGCGGATCGTCGCGTCGTCCTCGGTCGCCGTCGCCGTCGACGGGTTCAGGCCGATCACGAGCAGGGTGCGATCGAGCATGTACTCCCACGAGCGCCCGAGTTCGTAGCGGTGCAGCTTGTCCTCGCTGAACGTCGCCCACGCGTCGTTCATCTCGTTCTGCTCGCGGATCACGTCGGCACCGTGATCCCGTGTGTCGCCAGGATCTCGATCCAGCGAGCCCGCGCCTCGGCCGGAACGTGCGCCAGCGCTTCGGTCCAGGTCGGCGCCGGCAGCCCCGCGATCTTGCGTGCCGTGCCCCAGTACAGCGACCGGGGATCGTGCGGTGCGTCGGATTCGTGCTTGCGCGCGCACAGCGGGCACGCGTCCGGTGCGGGCCGCAGCAGAGTCCACGCCTCGGGGCCGATCACGCGGACTTCGAGCTCGCGCTTGCGACTACGGCGGCTCATCCGCGCGTCACCCCGGGCCACTGCCCGATCACGTTGTACAGCGCCCGGAACTCGCCGAGCGTCATGCGCACGGCCCCGGTCTCGCTCGGTCCCGGGATCAGCTTGAGCGTCACGTAGGAGTCGTGCACGTTCGCGACATCCTCATCGAGCGTGACGAGGACGCCGCCTCCACCCTCGGCGGGAATCGTGACCACCCACGGGCGGCTCACGCTGTCACCACGTGCAGCATCAAGCAGCGGCCACCGGGGTTTCCGCAGCCGCAGCCGGCGGCCTTGTACGAGCCCGGCGCGAGGCACGCCTCGGCCCAGACGGATCCGGACTTTCCCTCCAACCAGACCACCCAGTCGTTGCTGGCGGCTAGCTCGGGGCCTGCGCGCACGATCATCCCGAGTTGCGTCGGGGCGCGGCCGACGATCGAGCAGTAGTCGACCTTCGCGCCCACGACGAGCCATGCCGGTGGCGGTGACGGGGTGTAGCGAGGGCGGCCCATCACACACCTCCGCGGCGTCGAGCGATCGCCACCTCGGCCTCGAACCTCGCGATGGAGTACTCGAGTTGCCGCACGCGCCGTGCTGCGCGGCGCCACATCGTCTTCAGGAACATTCGGATCACGGGGTCTCCAGGAGGTGTCGGGGTGTCGGGGTCGGGTTAGAGCAGTGCGTGGCGATCTGCTCGTCGAAGCGGTGCTGGTGCGCCCCGCACCGGGGCACGAGCTGGCGGCAACGCGAGCAGCGCCGCCAGCGGGGTGCCGGATCTCGGCAGCCCTTCGCGCCGCACGTCAGACGCCGCAACCAGGCCGCGTGATCGGTCGCGAGTCGCCCGTTCGCGTCCCGCTCGGCCTCGTACGCCTCCTCGGCGATCCGGCTCACGTCATCGCCTCGAAGGTCAGGTCCGCCAGCACGGGCGACGCCTCGCCGAACAGGTCGCGCTGGCCCAGGGCGGCCGCGCAGTGGCGGCTGAACCAGATCCGCTCCTTGCCGCGGTTCTTGCCCGAGCCCTTCGAGCGCCACGCGACCTGCGTCCAGCCTGCAGGCATCGCGTGCTCTCCGGCCCAGCCGCAGAGCGCGATCCGCAGCGACGGGTTGTCGCCGTTCGCGATCGCCCACTCGCGCACCGCGCCCGAGATCGACGCGTCGTCCTCGCTGTAGAGGCGCTTCTCGCGCTTGTCGTGCGCGTACGGCGGATCGAGGAGGATCCCGCACGGCGTCATCCCGTGCTGGCTATCGACCCCCAGCGTCGAGTCGCCCATGATGCGCATCCAGTCGCCGCAGCAGATCCGCACGTCGCGGAGGCGGTCGCACAGCGCCTGGAACAGCTCGGGGAGCGCGCCCGTGCTGGCGCTGGCGTTCACGCCCTTACCCCGGTGGGTCAGCGGCTTCTTGCCCGTCGTCGGCGCGTGGAGCCCGTTGCCCGGCGTGCCGACTCGAGGGAGGCAGTGATGCAGCTCCAGCCGCTCGTCGCGCGAGCACCAGCCGTTCCCGATCCACGTGCAGATCCCCCAGACCCACCAGCCCGCGATCTTCGGATCGTAGAAGTCGGGGTCATCGTAGAGCCGGACGAGCAGCCCGGGCACCGACTTCACGAGCCAGCGGTGGCGCGCGTGCAGGTCCGCCTCGTTCACCGGCCAGTCGGCGTAGTGCGTGACGGCGGCCGGGTCGTGCTTCACCGCGCGCCAGAAGTTCGCGACGAGCCCGTCCTTGTCGTTCGCGGTCTCGACCTTCGGCGCGTGCGGGCGCGCCAGCAGCACCGCCAGCGAGCCCGCGAACGGCTCCACGTAGTTCGGCACGTTCCCGAACGCCCGCCAGATCAGCGGCGCGGCCAGGCTCTTGCCGCCGAACCACGGGAACGGGGCCTTGAGCGGCTTGCCAGTGGCAGAGATCACGCGAACAGCTCCGCGGTCGCCTGCACGAGCCCGCGCCCCGTGTTCGCGATCCAGCCCCGCGACGAGCTTCTCCACGGTGTCGGTGGCGGTGTCCCGTTCCGCGCGCACCGTGGCCAGGTCGTACTCGGCCGAGGCCAGCAGCACCTTCGCGCCCGCGCCCCCGGGCTCGTCTCGCTTCGCCTCCAGCTCGCGGATCTTCGCGCGGAGCTCGTCCTTGCTGAGGTCGGCCGGGTCAGCGGTCTGAAGGTCCGCCAGCTTGCCGAGCACCGCCTTGATGTGCGCTCGAGCAGGCGCCGGGCGGGCTCGGATCGCCCCGGCCTCCTCGTGCGTCGACTTCACCGAGCCGATCGAGACCTCGACGACCTCGCGCCCGAACGCGGGCCCGACTACGAAGAAATGGCCGTCATCGAGCCCGCGGAGCGACTGCGCCGCGGACGCGCCGCGGAGCCCGAGCGCCTTCGCGGCGCGGTCCTGGTCCACGTCGAGCGTCGTGCGCCCGACGAGCCGGTTGATGCACTCGGCAGCAGCCGCCTTGTGGAGCGCGGCGATCCGCTGCGTCGAGAGGATGCCGGCGAAGCCCCGCTTGCGCCCGCGGGTCATCAGATCCTTCACGGCGGCATCGCTGACCGCGGGGTCCTCGCCCCGCTCGGGGCAGAACTTCTGCGCCTCCTCGATCACGAACATCGTGGGGTGCCACAGCTCGCGCGGCGCTTCCATCACGCCTTCGAGGAACGCTTTCACGTAGTCGGCGCGGCGCACGCCGAGCTCGTAGAGGTCGATCACGGCGTCCGTGCCCAGCTCAAGGAGGCGCAGCGCCATGCGGCCCGCGGTCTCGACGCTGGCGACCGCATCACCGCCGCGGGTGGTGACGAGCGCGAAGTCGAAATGCTCGCGGAGCGTGTGGAGCTCGCCCTCGGGATCGATCACGATCTGCTGCGCGTGGCCGTTGGTCTGCTCGACCAAGCGGCGCGCCGCCCAGGTCTTGCCCGCGCCCGAGGTCGCCGTGATCAGTGCGCGGCCCTTCAGGAGCTGCGGGACATCGATCCGGAACACGCACAGGTCGTCGAGCGTGGGATTCGTCGTGTGTGTGGTCATCGCGGGATCTCGGGGTTGGAGTGGCGTCAGGGTGACGGGAGGTCGTTGCGATTCATGTCGGCGGCCCGGAAGTCACGACCCCAACGAGCATGGTTGTCGCGTCCACGATGGTCTGCCCGGTGAGCCCCGCCTCCAGCAATGCGTGAATGGCCATCCCCAACAGGTACGGCCCCACCACGTCGTCGCCGACGCCCGCATCGTAAGCCGTGCCGAGGGCGGACCGGAGCTGATCGGTCCAGTCCGCGGGACGGGCGCACGCTGTCGTCGTCGAACGAACCCGCGCCCGCGCCCGGCCCATTAGCCCTTCCCGAGCAGGCGCTGGAGGAAGCCCGCCGGTTGCGGCTTGGGCGCGCCCTGGAGCTGGCGCTGGCGCAGCGCCTGCGCGCGTCCGGCCGGCGACGCGGGAGCCGCTCGGCGACCCATCGGGTCACGGCGGACCGCCACGATCGTCACCGCTTGGACGCGTACAACCTCCATGCACATCCCGCAGTGATCGCAGTCGACGGTGTGCCCGGTGTCGAGCAATTGCTGCTCCTGGAGCGCGCGGCAGTCGTTACTCCCGCCGCAGGACGGGCATGGGACGCGATCGATCGGGCCTTGGACGACGGACTTGGGGAGGGCGCTCGGAGGCGGGTTCATGGTGATGCTTTCGTGAGAGTGAAGACCCCCAGATCTACCTCGATCAGCCGACGGACGTACGCGGCTTCCGATTGCCGATCCTTCGCCAGCCGCTCGTCGAGTGCCGTTCCCGTCGGGGTGTCGACGTAGGTGGTGATCTTGCGCGCCTTCCGCTGTGGCGCGAGCGGCGCGGCGACGGTCGAACGAGCACGGGGCATTACCGTGAATTACGGTAAACCACGTCGGCTGTCAACTTCCGTCGCGTGATAGCGTCGGGGCATGTTCAAAGTCCGCCTCTCGCGCAAGTACTTCGACTTCTACCTGGCCGGGCGCGCGGATGCCGCCGAGGACGCGGAGAAGCACGACCTCATCGACACCTCAACCCTCGACTTCGAGGAGCTGGCCAAAATTGCCAGCGCCGGGCCCGATGACGTGCACGCGGTGCTCGTGGCCGCATGCTCGCCGCTCGTCGAGCCGCTCCGAGTCGGCACCGAGAAGAAGGACTGGATCGAGGACAACCAGGAGGGCATCACCCTGGCCGGCGGCGACAAGACCGTGGCGTACGACCACTACCTGAAGGGCGTGATCGACGAGGCCGCGTGGTCGCTCGAGGAGGGGCTCCTGGAGCAGCTCGACGTGAACGGCGCCGATCCGGATGACGGCGACGACGAGGACGAGGACGACGAGGACGGCGAGAAGGGCGAGGGCGACGAGGGCGAAGAAGAGGACGACGCCCCCGACGCTGGCTAGGACCCAGGCGTCCAGATCGCCGAGGCGCCCGGCGTCAGGCGCACCGCCGGTGCCATCTCGCGCTTCACCGCGATCGAGACCAAATCGCTGGTCCGAAAGAAGAACTCGATCAGCACCGGCTGCTTGCCGCCGTTCACGGTCGCCATCGTGCCGAGCTTGAGCGTGCCCTCCGGGGTGATGGACAGCACACCCTCGAACTGCCCTGGGTGCCCGCGCAGGAGCACCATGCACTCCGGGATAGCAGGCGACTGCGTGCGATCGGGCGTGCCGGTCGGCGACATCGCGATCGCCGACTCCTCGAACAGGCGGCGCAGAACATCGCCCATGTGGTCGCCGAGGACCGAGAGCGCTCGGTAGTGCGGGTTCGTGGTGGACGGCGTGGCGGTTGGCTCGATCGGTGTCGTCACGGGCGGATCTCCTGGAGGTGGGAAGTCGCGATCTCCCCGATGCGGGGCAGACCGAAGTGGTTCACCAGCGTCTCGACGGGCGCCGGGATGTGCTCGCCGAACCCGCCGCTCGCCAGCGCGCGCATCGCGCTCCCGAGCTCGACGAGGTTGGGCTCAAGCCAAGTATCGAACGAGGTGAGGCCCTGCGCGCCGACCATCGTCACCTGATGGCAAGCCGCGCTCGAACCGTCCGCCGCCCACACGGCGTCGACGCGCGCGGGTGCCGCAGGAGCGTCGATGCTCTGGCTCGTGGGCACCAGTCGCATGTACGCCAGGGCAGCACCGACGAAGCTCGCCAGCACGGGCTTGCCCGCGCACACGGCATCCCAGGCCCCGTAGTTCCAGGCTTCCCCGCAGCTCGCCGTCACGAAGCAGTCCGCCGCCGCAATCTCGCGATCGAGCTCGGCGTCCGAGAGGTGGTGGTTGGTGAACCGGAGCGGCGGGAGCGCCGCCTGATCGCTCCCGAGCTCGCCGAGCGACTGCGCGATCGCCTGCGGGTCGGTGCCGCTGCTGTGGAGGTGGAGGTGCGGGCGCACGTCGCCATCGCGGTGCATCGCTCCGAACCCGTGCGCGTAGGCCCGGAGGAGTCCTCGGGGGTTCTTGCGGGCCGTCCACGCGCCGGTCCAGATGAACCGGTACTCGTTGCCAGGCTGGTGCGGCGCGCGCTGCTCGCCGAGCGCACGGAGTGCGCGGATGCGGGCGGGATCTGCGCCGTGCGGCACGACACGGATCGTAGCCCTCAAGGCCCGCCCGCGGGCCTCGCGCAGTGGCATCTCCAGCGTGCTGCGATTCCACTCGCAGGGAACCCAGACCTGATTGAAGTCGGCTAGTGCGCTCACCACGGCCGCCGGCCAAGTCTCGGCCTCCCAGGTTGTGTACGCGATCATCGGGACCTGCGGGTCGGCGCCAGCCGCCAGCAGCTCGTGCATCACCGTGGCACACGACAAGGGGAGCGTGTGCACGATGATCGCATCCACCGGGTCGTCCCAGGACAGTGCCGCGCGCATCGGCACCAGCAAGGATGCCAGTGGCAAGTGCTCGTCGCGCAGGTGCGTCGCGATCTCCGTGGCCTCTCCGCCGAGCGCCGTGATCGCTAGCCGGTGACCCGCCAGGGTCAGCGCCAAGCACAGGTCGCGCGCCGCGCGGCCGTAGCCGGTTGCGTGCAGGACGTGGCCGAAGTAGTGGATGCGCATCTCGGGATCTCCTGAAGGCGGGCTGGCGTGGTCAGAGTGGCGGCTGGGGCAGGCCGAGGATCGATGCGCGCACCTTGTGGGGCTCGTCCGCGTCGATGATCCATTCCGCGCGGATCTGCGCGCCGGCCGGTGTCTGCGCGAGCGACGGCGGGATGATCACGTCCTCGTACTTCAGCGCGCCGTTGATCTGCGCCAGCGTCCACGCGCCGCACGGGATGAGCACGTTTCGCACGCCCGCGGTGTAGAGCTCGATCGACTGCACTGCCCGCTCGAGGTCGGCCCCGCCCGTCGCGAACGCGCCCGCCGCCAAGTCGGCGGGCTTCACGTCTCGCTTGGGCATCGCCACGGTCATCTGTCGGCGCCAGTGGTCGGGACCGGTAGCGACCACGTTGATCCACTTGTGGCCGTGCTGCACGCGGTCATCCATCGGCGTCAGCAGCAGCCCGGCTAGGCTCGCCCACGCGCCGCGGAGCATCGGCGACCCCATGCCCACGAGCCGGACGGGAGCGAATCGATGGATCGCGCGCACGTACGAGAGCGCCAGCAGCCCGGCTGGCGACTCGGAGGTCTCGGCGAAGACGCGGACGTACACGGGGACTACTTGAGCGCAGGCCCGTCGGGGTTCGCAGAAATCTCGATCTCGTAGTTCGTGGGGCGAAACGCGGAACCGGGCTTCATCGCGCCCGACCCTACACCGTGAGTGCGCCGCGGGTCCACGCGCGCACGATCGCGAACGCGCCGATGGCGGCCGCGATCGATCTCGTCCGGCCGCTGCGCTCGGCCAGCGCCACGCAGATCGCCGCGACCCCGACCGCCAGCTCGAACCGCGGCGCCAGCGCCCGGTCGACGGCCTCTGAGTCCCCCACGTACGTCAGCTGGGTGACACCACGAGAGGCCGGGCGGTTGTCCATCGAGAGCTGCATCGTTCTATCTTACGCGACCGAGCCGCCCGGCCGATGGAGTTCGAGCGCACCCTGGCCGCCGGCCCCGCCCACCACGCCGCCCTGTGAGGTCCCGCCCGTCCCGCCGTTGATCTGCGTGACCACCGTCCCCGACTGGTAGCCGAGAACGATCAGCCCGCCAGCACCACCGCCAGCGCCACCGCCGTTGCCCGGAGCGTTGCCGCCGTTTCCACCATTCGCACGGAGCGTCATGCGGTCGATGCGGCGACACCAAACGAGGATAGCGCCGCCGCCACCCCCGCCGCCGCCACCGCCGCCGCCCGTGCCCGGAGTGCCACCCGCGCCGCCCCCGCCGCCCGTGCCGCCGCCGAGCGGAACCGGAGTGGATCCCTGGGTCCACTGCGACGATCCGGCGCCGGGGGACGAGTAACGACTGCGCTGGTCGCCGCCCGATGCAAACCCACCGCGACCGCCCACGAGTCCGGGGGCGCTGTTGCCGCCGCTCCCACCGCACAGCACCCCACCCGGGGCGCCGTTGAGGTCCGGTGCCACGCTGGCCGCAAAGAAGTGCACCGCATACCCGGTGTACCCGCCCGGAGTGCCGCCAGCGCCAACGTCACCGCCGTTGCCGCCGTTACCACCGCTGCCCGTGGTCGTGGATCCACCCCTGGTAGGGCCGCCCGCCCCGCCGATCCCGTTCCCGGGCGCGCCGTTCGTGCCCGCGTTGCCGCTTACATCGATGAAGGCGCCTGTACCGAGCCCTAGAATGGTGTCCGCACACACGCGGAAGTTGCCGTACAGGACGACGCCTTGGGCCAGCGTCAGCGTGCGGAAGTACATATCCCGCGTGAGCGTCGTGTCCATGTTGAGGGTGAGATCGCCGTCCGCCTGCGATCCGACCCCGTACGCAACCGGAGGCCATTGCGACCAGCCCGTGCCGCCGTCGGTGTTCTGGTAGCTCGTGAGGGTTGCCGGATCGACGGCGATCTGCCCGCGGGTCCCAGGCAGCGTGCCGCTTGGGTTGCCGCTCACGTAAATCACCGTCCCGCCGCCCTCGCGCACCCCAGCGCCGACGTTCACGAGCGGGCGCCCCGTCTTCAGGTTCGCGACGCGCACCCGCATGCGGTCGGACGCAAAGCTGACCGTCTTGAGCGCGCCCGCGTTCGTGGTGCTAGCGACCTGCGCGAACGTCGCGCCGCCGTCGGTGGAGCCCTCGACGAGCACGGTGCCGTGGAACGCGCCGCCGACCTGGATCGTCTTCGTGAGCGGGAGCGCGCTCGTGTCGACCGCGGCACCTACGCCATCAGCCGTCGGGGCCACGAGCTCAGCGAACTTGCAGCCGTCGCGCGTCGCGCCGACCGACACCACCGGGGCCATCCCGCTGTGCCACGACGTGACCGTGACGCGCATCCAACGCACGGCCACGTCCGTCACGATGTGGCCGTCGCCGTAGAAAGTGTCGATCGACTGCCACCCACCCGACTGATCGGCAGCGTTGTTCACCTCGACGTTGACGGTCGGCGGATGCGCCCAGGAGCCGCTGACCGTGACCGTCTTGGAGAGGCCGAGCCCGCTGACATCGACGGCAGCACCCGAACCGTTCCCTGCGGGCGCCGGCAGCGCCATGAATGTATTCGCCATTGCGCGGCATCATAGGCGATCTGATGCGCGCGGATGCTACACACCACGTTCGTGATCGACGCGGCAGACATCGAGGCGTTCGAGCTGCTGGCGGTGGAGCTCCAGCTCTCGACGGCGCGCAGCCTTCAGGTCTGCGGTGCGGCGGTGGGCGCGAGCGACGCGTCCGGAATCGGCAGCGCGTCCAGCTCGGGCATCGGGTGCCAGGACCCGGGGTGTTGCAGCCGCATGTGGTCGCGGACCACGGCGACCGCCGACGCATCCGCGCCTCGAGGCCCGCCGCACGGCGCGCAGAACCCGACCTCGACCTTGCACCCCGGCACCGGACATGACCGGTAGCCGATGATCAGGGTCGGGCAGCGGCCGTCGGCCTTCGCGCGGCAGCAGCGGAAGTGAGCGCCCGGCATCAGCCCCTCCCGATCTGATCGAGGTTCTCCAGGAGGCGCACCACCGAGAAGCCTGCAGGCGACGGCCGCCGGCCCGCGACCACCTCGGCATCGATCACCACCCAGCCCTCGTCCACGTAGAACTCCTCGTGGTCGTGATCGGCGTCGATGAGCTGGGTCCACGGCAGCACCACGCGCGTCTTGCGATCCGACCGCAGGTGCAGGTAGCAGTGCCCACCCAGCGATCGGGGGCGATCGTCGGAGGTGCGGTTCTCCACGAGCGGGAGCTGCCAGCGCCGCTGCGACGTGATCCGCCGCGGTAGATCCGCGCCGACGATGATCCCGCCGAAGCAGTTAATCGCCGCGCGCACCTCGTACCGATCACGCATGTCGACGCGCGCAAACCCGCCGATGCGCGCGTGCGTGCCGTCGGCGAGCTCAAGCCCGACCTGCCGCAGGTGCGTCAGCGCGTTGATGATGAGTCCGCCCCGGTCGGTCTCCGGACGCCCGGGGACGTAGCCGCAGATCGCGCTGTACGCGCGCTCGATCGACACGTCGGGGATCTCCAACTGCTCGCCCCGCATCGCCGCCCACGCCTGCATCATGTGCCCGGGCCCGGCGATCGTGCAGCAGCGGAGCTCGTTGTTGCGGAGGTTCGTGAACCGCGTGTCCTCGGGGACGCGCCCCGCGGACGGCGGCGGGGCGTCGTAGCTATCGAGGATCGCCGAGAGCTGGATATCGCGAGGGTCGGACGGCGAGAGCGCCATGCGACCGAGCATCCCGTGGGCTGGCAGCATGGACTTAGAGGTCGGCCGGCTTGCCGTTGACGACGGTGTGGAACGTCGCACCGTCGGCGTGCTCGGTACGGAACGACTCGAGCGCGGCGTTCGCCTCGTTGCCCTCGGCCGCCGATTCGGGGACGCCCAGCCCGCCGAGGTAGTCCTGTACGACCTCGGCGATCGCGCAGCCACCGATGCGCTTCCCCGACTCCCACGCGCGATGCTGCACCGCCGCCCAGTCAGGCTTGCCGCCCCCGAAGATGATCTGCTTGAGCGCGTCCTTCACCGCATCGATCGCGTCGCGGCCCTCGCCGAGGCAATCGACCACCGCGCCGCCGATCACCGGCCCCACCGGGTGCGTGCCGCCGCAGGCCGTGACCGATGACAGCACCACGACCGCCGCCAGCGCGACGGCACCCATCGCCGCTGCGCGCCGCACCCCCAGGCGTGGATGCAGAACGAGGAGCGCGAACAGGAACAGGGCCACGGATGCCAGTAGCAAGGTGTGCATGACCGCCACGCTATCACGCACTAGGGTGAGTCCGAGAGGGGTCGAACCTCTAACCCCCGGCTCCGTAGGCCGGTGCTCTATCCATTGAGCTACGGACCCGAGGACTCACCCGCTCGCGCGCGGGTGCCGCTCTCGGGTAGCGATTACTGGTAGCGAACCTGGATGTCGAGCAGGCCGGACGCCACGCCCGCCGTGTTCTTGTTCGTCATCGTGATCAGGAACGCAGCGCGCGTCGTGCCCGTCTTCACGATCGACGGGTTCTGCGCACCGACCGCCGCCACCGCCGCTGCGTCGGCGGACACGACCTGCACGGAGACCCCCTCGGACAGGTCGATCATCTCGCCCTGCCTGCCAGTGGTCTTGTACGGACGCCACTCCTCGGCGACCAACTTGACCTCGCCCGTGCCCTCGAGCAGCGAGATCGTGCCCACCGCAGCGCCCGCCAGCGACAGGCCGGTGATGGAGAACTTGTTCTCGGAGATCTTCTTGATGACTGCGGTGCCAGTGAATGCCATGACGTGCTCCCTCGTGCGATTGAAATGATCCGGATCGACCGGAGGACGGTAACACAGCCGCCGGGGAACGCGCGGACCGGAGTCAGCGCAGGGCGTGCACTAGGACGACCAGCACGATCGTCACGAGGGAACCGAGGAGCGCGGCAGAACCGATTGCGATCGCGATCCAGGACCGCTGGACCGCCCGCCCGACGCCGATCGTCAGTAGTTCGGTCGTCGACGCTGCGCGCGCCTCGAACGGGTCCATGCGATCCCGAAAAAACGCGGTCGCGCGCTCGGCTTGGCTGTGCTGCATTTCCAGCACGCGCTGCTCCAGGTGATCGATCCGCTTCTCCAGAACGATCCGATCCCCGTGCACGAGCAGGATGCGCTCTGTCGTCTGCTGGCGCTCCGCCTCCGTCAGCGTCACCGGAACTGCTCGCGCCGACTGGCGTACATGCCCGAGGTGGACGCCAACTCAAGCTCGGCGCGAATGTCTGCGGCGTCGTCGGTCAGAAGCGTCAGCTCGTCGACACCATCGAACATCTCATCCGTGGGAACGATGCGGCGATCGGTGCGCTGGGGACGGTCGGTGCGCTGGGGACGGAGGATCTTGGGAACGTTCATGGATCCCATTCAGATCGCGGGAACGTCGGCCCGGTCGGCCGGCTCGGGATGCTCGGCCTCGCCGCAGTACGGCTCGCGATCCTCGTCGGTGAGGTCTGCCCACGCGCGATCGCCGTCCGCCTTCAATGTCGCGTAGAGGGCCTTGCCTGCATCCTGCCGCGCCACCTCGGTGTTTGCGGCCGCGATCTCATCGTCGCCGGGCATGTCGCCCACGTCGTCGATCAGATCGTGGAGCGCGCCATCGCCAAGGTCGCCCTCCTGGTCGATGCTGGCCAGGGACGGCTGCGCCGACGGCTGCGCCGGCACCGGAGCCGCCGTGCGCGCCGCCTGACGAGTGTTCGCGGCCGCCGCAGCGCCAGCGCCCGCACGGAGCGCCTGCTTGCGGACCTCGGTCAATTCGGGGGCGGCGGGCTTGGCGACGACGGCCAGGTGCGAGGTGGAATCGGCGTCGGACGGCAGGTCGGACGCCATGGCGTCCGCGCTGCTCTCCTCCACCACGATCGTCGCCTGTCGGTACTTCTTGAACGCCGCGAAGTCCTTCGCGCGCTTCGCGTCCTCCTGCGACAGGCCCTTGAGCTCGACGCCATCGATCGCGATCGTCTGCTCCTCGGGCGAGCCATCGTGAACGCGGTACGTGGTACCCGGCGGCGGCGGCTCCTTCTGATACGCGCGCGAGTTCCGCGGGGGCGCGTTCTTGTGGTGCGGACGCGGGGGCGGGGCTTGGTCACCAGGACGACGTGGACGGGATGCCATGTGCCCGACCCTACGCTACTGAGATCGCGCCGAGCAACTTCCGTCGATCGCGATCCCCGTTGCCAGTGGCAGGACGTGTACGATCGATCCCGCCAGTCGATCGCCGCTCGTGCTCCCCAACCCCCCTTGAGGTCGTAGCGCGAGGTCGCCGCATCCTGGCTGTTGTTTGGGCTCGTGCGCGCGGTCAGGTCCAGCGGCCGACGCCGAACTTCTTCCACAGCGCCGCGAACACCGGGATCATGCAGGTCGCGCCGATCGCGACCCACTTCTGGAACTTGTCGCCGTCGGCCCATGTCGCGTGCGCCACGGTCTGCGCGCGGAGCTCTGCCAGCACCTTGTCCTGCCACTCAAGCGTGCCGCCTTCGAGGCTGTCGTCGCCGAGCGAGCCGAGCGAGCGTCGGATGTTTGTCCGCGGACCACGGCGCAGCACGCGCACGGCCAGCGGACGGGCAGACCGGAGGTAGCCGTCGTTGCGCGGCACGGGCTAGTTCGCCGCCAGCGAGCCGAGGTCGGCGGCCTCGACGAGATCGTCCATGCTGAGGTCGTCGTTGATCATCGGGTTGGCGCCCGCCGCCGAGGCGGCCGGCTGCTGCGCGCCGCCCGCGCGCCCGGCGTCGAAGGAGTCGTTGAACGAGTAGTCGTCCGGGTCCTCGTCCAGCAGCTCGAGGTGCATGCCCTGGCGCGCGCCGGCTTGGATCGCCGGGTGTGGCAGGGACATCGGCAGCGCGCCGGCTGCGCCCGCGCCGAGCTTGGCCTCCTGCACCAGCTGGTCCGACGCGTCGGAGATCATCCACCCGAACTTCGGGAAGTAGAGCTGGATCAGCGACTGGAGCGCCGCGATCGACGTGCCGACCACGACGGGCGTGTGGTACGGGGCCAGCTGCTTGACGCGGCCGGCGCCGTACATGGCCGCCAGCGCGGTGATCACCGAGGTCGCCGCGCCCGCGTGCTTGCCCCACGTCGGGCGCTTGCGGTTGACCTGCGTCGCGACGATGCGGGTCAGGAACCGCGCACCGGCGAACGCCGCGAAGCCCGGGAGCACGAACTCCGCGATCTCCGTCAGGGCCGGCGGATTGCTCCGATACGCCGCCTCGGGCTTCGAGGGGCGGCGCTTGCTTCTCTGGATCCGTCGGCGCGTGCGTGACATCTGGTTCTCCGGACTCGGGGTTCGCGACCGGAGAGACGCGGGGCCCTACAGGAGGAGCCTAGCCCCGCCCGGCCCGACCACGCAAGGGTTTGCCACCCCGGGGCGGGCGCGCGAAGTCCCCGGTCTCGGACTTCGCGGTCGATCGCTCGACCGGGGCCGCGCTCGGAGTACTCGGCGCCAGCTGCGCGGTGAGCTTCCACGTCCGGTTCGGGTAGCACTTCGAGCACAGCTCCCAGGCGTTGCCGTCCCGGTCCCGCTCCATCCCGATCATGATTACTCTGACCTGACCGCACTGCGCGCACGCCATGGCGTCAGTAGCCGCCGTAGTCCTTGCGGTGCTCGGCGATCTGCTCGTCCGCGCTCAGCCCCGACCCAGGCGCGGCGGTCGGCGGGTCCATCACGGCCGTCTCGATGAGCCGAAGCGCCTTGTCGTCGAATAGGATCGACACCTGGCTCTGCCCGAGCTCGACGTAGATCGTGAGCCGGCCATCGGTATGCAGCCCCACCCGTGCCGTCGCCTTCATGGGCCCGGGCATGTCGTTGGTACGGATCTCGATCGGCTCGGCCACCGAGCTGGCGAATGTCGGGCGCACGACCGGGATCGACCAGATCGTCCGATCAAACACGTCGCCCTTCTTCATCGCGCGGCGATCGATGTCGGTCTGCGTGACCGGCTGCACGAACGCGATGAACGGGATCGCGGCATCGGGGTCCACGCTCTGGTGCGGATCGGCGACGAACCCGAGCAGGACGGCCTGCCCGCTCCCGCACTGAACGACGAACGGCATCCCGAACGCGTCCGGCAGGCGCTCGCGCAGATAGGTCGACGCCTCGCGCTCGGTGTCGTAGCGCGCCTGGACGACGGTGCCCTGCCCGTAGTGGAGCGCGCTCAGCAGTTCCGTCGAGTCGACGTACTTCTGGCGCCGTGGGTCGCACGGGTTGGAGGGGATGATCACTCGATATTGCATGCGGGAAGCTCCTCGATCGGTGGCAGTGATGACGGTGGGGTCTCGGTGGTGTCTGTGACGGGCTCGGGTTCAGGGGGCGGCATGGGCCAGCCCTTCGCGAGCAGCGCGAGCTCGGTGGCGCTCTGGGCCTCGCCGCCGCAGGTGCACCGGCAACCACTCCACTTCGTGGAGCAGACCTTCGAGTGGACGGTGACATCGTACACGGCGCGGATCGCGATCGCGGACTCGGCGGCCGACTGCGCCAGCCGCTCGAACGACTCCGTGGCAGCGGTGAGCTGGACGACGGCGTTGCGGGCACCGTCGCCGACGACCAGCGAGTGCTGGAGCGTGCGCGCGAGCTCGACCATGCGCGCCTCCGTCCTCATCCCGTACGTGTTGCGATCACCGACCTCGATGCCGAGGTGCTCGCAGAGGCCCGCGATGCTCGCGCGCTCGCGCTTGAGCTCCCCCTGGAGCTGCAAGATCTCCAACCGCTGCGACTCCTCGACGGTCAGCTCCTCGGCCTCGTTGCCTGCGTACTTCGGCATGGTCGCGCGGTGGAGCTTCTCCAGCACCCCCTGGTGCACGGACCTCGGCACCCACGCCGCCGTCGCTCGGCGGACCATCGACGCGAATAAGCTCGGCGTGACCGCCTTCGCCTTGCGCTTCGTCGGCTTCTTGATCTGCTTCAGCAGCCGTACCCCGCCGCGCGTCGCCACGACGAGCACGCCCCATTCCTTGGGGATGACCAGCCCGTCCATCAGCTTCGCGTCGGACAGGCACAGGTACCAGTACGTGCAGTACTTCCCGATCGCGTTCTCCTTCGAGAGGTCCTGAAGGTCGCGCTTCAGGTCCGAGCGGGACGCCTTGAACTCGTAACCGACAAGCTCGTAGCCCGTTGACGGCCACAGCCCCATCGCGACTGCATCCGCGCGACGACTGACGTGACCCGTCGAGTCGGCCAACTCCTCGAATACAATCCATCCGTTCCCATCGTGGCGCTTGCGTACGAGATCGATCACTCGGGCACCGCCGCGTGCTGCACACCATCGAGGTAGGGCAGCACGATCAGGTCGCCGCGCTTGCCGTGGCGCTTCACGACGGATCCGGTGTCCGCGCCGATCGCCAGCGTCGCGGCCGACACGAACACCCCAGGCGTGTGCTCGGCCTGCTTGAGGTGGAACGCCACGTCTGCGGCGGCGCACTCGTCGCGCAACCCGCGCAGCCAGTCCACCTCGCACGCGCGCGCCTTCGCGCCGCTCTCGCAGCCCGCGATCACCCAGTCGAGCCCGTGGTCCGGCTTAGGCACGAGCTTGAGCTGGCGCTCGCCCTGATGCGTCCGGAAGTTGCCCGTGGGCTCGAACAGCAAGTACGTGAGGGTCACGCGCTCAAGCAGCGGTTCGCACGACACGAACCGGCGCGCGGCGTCCGTCGCCAGCAGGATCGGGATCCGGCGGTCGGCCTCCTCCTGATTCTCGGCCGTGACCCCCAGCCACACGTTCGGGAACGGGAACGCGTCATGGTCGCCGCCATCCCACGGCAGGATGCCGCGGAAGTTCTCCGGGCGCTTCGTCAGTAGGAGCCAGTCGAGCGCGTCGCGCGTCGTCAGGATCAGGCTCCACAGGCGACGCCGCGCGTCGTCCTGAAGTTCCGCGATCCGGGGATCGGGGTGGCGCTCGAACACGTCCGCCATCGACGAGCAGAACACGCGCTCGCGCACGCCGCGCTTCTTGGCATCGAGGTACCAGGCGATCGGCTGATCCCAGTGCTTGTCGCCGAAGAACTTGCGCGGTCCGCCCACCTTCCAGTGATCGCCGCCGAGGCGCTTGTCGAACGCGGCGGCGTAGCAGTTCGCGCAGCCCGGAGAGACCTTGGAACATCCCCACCAGGCATTGAACGTGTGGTGTGTCCACGAGATCGCAGAGTCCTTGCCCATCAGCGCCCCCAGGTGGACCACATCGCTAGGTGGCGAAAGTGGCGGTCGAATTTCGCGACGTGCTTGCCGACGTAGATCAGCGCGGGGTCAAACCTCGAGCTGTCCTCCTGCGTGCCATCGGGCCCGAGGAACTTGATCCGCTTCGTGGCGATCACGCGCGGGTTGCGGCGCGGCTCGGTCATCATGCTGGCCCACCACTGCGTGGACGGCGCGCACATGCACAAGATCACGAGCTCGTGCACGCGACGCGCACGAAGCTCGGCCAACGTCTTCGCGATCCACGCTGGGTTCTGGCTGTACGGGTGGTTCTCGTACGTCTTGGCCTTCCACGGCAGGATGAGCCCGCCGGTCTCGTAGCGCTGTTTGGCGCGCACCACGCTCCGGTGGTTCGAGCACGGATCGAGATCGGCCTCGCCCCAGAAGTCGAACAGCGGCTCAGCCACCTCGGGCGGCGTGCACCACTCGTCGGAGGTCATCATCGGGACCACGGCCGGGTCCACCTTGCTGGCGATCGAGCGGCCCATCTACTCGTCTCCGCAGGCGGCAATGACAGCCTCGGCTACGCTCGTGATGTGGTCGCAGCGCATGTTGCCGATCAGCAGAAAGGCGGCCTCGAAGTGACGGCACAGCGCTAGGAGTTGCGTTGCACGCTCCTTCACCTCGGCCGCGCGCGCTCGCCCTGCCTCACGCTCGTCAGCGATCCCCGCGATGTAACGCGCCATCGTGCACTGCCCACATGGCTCGTGCGGCTCGGTCTCCTCGCCTGGTTCGTCGGGGTTGGCCACCAGGAAGTCGTTGCTCTCCTTCGCGTCCGCCAGCGTGGCTCGCGCGATCTTCACCACCTCAGCCGGAAGAACACTCATCAGCGCTTCTTTCGCTGCTGGAGTGCGCGCGCCGGCCGGAACCCACCGCCTGGCGCACCCGGGACGAGCGCAGCCTTCGCGGACGCGAGCTGCTGATCGAACTCGGCCAGCGCGAACTCCCACGCGCGCTGGCCGGCCCACGCGCTGCGCACGAACGGATCCGCGAGCCTGGCGCCATTGCGGCTGTACTTCGCACGGTAGTCGTCCTCGCATGCCTCGCACGGTCCGACGATCGCCGTGCTGTTGCCCGGCAGCGGGTGACCGACTTCGCCGACGTGCAGCCGACAGATCGGACACCGATCCGCGGGCGTCACTGCGCGCGTCATGCCTCCGCCTTGCCACTGGCAGGCTCGGCATAGTGCATTTCACCGCCGATGCGTGACAGCGCGTCACGCCAGCGAATCAGCTCCTCGACGCTGCTCACGAGGCCGAGGTAGATGGCATCGCCGACCGTCATGCGTGCGATCTTGGCGATCGCGTCGACCGGCGGACTTGCCATCGCGTCGATGCGCTGGCGGTACGTCGTGATCATGCGCTCGGCGGTAGCGAGCTTGATCTTCAGCTTCTCCGCGTCGGACTCGGCGATGTACGTCCGATTGCGCATGTCACGCATGGTCGCGTTGATGGCCTGCTGCTCTTTGCCGGCGCCGAACTTCGGGTTCGAGGTGATGACCTCAAGCGGCTTGCGACCCGCGGCGGCGGACGCCTTGGACTTCGATCGATTCGGACTCGGACTCGGCATCTCGGGGTCTCCAATTTCGGGAACTCGGGGTCACGTTCTACTTCAGCAGATCGAGTTCAAGCAAGCTGAAGCGCACTTCCGTGTCATCGCGACGCTCGGGATCCGGAGTGCCCGTACCCGTCGCCGCGATCGGCTCGGGGGACGCGATCCGCGAGCCCGCCAGGGTCTGGTGCAGCGCGAGCTCGGTGCGCGCGCTGGCGGCGTTGCTGCGCTCGCGCTCGGCTT
>JAYUVX010000410.1:0-28904 GCA_043753855.1 Myxococcales bacterium | reverse complement strand
TTGGCACCGGGACCTGCTTGCTCGTGCTCGGTCCGCTGGTACGTGGGCTGGGTCGCAGGTTCGCCGCGGCGGAGCGGCTCGGCATCGCACGCCGCTTGCTCGATATCGCGGAGCTGCTGGCCCCGGGATCCGGCGTGGCCGACGAGAAGGCGCTGATCGGAGCGATGCAGGAGATCCGCGACGGGCACATCGAGCAGACCGTCGATGCGCTGAACGCCGCCAAGGGTCGCGCTCCCGCCGAGGCGCGCCTGGCGATCGACGAGCGGATCGCGATGCTGTACCTCGCGGCCTATCGCTGGAGCGATGCGATCGCGCACGCCGAGGCGAACCTGTTCGGTGCAATGCCCGAGCTGCCGGCGGATCCGCCGATCGATCCGCCGATCGACCCCAACGATGCGGAGGACTCGCGAGAGCGCGCCCGCCCCGTGCTACCGCTGCGCCGCGTGCTCGGCGTCGCACCGCCGGTGTGGGTCGAGCTGCTCGGCGCCTATGGGCGCACTGGTGACCTCGATCGCGCCGCGCAGATGCTCGCGCGCCTCGAGGATGCCTGCGAAGGCCGCGACGAGGCCGGCGTATGGATCCATCGCGCGCGGCTGATGTTCCTCGCGCTCGCCGGACGCACGGCCTCGGTGCAGACGCTGGTCCAGCCGCGCCAGGCGCGTCACATGAGCGCAGCGGCGCGCACCTACTGGCTCGCGGTCGCGCACGAGCACAACGGGGAGCGGGTTGCGGCCACCGCTGCGTACGAGAAGGCGCGCGGCCGGTCGCGTGGACGCCCGCGTGATCTGATCGAGCAGGCGCTCGCGAAGCTCGCGAAGAACGATGGCGTGCCCGTGACGCTCTCCGACGAAGCCAACGCGGTGGTAGCCCGCGTCGAGGCCGCTCCGCTGCCCCCGCAGGTCCGGGTGCCCACGGCTCCGCGCGCGTACGCGACCTGGTCGCTGACCGGCGCGATGCTGCTGGTCGCCGCGATCATCACGCTCGCGATCGGACCCACCAACGACGTCGGCGTCCTGATGCGCGCCGGCGCGATGGTGCGCGGGCTCGTCGACGGCGGGGAGTGGTGGCGGATCTTCTCGTGCGTGTTCGTCCATGTCGGTGGGCTGCACCTGCTGGTCAACGCGATCGGCATGGCGTTCGTCGGCAAGATCACCGAGGAGCTGTTCGGCACCGCGCGCACGTTCGCGCTGTTCGCGGTGGCGGGCTTCGCCGGTGCAGTGGCCAGCTACCTGGCCTCGCCCGCGGGGATCTCCGCCGGCGCTTCCGGTGCGCTGTTCGGCTTGCTCGGTGCGGTGTTCGTCGAGCTGACCTGGCACCGCCAGCGCTACCGCGCCGCGTGGAAGCGCGGCATGTGGGGCGGCCTCGCGGTCGTGATCGTCGCGCAGATCGGATACGGCTTTCTCTACCCGGTGATCGATCAGTGGGCACATGGTGCCGGCCTCGTCGCGGGCTCGGTGGCCGGCGCGATCCTCTCCCCGCATGCGCGCTGGGCGAAGGCCGGTCTGCAGCTCGGCCGCGCGGTCGCCGTGGTCGCGCTCGCGTTCATCGTGCTCACCACCATTCGCGTGGCTCGTCGGTCGGTCGACGAGAGCTTCCGCCGGCTGCCGCGCTATCCGCAGATGGTGAGCGGCGTCTCGATCACCGCGCCGGCGGCCTGGATCAATGATGGCGAGCTCTCGGAGCCGGATGGTCTCGTCGTGGTCACCACCAAGCGTGTGCCGGTGACCGACGTGGCCTCGCAGATCGCGGTGTGGGTTGGAGCCGAGGCACCGTCGATCGCGAAGGCGCGCTACGGCAGCGTGGAGGTCGCGACCGATACCGCGGTGGCGTTGCCGAACAAGTGGGAGGGGGTCGAGCTGATCAGCTCGTTCGAGGATCCGATGGGCTACCGGCAGCGCTATCGGATGCTGGTGTGCGGCCGCGTGTTCGGTGACGAGCTGGTGTTGATCATGGTGTCCTCGCCCGAGACCATTGCCCGGAACGCCTCGAGCTTCCTGGCGTACCTGATCGCGTCGATCCGGGCGTCCTGAGCGAGAATCTTGCGCCGGCCATCGAACGGCGTACGCTCGATCCGATGCGGCTCGTCGCGCTCATGATCCTGGCCAGCACCACGCTCGGCTACGCAGGTCCGATGGCGGAGTGCACCGCGGAGCTCGATGCGCGCGGCGTGAGCTGGAAGCGGGCGTATCGCCCGGGCATCGAGCACCCGGTCGAGATCACCGGCATGCTCGGCGGCGTGCAGCTCACCTCGTCGGATCAGCCGCTCGTGATCGATTGCTCGCTGGCTGTCTCGCTCGACGAGGCCGGCCGCTACCTGCGCGGTCAGGGCATCGAGAGGGCGACGTTCTCGTCGGCGTACTCGCGCCGCAACGTGCGCGGGACCAATCATCCGAGCAAGCACAGCTACGGGCTCGCGATCGATGTTCACACGTTCAGCGGACCCGCGCTCGGGACCTTGCGGATCGACAACGACTACGAGCAGGGTCTCGGCAACGAGGTCGATTGCGTCGGTGCGCCGCTCACCCAGGGCGGCATGGTGCTCAAAGTGCTCCAGTGTCAGCTGGTCCGCTCGGGACTGTTTTATCTGGTGCTGTCGCCGGACTACGACGATGCTCACCACGATCACTTCCACCTGGAGGTTCCGCCCTGGGCGGAGCGGCAGGCTGTGCGCTCGACGACGCAGGCGCTCCACTGAACCGCAGCGCCAGATAGAACACGAGCAGCGACCAGGCGAGCCAGATCGCTGCCCACGTCCACACCGCCCAGTCCGCGTTGGTGCCGAACGTCGACCTCGCCATGTTCGAGGCATCGGAGGAGGCAGTCGTGTCGCCACCGACGATCTGCGATGGCCGCAGCAGCACGCGAATATCGAGCAGCGCGTTGATGCACGCCTGCGCCGCCACGAAGTGGGCGAGGGCGCGGCGCGCGCGATCCGGAACCACGAACGCCGCGATCATGAACGCGGCGCCCATCAGCCCGACGGCCCACGGACCGAACGCGTCCTCGTCGACGGCGATCACGGTGAACGAGCTCACGACGAGCAACAGGCCGAGCACGCCCAGCACGATCCGCGCGCGCGCGGCCGTGGGCGTGAGCAGCAGCATCAGCGCACCCCACAGCGGCGTGCCCATGTAGCCGGCGGCCGCGATGAATGGCAGCCCCCATCCCGCCATGGTGGTCTTCGAGTAGGCGAGACCGCTGGTGTCGCGATAGATCAGCACGTAGTCGAAGCCCGCGCCGGTGAACGTCATCACGATGCCGTGCGAGAGCTCGTGCAACCAGGTGGCGAGCAGCTTGAACGGATAAAGCAGCAGCCCGCCGAACGGCAGGTTCCACAGCAGCAGCGAGGCGAGCAGCGCGATCGCGAGCGTGCGCAGCTCCTTGCGCTCGACCGTCACTCGGCCTTCGGCGTCGCCGGATCGGCGGGCTTGGTCGACGGCGGGGGCGGTGCAGTGGACTCTGCAGCCTCGGGTGGCTTCGCGGCGGGCTCGAAGATCCCTTCGAACAGGTGCGAGGTCCGCCGCCCGAGCGCGCTACCGAGCTTGACGAGATCCGCGGGGCTCAGCAGGTGGCCCAACGCCGCGGTTGGCTTGCGCGCGATCGACCACACGTCCGCGAACCCGACCGGCGCGGTGCCGCCGCACACCAACCCGATCAAGGCGCCGCAGATCGCACCGGCGATCAGACCCGTGAGCGGGATCGGGATCAGGCCCGCCGGCGTCGCGATCAGATGGCCGAGTGGAATCGCGGCGATGATCACGAGCCCGGCGCTCGCCACGGCATGCGCCCGCGCCGCGACGATCACCGCGCGACGACGACCACCGTCCGCCGAGGCGTACGCGGCGAGCCGACCGATGCCACCTGCGGTGAACAGCGCCGCCACACCAGCGAACACGGTGGTCAGCCGTAGGATCTGCATGAACCCCGCCTGCGCATCTCCGTAGCCCAGCCGCGCGAGTATCCAGACCGCGCTGGCCAGGACCGGGATCTCGATCGCCGCTCCCGTCAGGACGCCCTTGAAGAACCCCCACGGGGCGGGCGTTGGCAGTAGCCGCTCCCCATTTTGTGGGGAAGGACGCACAGTTACGTCGGGTGGAGTGGGATCGGACATGGCTCGCGAAGCCACCGAAATGATTCACAGCTAGGAAGGCCCCGCGAGACTCGAGCGTAGCATGCTCGACCCACCACCTCCGGGGCGGCCCAAGGCCCCTGATGTACAATCGCCGAGGCACGCATGGCCGATAACAACACGCAACCTCGGAGCTACGCCGCAGCGCACTTCTCGCTCGAGCTCGATGGCAAGAAGGAAGTCGGCCTGTTTCGGTCGATCGAAGGCGGTGGCGTCAAGGCCGACGTCATGACGTACCAGAACGGTGCGAACTACGAACGCTGGCGCCAGCTCGGCAAGCAGAAGTACGAGGACCTGAAGGTCCAGGTCGGCATGGCGATGTCCAAGCCGTTCTACGACTGGATCGCGAAGTTCTTCACCGGGGATCCGGATCGCAAGAACGGCGCGATCGTCGCCGCCGACTTCTACTACAAGGAGCGCGCGCGCCGCGAATTCTCCGACGCGATGATCAAGGAGCTCACGTTCCCGAAGCTCGACGCCAGTGACAAGAACGCCGCCTACATGTCGATCGCGATCGCCGTCGAGGACATCGTGTTCAAGCCCGGTGACGGCAAACAGCTGGCGGCGCCCGTCGGCATGCAGAATCAGAAGCTGTGGAACTCGTGCAACTTCCGGTTCGCGATCGATGGGCTCGAGCAGGCATGTCGGCGCGTGACCAAGATCGACGCGTTCACGATCAAGCAGAACGTGCTCGAGTACCACATGGGTGGACGGACCTCGCCGACCAAGACGCCGAGCCAGATCGAGTTCCCGCAGCTCTCGTTCTACGTGCCCGAGGCCGACGCGCAGCCGTTCATCGATCACTTCAACGACTACGCGATGAAAACGGTGCGCAAGCAGCGCAGCCACAGCAACAGTCCCACGCCGAAGGCGACGGGCATGATTCAGACCTACGACACCGGCCACAAGCCGTTGTTCACGGTCGAGTTCTACGAGGCGGAGATCATCGCGATCACGCCCGATAAGAACGACGCGGCCAGCGAGGAGATCAAGCAGGTCAAGATCGACCTGTTCACCGAGAGGATGGAGTTCTCCTACGCGGCGATGGAAGTGCTGTAGCTCAATCCCGGCGATCTTCGGAGCGCAACGACTGCCAGCGCTCGATGGCCTCCGTCTTCGCGGCACCTAGCAGCTCCGCCACCGCTTCGAGCTCCTCGGGATCACTTGCAAACGCCGCGATGGGCGTGAGCACGAAAGCGAGGACGTCCAGTGCGCTCTTGGGGTCCGGGGTGTAGGTGCTCGTGAACAGCGTTTCGCCCATACAGGCACCCTCACACCCGCGGATCCGCACCGCAAATTTTCGGCCGTCACCGAGCAGCTCCCGGCTGGCCCGCTGACATGCCAGGATGCCCGCCATGGCTCGCTCCAAGGTCGCGGTGATCCGGGTTCGCCCCGATCACATCCTCGACGATATCGAACGGCTCCACGTACTCGGCGAGGTCGAGCACGCGTTCCCCAAGGGGCATCCCACGATCCTGAAGGACAACATCTCGTGGCACTTCCCGTTCCCCGCGGCGAACACCACGCCGTGGCAGCTCGAGGGCGTGATCCGCAGCCTGCGCGCGCGCGGCTATGACGACCTCGTCTGCGTGCAGAACAAGACCGTGGTGACCGATGCGTTCAAGGGTGAGGACCTGAACGGCTACGTCCCGATCTTCAAGGCCTACAAGATCCCGGTTCGCTACAACTTCAAGCCCGAGGACATGACCTGGTCGGTCTACAAGCCGAAGGCGAAGATGAACGTGCTGGACACGATCTTCCCCGAGGGCATCTCGATCCCCGATGCGTTCCACGGTTCGAACATCGTCCAGTTGCCGACCACCAAGTGCCACATCTACACGACGACCACCGGCGCGATGAAGAACGCGTTCGGCGGGCTGCTCAACACCAAGCGGCACTACACGCACTCGTGGATCCACGAGACGCTGGTCGATCTGCTCGCGATCCAGAAGGAGATCCACTCCGGGTTGTTCGCGGTGATGGACGGTACGACCGCCGGTGATGGACCTGGGCCGCGCACGATGCGTCCGGTGATCAAGGACGTGATGCTCGCGTCCGAGGATCAGGTCGCGATCGATGCGGTCGCGGCGCAGATGATGGGCTTCGATCCGATGTCCCTCAAGTACATCTCGCTGGCGGACGAGCAGGGCCTCGGCAACGGGCGCCACGAGAACATCGACGTGGTCGGCGATGTCCACCTCGCCGACGAGCGGTGGGGCTTCTCGGTGGGGGACAACGGCGCGTCGATGATCGGCGACGTGATGTGGTTTGGCCCGCTCAAGCGGTTCCAGAAGCTGTTCTTCCACACGCCGCTTGTGAACTTGTTCGTGCTCGGCTCGGAGGCCTATCACGACTACTACCGGTGGCCGCTGCGCGACCGCAAGGTGTTCGAGCAGTGGCGTGAGCAGACCCACTGGGGGCAGCTGTTCGCGCACTACCAGTCGCACGGCACGCTCGCGACGCCCGCCGCGGCGAAGTCGGCGTAGCTCACGGCGGGACGGGTGGGCTCGGATCGAGAAAGCCTCGCAACCGCTCCACGGCCTGCGCGTGCGTCCGGCTCGCCCACGATTTCGACATGCCGAGCTCGGCGCCGGCCTCGAGCAGGTTCTTGCCCTCCCAGTAGTGCAGCCGCATCAGGCGGCGCTCACGATCGGGCAGCGCCGCGAATGCCTTCGCGAGCCGGTGCGCGAGCCGGGTGGTGTCGATCTTGTCGTCGACCGACATCGTGGGTTCCGCCGCCGGGTCGAAACCATCGTCGGTCATCGCGTCGAGCGAGGTGATGTAGATGGTCCGGATCGCGGACATCGCGTCCTTGATCGCGGTCAACGCATCGGCGCCACTCGCCGGAGCGATCCCCCGCTGGGCCGCGCCCGCATCCCGGTCGCCGCGATGCTCGAGGTACTCGCTCGCGGCGCGCAGCGCGACCAGCTTCGCCCACTCCCGGCGTGGAAGTGCGGTCAGCTTTCGCAGGCCATCGATCACGGCGCCCTGCACGCGGTACCAGGCATACGTGTTGAACGTCGCGCCGCGATCGGGTTCGTAGCGCTGTGCAGCCTCGGCCAGGCCGCTGCTGGCGAGGGCGACCAGCTCGTCGAGCTCGACGTGGGCCTTGACCCGTGGATAGATCGACCGGGCGGCGCGGTGCGCGAGGTCGAGGTGGCGCACTACCAGCCGCGCGCGCTCCGTCGAATCCACGCCAGCGAACCTACCGCATTGCTGATAAGTTCGGTGCGTGGGGGTGTTCACGCAGCTCGGGGGCGCGGAGCTTGCCGAGGTGGCCACGGCATTCGAGCTGGGGGCCGTGCGCAGCCATCACACGATCGCGGCGGGGACGATCAACTCGAACTTCTCGGTGGAGACCGATCGCGGCCGCTGGTTCGTGCGGGTCAACGAGGGCAAGGCCGAGGTCGATGTCGCGTGGGAAGCGCGGTTGGTAACCGCACTCGCGGCGGGAGGCGTGGTCACGCCGTCTCCGGTGATCGCGCAGGATGGTCGGCCGTATGCGCCGCTCGCGAGCGAGCGAGGGAAGTGGGTCAGCGTGTTTCCATGGCGCACGGGGCATCACCTCGCGCCCGACCAGGTGACGCCCGAGCGCGCCGATCAGCTCGGCGCCGCGCTCGCGCAGCTCCACCTCGTGGGCGCAGAGCTCCCGGTGGGCTGGCGCCGCGGCAGCATCTACGATCACGATCACCTGATCGCGAGGTTCTCGCGGTTCCAGTCCACCGTCGATCCGGCACTCGCGCATGCGACCGCGATCCTGGGTGAGGAGCTCGCGATCACGTGCGAGCAGGCGGCGATCCGGCGCCGCGCGACTCACGGGATCATCCACGGGGACCTGTTCCGCGACAACGTCCTGTGGGACGCCGGCGAGGTCACCGCCATCCTCGACTTCGAGCAGGCCTCGGCCGGGAGCCTCGCGTACGACCTCGCGGTCTGCATCAACGACTGGTGCTGGACCGGTGCGCCGGAGCTGGCGCTGGTTCGCGCGCTGGTCGGTGGCTACCAGCGCGTTCGCCCGCTGACTTCCTACGACCGCGAGGCGCTGCCGATCGAAATCCGGGCCGCTGCAACCCGGTTCACGATCACGCGCATCACGGATGTCTATTTGGCAAGGGTCTCCAACCCCGACAAGGACTTCCGTGCCTTTCTGGCGCGGGTGGAAGCTTGGCGAGGTCCTGCACTTGGCCAAGTTTCCTCGGTGTTGTAGCGTCGCGCCGCTGGCGTGGTTCTTGTACAACCCTCGCTCGTTCGCACATGAAACGGTCGTTCCTCATCGGTCTGGCGCTCGCAGTGACGGCCACTGCCTGCGCTTCCAAGCAGGTCTACATCAGCGGGACGCGCGTCCCGTACTCGCAGGGCAACAAGGCGCTGCTCGATGCCGTCGAGCAATACCGTCTTGCGGTCGAGCGCGGCGACGCCGAGGCGTTGATGCTGATGGCGAACAAGCAGTACTGGGAGGATAGCGGTACACCGTCGGGCAGCGACGACTATGGCTACGATGGCCTTCGCAACGTGCTGATGACTCGCCTCGGCAAGGCGACCGACATCCGCTACTCGCTCCGCTACGTGGGCGTGTCGCAGGAGTGCAAGGGCGCGCTGCAGGTCGGCTGCAAGGCCACCGTCGACGTGCTGATCGATGCGAGCTTCACGATCGCCAACGTCAACGGCAAGGCGAGTCGCCCCGACAAGCGCGATCAGAACCAGCTGTTCCTCGAGTGGGACGGCAAGCGCTGGACGTTCCTCTCCGGCATGTGATCAGTTCGCGGTGTGGAACCCGAGGCGCTCGGACCAGTCGCGCGCCAGCAGCCGATCCGACGTCGTCATCTCGGCCTGCGAGAGTGTGGTGATCGCGAGGTTGACGCCTCCCGTGTCCTGCGCGCGATAGGCGGCCACCGCGAGCCGACGCGCTCCGTACTTCACGAACGAGGTCCCCGGTAGTCCGAGCTGCAGCGCGCGCCCCAGCTCCACCGCGGCACTCGCGACCTCGTCCTTGCCGAGGCGCTGCAGCCCGAGCAGGTAATGGCCAAATCCCAGCCCGGGCTCGGCGAGCGTGGCGATCAGCGCCCAGGTCGCTCCATCGACCCGGCTTGGACCGGGATAGAAGTAGCCGCGCAGGGCAGGGCCCGCCGGTCCCTTGTGATCGAGGGCGAAGGCGAGCGCCTCGTATTGCCGCCGCTCGCCGGAATCGACAGGGAGCGCCAACGCCTCGGCGATCCGCGTGCGGGTGGTGGCGAAGTCTCCGGTGCTCGCGGCCACCCGGGACAGCTTCTCGAACGCATCGGCGCGCAGGCTGGACGTCACGCCCTCGGCATCGCGTGCGACCGAGGTCCACCGGCCGATCGCCTCGGCATGCTCCATCGGATCGCCGGCGATCAGCATGTCGCCGAGATCGAGCTGGTAGCGCGGCTCGTCGGGCGCGGTGCCGCAGACCTGCCGCATCAGCCGCACCGCCTTCGCCTGATCGCCTGCGGCCGCGGCCTCCTGCGCCTGCTCGCGCTGCTTCGCGATGGTGTGGGGACACGGCCGATCGAACACGCTGGTCCCGCGAAACCGCTCCCGCGCTCCCTCGATCGCGGACGCTGGAACGTCGATGGTCTGCAGCATCGCGACCCACTCGCCCTCGAGCACGCGCAGCGGCTTGCCGTACGCATCCTCGAACTCGCCGCCGCTGCGATAGATCTTCCGCAGTCGCTCGGGGCCATAGGTCTCGAGGAGAAACCGCAGGAAGCTTCCCGCGGTGGTGTAGCCGGTGGCCGACGAGAACGTGAAGAACTGCAGCGACAGCAGCTGCGCGATCGACGGCCGCTTACCCATCGCCATCAGCGCGCGCACCGCCTCGTGCGGCGTCAACCGATCGTAGCCGCCCGGCCAGTCGATCGCGACGGCGAGCCCCTCGATCAGCCCCGGGCTCGCGAGCGGGATGCCGTGGATCTTCTGCATCGCGACACCGAAGATCGGATCGCCGAACTCGCTCGCCACCGCATGCGCGATCTCGTGCCGCAGCGATCCATGCGGGAACGAGCGGTGGTCGAGATAGATCTCGCGCCGCCACGGCTTGGCCATCTCGACGTCGCGCGCGCCCATCCAGCGCGCCTTCTGGTCGCGATCCGCGAAGTAGAACGAGCGCAGCTTGCCGCTCGGCGCGACGCCCAGCTGGCGAACCACCTGCGCGTAGCGAAACTCGTGGTCTTCGGCGATCACGGCGATCTGCGCCTCGATCTCGGGCGTGTTCGCGTAGTGGATGATGAAGTGCGCGGTCTCGATCCGCCCGCCGAGCGCCTCCTCGATGTCCTCGGGATCGATCGCATAGCCGAGCACGCCGGCCTCGACGTGCAGCAGCGTGCCACCGAGCGCGGCGACCAGCGCCACCATGATCGCCCCGACGCGTCGGCCCGATGGACGCGCCGCCCGGGTGACCCGGAACGTCGGCACGTCGACGATGCACGCGACCACGCCGACAATCGCCACCACCCACGCGAGCTGCTCGAAGCGCGACCACCACAGCGGCGCCGTGAGCTGCACGTTCTCGTCGTAGAGGTTCCCCGGGAAGTAGCCGAGGATCGCGTTGTAGGTGAACACCGGCGGCGCACCATAGAACCGCCACAGCGCGGCCGCGGCGACGAGGATCAGCGGCAGCTGCGCGAGCGCCGCACCGGCGAACCGCCGCGGTCCCGCCACCACGCCGAGCGTATGGCCGAGCGCGCCGCCGAGCACCGCGGTCACCACCGGCAACGCGACGTACGCGACGATCCCGAACCACCAGTCACAGGTCGGGACCACGATCCCGCGCGCCGCGCAGATCACTGCCGGAATCAAGATGACCGCGAGCGCTAGCCCGCTGCTGGTCAGCGTGGACCGCAGCATCGCCCGCCCGGCAAATCCAGACCGCAGGGGCTGGCGCTGGAGCTCGCGGGCCAGCGCGGCGCCGACATCGAGGCTCATCGGCGCCGCAAACACCGCCGCCGCGATCGCCAGCTCGTAGCCGAGCACGCCGAACAGCGGGAGCATCCCGAGCCCGACGCCAAGCAGCGCGGCGAGCACGATCCAGGTCCACAGCCGGCCGACCAGCTTCGGAACCAACGCGAGTGTCGGGATCGCGATCACCCACTGCCACGTCGCCCACCGACGGGCGGGCCGCGGCAGCGTCAGCATTCCGCGGATCGCTTGACCCTCGCTCATAGGCCGGACCTGGTATGGTGGGCCGTGGTCGAGGAGCCCCCGCAGGAGCGACGCACCGAGGTGCGTCGTCCTATCGAGCTCAAGGTCGAATACAAGCGGCTCAACACGTTCTTCGCCGACTACACCAAGAACATCTCGCGCGGGGGCACGTTCATCAAGACCAGCCGCCCGCTGCCGATCGGAACCGAGTTTTTGTTCAAGTTATTCGTTCCGGGGAGCGAGGAGCCACTGACCATCCACGGTGAGGTTTCCCGTATCATCGCCGAGACCGTGGACGAAGAGGCGGGAATGGCCATCCGCTTCGTCTACCGGGAAGGCGATCCGCAGGCAGAAATCGCGCGAATCGTGGAAGGTCTGATGACCGAAAGCCTCGGACCTCGGCTCTACTCCAAGCTCATGGACCACGCGCAGAAGCGAAAAAGCTAGATGGCGTCCGCACGCTTCCTCCGCTACCTCGCCCCGAACCTCATCACGCTGTCGTCGATGATCTTCGGCCTGGTATCCCTCTGGGCCGCGGCGCACAACGATCCAGCGCTCGCAGCCTGGATGATCATCTACGCCGTCCTCACCGATCGTCTCGACGGCCTGGTCGCCCGCGCGGTCAAGGGCACCAGCGAGCTCGGCATGCAGCTCGACTCGTTCGCCGACTTCCTGAACTTCGGCGTGGCGCCCGCGTACCTCGTCCTCACGTTCCTTTCGAAGTATCCGGGCCTGCCGTTCGCGGACGGCACCGGCAAGACCCTGCTGTTCATCGTCTGCGGCGGCTACATGTTGTGCGCGGTGTTCCGGCTCGCCCGCTACAACATCCTCACCGACGATCAGATTCCGACGAAGATGTTCTTCGGGATCCCGACCACGCTCTCCGGCGGCCTGATCGCGATCTGGATGCTGCTGCTGCTCAAGTACGATCCCAACATCGCGATCGTGGGGCAGGGCGCGTTCGGCGGCCCGAAGCTGTTCGGTGATGCGTTCTCCACCCCGCTCGCCGTCTGGAGGTACTTCCCGATCTTCGTCGCGATCATGGGCTACCTGATGGCGTCGCGGCTGCCGATGCCGAAGGTCGGCATGACGAAGAACAAGCTGGTCAGCATTGGCCTCCTGACCCTCGTGGTCTCCGGCTACATCTGCGGCTTCGCGATGCACTTCCCGGAGATCTGCTTCTGGATGCCGACCGGCTGGATCCTGATCTTCCTCGCTTGGGGCCAGGCCTCACCCAAGGCCCGCGCGATGTACCCGCCGCCGCTGTTCCCCAAGAAGGAACCGATGAAGCCGCACGTGCGCCCGCAGGCCGACCTCGAGGACATCGTCCTCGACGAAGCGCCGCCCGAGCCGCCCAGCGCTCCCGCCGAGAAGATCGACTAGCGCGCCTGGCCGCCGGGCCGTTGACGACGGCCGTGCCTCGCGATACCTAGACCTCCCCGGGGGATTAGCTCAGTGGGAGAGCATCGGCTTTGCAAGCCGAGGGTCAGGGGTTCGACACCCCTATCCTCCACGTACTTAGGCGGATAAATCGGCTCTAGTCAACAAATTAGTCAACAGGTGCGGCAAATCTGAGCGCCATCGCTCACCGGCGTTGATCTTCGCGTGTGCGCGCCGGAAGATGTCCCCGGTGCCCGAGGACGCGGACGAGAGCGGAACCGCCCGATCCTCCATCGGCGGAGCCGCGAACGCCGGCGGCGAGTCGTTTCGGGCGGACCTCGCCGCGCGCATCGGCATCCATGTGCTCGCGCAGTCGCCGTTGTGGAACCATTCCGCCGTCGATGCGGTGCCGATGGCGATCCAGTGCGAGGCCGCGGAGCAGATCGACGACATTGCCGTGCGAACCAGGTCCGGTCGACTCTTGTTCCAGGCAAAGGGAGATGCGCACCTCGGACCTCCACCGAATGCGACGATCCGTGGTCAAGACAGCGCGTTCGTGAAGGCGATCGCTCAACTCGTCGCGCAGCAGAACGGCCGCGCCGACGCTCGGCTCGATGTCTCGACCGATCGCTTCGTGCTCGCGTTCAAGAACGGCACGGACGACCTCCAACGTCTGAAGAGGATCGCCGAGCGAGTCGCGATCTCGGCGGAGATCCCCGCGTCCGAGTCGGACGCGAGACTCGCCGTCCTCCGGTCCGAACCTGACAGGGAGGTCTTCTTTCGATTCGAACGCGTCATTGAGCACCTCGTCGCGCGCCCCCCAACGTGGGTGGAGCTTGTCGAGCTTCTGCGCCTCTCGATCTTTTGGTTTCTACCCGAGGGGGTCACTCAGCGGATCGAGATCGATCCCGGATTTCAGCTACGCGGGTTGCTCGTAGAAGGGCAATCGCCCGACGGCGCGATCAACGTTTTGAGTAGGGAGATGCTCTCGCTCGCTGCCGCTGCGGCGGGGATCGATGCGGAGGGGTTGCGTAGGCTCCTCGTTCGGAACGGCTTGCGATTGCAAGCCGCACCTGACTTCTCGCGTGATCTCGCGCTCGTCGCTGAGGGCACGCGCGAGTTCGTGGCGAACATGCGACGGTTACAGCGTGGGAGCTTCGGGGCGACCCTCGATCGGGGTGTGCCGGCATTGATGACGCAGCTGGAGTCCGGCCCAACGGTCGTCCTTGGCGAACGTGGGGTTGGCAAGTCGAACCTGCTCTTGGCCGCGTTCGACGAGCTACGACGACAACAGCGGCGCGTCGTCTTGTGTGATCTCAAGCAGGCGACCTCTAGCCACTTGTTTACGAGCCCGATCCAGAACGCGCTCACCAACCCGATCGCGGATCTCATGGGGGCCGTCCCGGAGCAGCCCGCTTACCTGTTGATCGACGGGCTCGAGGAAATGATCGGCGATTCGCCGCTCGAGAAGGTCGTGTTGTCCCTATTGGGTTTGGCCTGCCGAGACCGCGAGCGATGGAGAGTGCTCGTGACGTGTCGCGAGTCGACGTTTCGCGGGCGCTGGGAATGGCGCTCGCTCTTTCTCCAGTCCCCGACCGCAGGGCGTGATGCCTTAGGGCGTCATCTGCTTCTTTCGCGGCTGACTCATGAGCAGCTTGACCGCGCGCTTGCAAATGCTCCAGCGTCGCTGCGCGAGGCGATCCTCGCAGATCCGGTCGCACGCTCGTTCCTGTCCTTACCAGAGTCGCTCGCGCTCCTCTTCGACCTGCCACCCGATCAACAGACCCCGGCCCTGTTCGCCACCGCGATTCTGGACCGTTACTGGGAGCGCCGAGTAGCGTCACCAGACCGTGCCGCAGTCGTGAAACGCCTCGCGAGGGAACAGCGGGCCACGGGCGCGAGCTCCGTGCCGGTGCAGCTGCTCGGGCAGCAGAGCACGGTCGTGGACGCACTCGTCAGCGACGGAGTTCTCGTCGTCGCCGCGGATCGCGTCAGCTTCGCCCACGAGCCGCTCGCAGATTATGTCCGCGCGAGGTTTCCAAATGACTAGCCGAGGGGTGCTCGACTCGTTGAATGATTCGATTCGCCCGGCCGTGCTGGATCGACGAAGCGTCCTGTTGTTGCTGGAGGAGGACTGGCACCTGCGGCGCTCGTCGTACTGGTCGCGACTGTTCCTGATGATGCGGCCCGGCGTGTCGGCCCTCGTGCAGATTCCGTTTGCGGAGAGCCTCGTTCGACTCGCAGTCAAAGACGATGACCTCCGGCCGTTAGTCGTTGCCGATGGCGGAGCCCGAGTTGAGGTCGACTCGGCCTATCGCTTCGTCTGTCAGTTCGCGACTGCATATCCAGACCTGGTCGCGCCGGCACCGTGGCTCCGTCTCTGCCTCGCCGCAAGTGAGGCAGAGCATCGGCTCGCCATAGCGGCGACGCTGCTGCATCGCCTCCTCGGAAAAGCGAAGCTTGATCCCGGCTCGCGCCGTCTGGCCGCCGAGGCCGCGCGCGCGGTGCTCGCGGCGGCATCGAGCCGCGGCCTGGAGCCGATGGCGCTCGGCGCGGTCATCGATACACTCGACGTTGCGTTGCCTGAGGGTCTCGCGGCCATTCGGAGGTTGATCGGGCCACCACATAACACGCCCCATCAAAGGGAGACTGTTCGAACCCTCGCGAGTCACCTGCCGCAGTTGTCTGTGGGACCCGACATCGTCGCGGCTCTGTACACGAATGCGGTCCGCGAAGAGGCCGACGAGGAGGCGCGCCAGAGGACCGAGTTCCGCCGCTGGTACGAGCTGGCCGAGGCTGCGCAACGATCTGGTGGTCCTTCGCCGCCGGTTCCGTCCCGACAGCGGATCTATGACTCGATGCTCGATCACTGGTTCGAGCAATACGTCGAGACCTTCCTACAGGCCGCGCCACTCGTGGCCGTTCGAGCGTGCGTTGAAGCGGCGCGATATTGGGAGCGGATAACCGATATGCGAGGCGCCGTCGCATCCTCAGCACTATTGACGACGGCGCACGGCTCGTTTTCCATCGACGCGAGGACCTCCGATGAGCTGCATCGACACTCGAGATTTTTGATCGAGCATCTCCTTGACGCGATCGGCCCAGCCATCGACACGTATTCCCCGGAAGTGCGGAACGAGGTCTTTCAAACACTCGTCAGCACAGCCGCGCCAGCACTCGTTTGGGCGACGCTGATTCAACACGCCCAGGTGAGCGCTGCCACCCGGGAGGAGATCGTTCCTCTACTGTCTAGTCCCGTCGCCCTCCGGTTGCTCGGCGCGCCGATCGCAAATTTGGTTCAGAAGACGCTTGAGGAGCTGTCGCCGGAAGTCACCCGAGCGATCGCGGATGCCGTCGGGTCGTTGAACGAAGAGTCAGACCGCTATACTCGCGCAAGACTCGAGAAGGCTCTCGGCGTGTCGCCCCCAGTATCACCTCGGGGCGCAGGCTCGAACGGAGACGGAGCTGAAGACGGCGAAGACGACGAACACCTCAAGGTCTTGGGGCCTGGAGACGAAGACGATACCCTCGATATCGCGCGACTGGGAGTGTCACGCGAACAACTCGCACAACCAGCGAACGCAGAAGCGAGAGCAGCGACTCGCGTCGTATGGAAAGAGATCATGCGACTCGAGCCCCTACGCCAGACTCCCAAGGAAGCATCGGAGGCGCTGGCGTCGACGGCGGGAGCGCTGCACAGACTTCGTGACACTCTTCGGGCGAGTGGAATTGCGGAAGCTATCGAGATCGCGGGATGGAGTGCCGTTGCGCACCTCGCGTCGTTGCGGATCATCGTCTCCGGATCGACGGACGGGGAATCCGACGTCTACGAGGCCGCGCGACGCGACGATGGTCGCCCGTTCTCCAGTGGCGATCTTCTCAATGGAGGCCAGGCATTCCCGCGGGCTGAAGCCGTCCCTGGTCTTCTGGCATTGTCGGGACGGCACGCGCGTGATCAGGCCACGAGCGAGATCGAACGGCTTACCAAGGACGGCGAGGCCGCGGTCCGCTATCAAGTCGCCTGGCGCCTGCGTGAGCTGGCTACACTCGGTCGTGATCGTGTGTGGCCGATTCTTGTCAGGCTCCTCCAAGACCCAAACACAGAAGTTGCCGCTGCGGCGGTCAGTGAGTTGAACGCATTCTACAAGCTCGACCATGCTGCGGCCGTCGACCTTGCGGTGAGTGCGCTCGCGCGCTTCGGAGGGGCGTCGAAGGCTGACCACGACGGGCGCACGGATGCGCTGATGCAGCTCGTGTGGCAGCACCTAGCGCGCGCAAACAGCATCGCCACCGACGCGGTCTCGAGAGCTGTCACCGAGATCCAGGGCCATCCGTTCGGTATTCATCGCGTGCTGCACAGCTTCCGAGATTGGCTCGTGATGAGAGGTGACGACGAGGCTGAGGAAGCAGCGCGGGCACGCACCGTGGAGCTGTTTGTTCGCATCGCGCGCGCAAGCATGAACGCACTGCCGGCCGCGGGCTCGGTTGAGCTCAATCCACCGCACGGAATGGAGCGCGACCCTCACGCGAAGTTGGTTGGAGAGATCGCAAGCCAGCTGTATTTTGCTTCGGGTGCGTTTCGTGCGGGAGACGAGCCGCGCTTGCCTGACGAGCTTGCTGCGCGCTTCTACCGTGAGTTACGAGACGTCTTACTCGAGCTTGGAGCGTCCGGCGTCATTGAGGCAGCGAACCGAGTCCTCGAGACGCTCGAGTACATCCGGGGGTTGAGGATTGAAGGAATCGACAGGCGTGACGTCCTTGATCGGTTCTTGAACGTTGGCGAGGCACTCATTCGCGCCGGGGCCGCCAACGCGTACTGGCTCCTCGACCCGATCGAGCATGTTCTCCGTGAATGTGTTGCGGAGCGAGATCCGTCGTTGGGGGACGACGCGGTTCTCGGCGCCTGGAGCCGGATCTTGGACCCGCTGATTCGTCTCGGATGGGATCAGGCGTACCGGCTGGCGCGAGACCTCGACCTCTCTATCTAACGTTCACGGCCCTACCGCGACAGTACGCGGAGGCCGAACGAGTACGTCGGTCTGCCTACTTGTCAAATCGTCCAGAGTTCCGTACGGCCCACGTCCCTCCGGGATTTCCGGGATACGTCGTCCATCCTGCGTTCGCGTCTTGCCAAATGGCGAGGGTCCCGTTCGTATTCCGCCAGAGCAGATCGCTCTTTCCGTTTCCATCGTAGTCACCGACACCCTGAAGTTGCCAGTCCGTGGCAAGCGCACCCGGATACGTCCCCGAGGCCGTACCGTCGTGCCAGATTGCAGTGCTTCCGCTCACGTGCCGCCAGACGATATCACTCTTGCCATTGCCATCGAACTCTCCTACCCCCTGGATCTGCCAACCGTTGTCCACCGCACCTGGCCAGGTGGTCCACGACGCGCTGCCGTCGTGCCAAATCGCTGTCGTGCCATCGGTCTGCCGCCACAATATGTCACCCAACCCGTTACCGTCGAAATCTCCAACTCCTTGAATTTGCCAGGAGTTGGGTAACGCGCCCGGCCAACCGACTGCCGCCGAGTTCCCATCTTGCCAATAGGCAGTAGTCCCGTCGACGTATCTCCATAAGATGTCTACTTTCCCGTTGTTGTTGAAATCCACCAACCCCGAGTATGCCCAATCGTTGGGGATGGTCCCAGGATAGGTCACATTGGAAGCCTGGCCGTTATGCCAGATGGCAAGGGCACCAGTAGAATCGCGCCAAAGTATGTCCGCCTGGCCATCATTGTCGAAGTCACCAACACCTTTGATTGTCCAATCGGTCGACCACGTCCAGGGGCTGGGGTACGTCGTGTGCGGGTAGTTCGCTGTGGCAGCAATCGCACCCAGCCAAATCATCGTCTTCCCAGTGCTGTCCTGGAAAAGGAGGTCAGAGGATTTTTTCGGCGGATTGGCAACATAAGTCACGACACTCAGGGCAGGGACGGAGACGGCGCTGCCCAAGTACACATCGCTCTGAGCCGCCAGATTCAGCGTGCTCGATGTTACGTACGGTGTGGCGTATGCAGCAACGTTCTGAAATTGTAGACTCTTCGAAGAAGATGTCGAATTAATCACCACTATCACCAATGGACCTGCGCTATCCATGTTCGGGTCTTTGTATGCAGACACATACACCCCTGTCAGTGGCTGAGAATTTGCACCGATACGAACGAATCCAGGGCGTATGAAGCGACTGAAGTTCCCGAGCGCCCAGTACATCTTCGTCCTGAACAACACCGGATTTACTAAAGTATTCCCTGTCGAGTTATTGCCGATGAGTCCTGCTGACTGACCGCCATTGTAAGCCTGAAACCAGAGCCACCCGCTTATCCAGGCGCTCGTGAGGCCGTTGTGGATAATCAGCATTTCCTTCATTAGTTTGCCCATCGGCGTTTCACCAACGCCGCAGAGGCACGTCCCTGGCGTATTGTTGCAAGTGTTTGTGCTATTACATCCATAGCCAGGGTCTTCAGTCTGCCAGACGTGCGTCGTCGGGTTCAGCATACTAGAGAATTGCATGGCTGATTGCGACACCGGGTCGCCGAGGCCCTGCGAAGTATCGGGTGCCGGATACAAATGCGCTGCAGCTATGTCGACGCGGTTGCGTGCGGCCGTGGACGCGTACGTCGGCGTTAGGTACGGACCTGTGTCCAACGCAAGTGCAGGGCTGACTTCAGTTGCAACTGGCGGATCGCGGTCGACGAAACTCCAGTGAGAAGACTCGGGAGCGATCACTCTTGTCGAAACACCTCTCGAGTTAAATGTGTTCGTCAGAGGAGTCGCCAGAAAATCACGGATGGAATTGCCAGTCCAGCCACACGTATCCCAGTGAACGGCATGATTGTCTGGCTCATTCGTAAACGACAACGCATAAATGTTAATGCCATAATATAAAGCGTACTGAGTTGCAAAGTCCGCCAAGTATGTCGCAAAGCTCTGCATAAGGTAATTGGGAATGTTCGCAGACAGGCATACTTGGTCTGTCGGGCAGCGGGCGCCGTAGACTCCGGCTTGGTAGTCGAAGTCGAGCCGACACGCTGACCCGTTGCCAGAACAGAAGCCACCCAATGTAGCGCCATTTGACTTCAGCCAACCGGGGGGGCTCCATACCGATGCCATCAGCTTGACAGGGCCGCGAGCCGCAGTCTGAGACATTATCCAGCCCTGCGCTATGTCGTTCTGCGGAGACATGGTGCCAGAGCTCCATGCGATGGCGGGGTTCACTTTCATGCGAAGAATCGAGAGACCGATACCGCCGAGAGTTGAGAAGAGCTGGTCAAGGACCTGGCCGCGATACGGATCGGACATGAAGTAGAGAGAAGACGCAAAGTCCTGCGTTCCGATAATGCAAGCGCCAGCGACACCTCCACTCCCGAGTGCGCCTCCGCATTGGGTAGTGTTTGAACACGTGCCTAGTTCTGGATTGCCATCTCCGTTGGGTGGAGTTGGATGATTCGGGCACGTGCAGAGCGTAGCGGGGTTCGTCTCACAATAGTGTTGACCACCGGGCTGCGCGGCGCCAAACCCATCAATCCATTGATATGTAGTATTGCGAGAAATCGGAACTGCAGTTTGCGCGTCCGCCTTTTCTTCGAGGCCAATAAGTGTCCATAAGACAATGCAAGCTGACAGCGAAGTTAGTATCAGCCCTCGCAAAGCCGCCACGTCGGAGTGTCGCGCAGATCTCATGTCTTCCCCTCCACAACAAGGGCTAACACGAGGATGAAGCGTTCCGCAACGGATGCAACGGATGTAAGGCCGTGCAAGTTACTCCGCAGCCCGCGCAGGGCTCGAGTCGGACACGTGTCGAATACGAGATGTTGGCCGAGATCACCGCAGCTCACGGAACCGAAGCGTTATCGTTCCCAATCGTCAGCTTCGACAGGCCGATCGCGATTCGGCGCGTGTCCTCGCTGCACCTAAGCTTCTGCGGGCTGCGGATGTCGTGTGGCCTGAACTGGAGCGCGAGCGTTCGATGCAGGCGCACCCCCGGCGCGATCGGAATGGTCCGCACGGCGTCCGGCTTGTTCGTGCCCTTGTCGAAGTGCAGCGTGGTCAGAACCTCTCCGTCTATCAGAACGTCGACGTCTTGGACGTCTCGCGTCCCGCAGAGAAGAGCCTGCATCTGGACCGTGAGCACCGGGTTCGGCGGTGGTTCGCCTTCGACACGCAGCAGGACGCTGGCGAGACTGGTGTTCGTCCAGCGCCCACCACTCTCCGCGGCCGTCCACCCTGAGTTCGTCGGTGCGGCAGAGAAATCTAGCGTCTGGTTGTAGCGAACGAGGATCGGGCCAGGTGTTGCTCGAAGGATATTTGAGCGGATCGCGTCGTCGATCGCCGGTCCGTTCGTCGAGCAAGCGCGTCCGAAGTCGAACGCGCCGCAGCGGGCGCCGGTCGCTTCAAGTCGATCCGCGACCGCAAACGCCTGTGGAAGGATCACGTAGAGCATATCCGACCGGAGGGCGAGCGTCGCCCACTCCGCTTCCTCTGCTTCGCACTTCCTCATCTCCCGCGCGCTGTAGGTTCCGTTGATCGGCAGTGCCCGCTCTGAGCCAAGGAACTGGATCTCCCACGACGCGTGGTCGAGCTTCGCGCCATCGGCCTCGTCGAACACGCACGGATACGGCGGGAGGATTGTCACGGCGCCATGCGCGTGAATGAGTGGGCGCCACCCATCGCGATCGAGCATCGCTCCATGTGCGGCGTTCGTCTTCATGTGCTGGAGTCGCCAGTCGCCGGTCGCGTCGATGACCTGAAGCACGACGAGCACCGCGACGATCGCGAACCTGCGCCACGAGACGAAACGCGTGAGCGCCCAGTGCATGAGGAAGAGCAGGAGGGCGTACGTCGGGATCCAGACGAACCGCCCTGGCGAGCGGAACTGATTCGGGATCCATCGAAAGAGGCGCGGGATCGGATAGCTACCGATCTCGTGCGAGCCGAAGTAGATGTGATTCGACAAGGCGAACAACGCTGCCGCCACCGCGACGATGAACAGCGGTGCGTGTCGACCGATCACACCGCGCAGGATCTTCACGTGGGGAAGGAACAGCGCGAGCAGGCCGAGTGCCCCGATGCCGAGGTACGCGTAGCCTTCGTACTGCCAGGGTGTTCCATTCACGCTCGCAATCCACTGCGCGTCTCCGACGATTCCACTGCGCTGCGGGATGAGCCAGCCGAGTAGGTTGGCGCTCTCCTGATCGAACCCCCATTGGGGCTTTGCCGTCTCCGGTGCGAAATAGCCGGCGAACCAGTTGGCCAACAGGATCGCGATCACCCCGAGCGGTAGCCAGATCGCGATCGTGCGTCGATCGCGCGAACGGAGTACCGACGCCGCGAAGACGGGCAGGGACATAACGGCGAGATACGGTGTGACGAGCGCGGCGAGTGCGAGCTGTGAGACCTTCGCGATTCCAAGCCGCAGGGACGTGCGCTCGCGTGTTGGGGTGCGCAGGTACATGTAGAACGCCGCCAACAGCACCCAATGCGCGGAGAGCGCGGCGTGCGGGTACCGAAAGATCCACGTCGGGATCGCGATGAAGAACAGCGCGGTCGCGAGGTTGGCGCGCCACGACCGATGACCGAGCGCACGCAAGCACGCGACGCCGAGACAAGCCTGAAGCGCGTAGGCGAGGGCATGCCACATCCCGAGGTACGCATCCGCGCTGAACGACCTCCACGGCGGGATGATGGTTGCAATGCCCTTGTTGACCAGCGCCCAGATCGGAATGCAGTCAAGGAACGCGACGCTCTTCGTATACGGGACGTTGACCGCGTCGTTGAGGAATATCGGCCAGTGCCAGGAGTCCGCGAGGAAGTAGCGATAGCCCATGAGTGCCATGCGCTCGTCCTGCTCGGGCATCTGCCAGTAAGCGTTCGTTCCGAGCAGGTGGCGTACCCCGTACACGAGGAGAAAGGCGACGAGCGCAATCGCCGCTGCCGTTAGGTAGACATGGAGCGCGCGCGCTGGTGACTTCAGCCACACACCAATACGTTCGACGCCGAGGACCACGGCGCGAGCATATCGCTTGCGTTCAAGAGCGACCGCGAAGCGTCGGCGAATTTCAACGTCCGGAACGCGCCATGCGCCGACACGTCGACCGACGGCTCTCAGTATCGACTCGGCGGGTCGAATCGGTCTGCCGTGACGCGATGATGATCAGCGGGCTCGAAGCGATCCCAGGTTGATCCTGTGTCTCTCCTCGGCAGTCGCCATCGGGTAGGCGAACCCGCGAGAAGCGTTCCGGGAGTGCCTGAACAGCCGGACAGTGTCACACCGGACAGCTAGAACAAGGTCCATGACGACCCCTGACACGCTCCAGCAACTGGAGCGGGACTCTAAAGCGATCCTTGATGCGAGACGACACTAAGACCCCGATGGGACGCACGCCGATCCCGACGGAGCGCGTGCCGTTTTCCCCCAGTGAAGAATGGATCGATCAGTTCAAGGCGCAGTGCACGCAGAAGCTCCGGGTGGACATGAAGCACTACGCGCGCTGGCGCGCGCGGTCGGTGCGCCGCGCGGCCGGCTTTCTCGACGAGACCTACGCCGAGGAGGTGGTGGCGCAGATCCTCACCGACACCCTCGGCGGCGTGGTGACCTGGAATCCCGCGCGCAAGTCGCTCTATCAGCACGCCGAGGACATGGTGCGGCGCCGGACATTCCACGACCGCAAGCGCCACGAGCGGTTTCGTCACGAGCGGATCGATGCGCCCGTCGGAGTCGCAGAGCACTCCACCCGGGCCATGGTCGAAGCCTCGCTCGCACAGGACCAGGACGATATCTCGGTCGATGACGCGATCCAGGCGAGCCAAGCCATGGCGCGCATCCGTGCGCTGGTGGGCAAGGATCGCGAGATGCACGCCTACCTCGATGCGATGGTGGCCGGTGCGCGCGACGCCCGGGAGATCATGGAGCACACGAAAATGTCGCATCAGACGTTCCGGAACGCGCGCGATCGGCTGACCCGGCTCGCGAAGCGCATCGAGATCGACGAGACCGAGCGAGGAGCACGAGCATGACGCCCCCGAAGAAGCCCCCCACGCCCGCGGCGACTGACGCCGAGATTCTGGACGAGCTGTCGCACATCGCCGCGCGCGACGCGGTGGATCGTGGCATCACCACCGCGCGTGACAGCGCTTGGTCCGACGCGCTCGGTCACCAACTCGAGGCACGGATGGCGGAGCTGCGTCGCGGCCTGACGCCCGAGGATCCGCCGCTCGAGACCGCGCCGCCGATCCGGCCGTCCACGCTCGCGATGGCTCGCGATGCGGTGCTCGCCGGTATCGCGCGGATCACGGCTGCGATGGGAGGTGCGGGCGCCGTGCAGCTCGCGCACCGTAACCTCACCCGGCTATCCGACGACGACCTCCGCCGGCTCTACGACCTGATCGATCCGACCGCTCGCGACTAACGGACAACACCGCAGGGAGGCCGCACATGCGGCAGGTTGGGATCTCAAACGCGCGTGCGGTGGCACGCGCGTACATCGCCCGTCTGGGCATCACCGCGCCCGGACATCTCCGGATCGAGGCGATCGCGAAGCGAATCGCGGCGACCCTGGGTCTCGAGCTGCGCATCGTCCACGGGCCACTGGACGGCGCGGACTCGCAGCTCGTCCGGATGCCGGGCCGGGCCATCATCATCGTCGCCGATCGCATTCGCGACCGCGGATCCCGCAAGTTCGTGATCGCGCACGAGCTAGGACACCTCGTGCTCGATCACCCCTCGCTGCCGCCGCACACGATCGGCGAAGCAGGTCCGTCGCGCCGCTCGCCGCCCCATCGCCGCGACTACGAGTCGGAGGCCAACGCGTTCGCGAGCGAGCTGACGATGCCCTACGAGTTGGTCGGCGCGCTGTGTCGCTCCGCGCCGGTGACGCTCGATGAACCGCGGTGGATCGCGAACGCGTTCGGCATGTCGTTGCTGGCGGCCGCGATCCGGGTGGTGGAGTTGTCTCCCGAGCGCTGTGCCGCGGTGTTCTGCGCGGATCGGCGGGTGCTGTGGTGTGCGAAGAGCGCGACGTTCACGGCGTGGATCGGGCGCGATCGACCGCTCGGCGCCGATTCCGTGGCGCGCGGCTTCTGGGATCGCGACGCTATGCACGCGGAACCGCGCCAGGTGCCGGCATCCGCGTGGCTGGATACGCGCGCGGACGTCCAGATCGCGGAGCACGCCACCGCGTCTCCCGAGTTCCGCACCGTCTTGTCCATGTTGTGGGTGCCTGATCCCGCCGCGGCGCCGCTCGGGATGGCGGCGTAGCTCGATGTAAACGACACGCGAACGAGATCGGAACGCGAACAGAACGAGAACAGACCAAGTCATGCGCGCGGCTTTCCGCGCCCGATCGGCCGGATTTCTTCCTCGTGGACATGCCCGTGCGATGCCCCCGCGGGAGAAGTCGAGACCAAGTCCGCAGCGAAAGAACGACCATGTTTCGCGCGCAGCCGCGGGACATAGTGGGTGGATTTCCGCGATCAGGCGGTCGGATCACGGCGCCGTTTCAGAACAGGCGGTTGACTCGGGATCTTTCAGAATCGACATCCGCGATACGGAGTTTGGGTCAGGTCGTCGGGAGTACCTCTTTATGGAGGAACGAAACATGACGACGACGACGAGCGAGCTGGCCTACAACCTCAACGGCGATCCGTTCGAGGTGCCGCCGGGTGCGTCCGGCTGGCGCGTGCGGAGGATGAAGCACAAGGGAGCACCTGAGGTCGCGTACGCACGCAACGGACAGCCGCTGGTGATGCCGCTGGAGGCGGAGGTCGATGACCTTCGCGCCCAGGTGTCCACCCCTGGCCGGTACCGGCTGGATCCGGTCGACGAGAACAACCGGCCGATCGAGGGCGCGCCCGCGGGCTACGTGTACGTGCACGATCTCACTGCGGCTGCGCCCGTCGCCACCGACGCCAGCCATCGTCCGATCGCGCCGCTCGGTGCGTCGAGCGAGAGCATCGTGATCGAGGCGATGCGGATGAACGCGGAGATTGCGCGGGCGGTGGTGCACCGGTTCCCGCAGATCATGGAGGCGTCGGCCGTGCTGTTGCGGGCCGCCGACGGCGTGGGCATCCCCGCGCGTGTGCCGCGGGTGATCAAGGTCGACCGCGAGGACGACGACGATGATGCCGACGACGACGAGAGCGAGCCGGCCCCGCGCGCGAAGGCGGGGTTCGACCTGGCCGCGCTGCTCCAGCAGGTCGCTCCGGCGATCCTGGCGCTCTTGAGCGATAGCGGGATCAACCTCGGCGCGCTGCTCGACTGGCGCAAGGCGGCACCGTCGGCCTCGCGCGCGCTTGGCGCGCCGGCGGCGGGAGCCAGGGCGCCGGTCGCCCCGGAGCGCGGCGCGACGAGTGCGTCTTCGCCGATCACGAGCGCAGCGGCACCGAGTGCCGTGAACGATGCGCTGCCGCCGATCGACGCGTCCACGATGGCGCACTTCATCGCCATCCAGTCGGCGCTCGCGCCGGACGAGGCCGCGCTCGCGCGGGAGGTCGCGGGCGAGCTCGCGCCAGCCGACCTGCGCGCCTGGTTCCACGAGCTGACCACGCTCAGCGTGCCCGACGCCGTGGCCAAGATCCGCACGCTCATCGGCGGCGCGGCGCCCGCGAAGGGCGGTGCGTCGTGATCGGCCTGCCGTTCAATGACCTTCGCTGCCTGGGATCGATCACCGAGGTCGTGGTCGAGCTGGTCGACCACCAGGACGAAGCGCTGACCGAGATCGCGGCGAGGTACGCCACGACCGAGGCGCTCGCGGGGATTCCGTGACCGGGCCCGGGCTGCACGTCGTTGGTCAAGTTGTCGCGCCTCCGACAATATCCGCAGCGCTCCCGTCGGACCTCATCGATGAAGTCGCACTCGCAGCCCGGCTGGGCATATCGCGGTCGACTCTCCAGAGCTGGCGTTACAACGGTTGCGGCCCTCGATTCATCAAGGTCGGGCGTCTGGTGCGGTACCGAAACGCCGACATCGACGCGTATCTGGTCGCAAATGTGCGCGACGCTGCCGGATAGATCCCTACACGGCTTTCAAGGATGCCTTCTTCTTGGGCGGAGTCATCCGTCCCAGGAGGAAGTCGGAGACGCGCTCCTGACAGCGAGCCAGATGGTCCGCGGAGAGATCTATGTAGCCGGCGGTCACCGAGCCGCGTGGCGGCCGATGGTTCGTCAACACATCGATCACATACGGCGAGAGGGGAGGGTCGCTGATCTCGGCAAGCGCGCTCGTGTACGTGTCGCGCAGACGGTGCGGCGCGACGAGCACGCTCGAGTCTTCCTTGGGCTCGGAGATGTGCGTGATGGCGCCCTTCGCATGCTCCGGCATCCCCAGGTCGAGGCAGAGGTAGCACCGTTGCTTCTTGTCGCTGCCGTTCTTGAGAGCGCGCGTGGGGAACACCCAGCCACTGTCGTTGCTGTAGAGCGCCGCGTTGTCTTGGCGCCGGCGAGCAAGGATCTTGATCAGCGCGTCCGAGAGTGGGACGGAGAACGACCGCTTGGCGCCGCCCTTCGGGGATGGTCGGAGGACCGTACGCGGAGGGAGCTGGACCGCCTCCCATGCCTTCTTGTTCGCATTCCACACGCGCGTGTCGAACGGCTCCTCCGCGAGGTTCACGTGCTCCCAGCGCATCGACGCCGCGTCGTTGCGGCGAAGACCGGTGAGCACGCAGACGAGGTTGTAGTCGCGGCGCACGGGGTTCTCGATCCCGTCGACCGTCGTGCGCCAGGTCGGGAGGCTGCTCCACGGAATCGGTTCCCGCCGACGCTCGGTGTACTCGCTGGTCCCGCCTTCCTTGTTCCACACGACCGCGATCGTCGGGTTTGCGGGGAACACGGCGCCGGGCGCCATCCCTTCGAGCGTTCCGGCAGCAGCTTCCTTCGCGATGTGGTTCCAGATGACGCGCAGCTCGCGGAGAACTCGGTTCGCCACGTGCGGGCCATTGTCGAGCGTGATCTGTTCGTGGCGGGCGCGGCATTCCTTGCCCGTAATCGACGCGAGCGGGCGGCCGAGCCACATTTTGAGGTAGCCCCGATCGCGGTCACCGATCTCGCGCTCCACCGACGCGATGCTGCTCGGGCGCTTGCCTTCCTTGCGGAGGCGCTCGAGATACATGGCGCACGACTCGGCGAGCGTGGGGCCCGTTTTGCTCGCGCGCTTCCGCGTGCCCGGGGTTTGGTCCTTGTTCTCGAGCTTGCCGAGACGAACGAGTGCCTCCTTCCGCGCGGCGCGCGCATCGATCTCGCCGCCCCGGCCGCTCCAGGCGCCAAGGACCTCGCGGTGGAGCTTCTTCCCGATGCGACGGTTGACGATGAACGTCGACGTTCGCTGCCCGACGACGACGCCGAACCCCGTCAGCTTCGTATCGAAGATGACCAGTTGCGGCCGGTCCTCCGGCGCCTTGAGGGTCCGGAGGGTGTCGTCGGTCAGATGTTGCCTCATGAAAGTTAGTCAACATCGGAGCCGATGCTCTAGTCAACGGCGATGGCCGAATTAGTCAACATTCTAGTCAACAGGCGCTCGGAGAGTTCGCGCAAGCTGATCCGAGTTCTCCGTCGGAAGAACTCGATTACCCGCAAGTCGCCGCAACTCGGAAGTAGTTGAAATGAGGAAGCGGCGAGGTTTTGCAAGCCGAGGGTCAGGGGTTCGACACCCCTATCCTCCACGTACTTAGACGATCGGAACCGGCGCTAAGAACCGGCTAGGAACCAGAAAGCTGGCCAGCCGGTTCCTAGGAACTAGTCCTCGCCTGGCTCGCCTGGCTCACCCGGTGGCCTTGAGAATCGGCCGTACGGAGCTACGCGACCACGGTGGACATACTCCCCGTCCGAGCCGACCCAGATCTCTCCGCGCAACGGAAGCGCACCCCTGGGCACTCGGACGTCTGCGCTGGGGTTATGCGCGAGCAACACGGGCGGCTCTGGCGTGACCGCGTAGCAGAGATTGACGACGTCCATGCGCGTGAGCAGGAGCCCAGCGGTGCCAGCGCTACTCGGTTCGCGGAAGATCTGGGTGGAGACCTGCGCACCGCGCGCGTTGATGATGAATGGCATCGGCAAGACTTCGCTGCGCAATTCGCCCGTTTCCAGCTCTTCCTGGATCGTGTCACCAAAGCCGTAGAGCACTTTGAAGGCGAGCGGCATGTTGAAGTCGTTTGGGTGCGGCTCTTTCACGTCGGGCTCGACGGCAACGGTTTCGATCACTTGACCAGCCTGAGGTACGGACGCGAGGGCGGCAGCGGGTTCGGGATCG
>JAYUVX010000409.1:0-9716 GCA_043753855.1 Myxococcales bacterium | reverse complement strand
CCCGAAACGAACCGCGGCCGGCGCTTCGTCAGCAACCGGCCGTGTTCATTCCGTCTTTGTTCGTAGGCACATGCGGGATTGAACCGCAGACCCCCACCGTGTCAAGGTGATGCTCTCCCACTGAGCTATGTGCCTTTAAGGGGCTTTCAAGTACGCGATCGATCCGGCGCCGTCAAGATGCCGAAGCGAGATCGCCAGCTCTCGAGTGTGCAAGCTTCGGCAGAGATCGAGTGACGGGCGCGTCAGACCGGGACGGCCAATGTTGGTTGCCGGATCTGCGAGAACCGGCGTAGACTTGTGGAGTTAGACAACCTTTGCCGGTTGTGTTTGGTCCGATGAACGTAGGGAGCACTCCATGACACTGTTGTCATGGGTAGCCGCGAGTCCACGTTGATCCAGGTTGGTCAGGTCCTCGACAAGTACGAGTTGCTCGAACGGGTCGGGCAAGGCGGGATGGCCATTGTCTATCGTGGCATCGACCGCTCGCTGAAGCGCGTGGTGGCCGTGAAGGTGTTGCACAAGCACCTGGCGGACTACCAGGAGGCCCGCGATCGGTTCGAGCGCGAGGCGCAGGCCGTGGCGAAGCTGCGCCACGAGAACATCCTCGAGATCTTCGACTACGCCGCCCGTCCGGATGAGGAGGCGTACATCGTCACCGAGTTCATCGACGGCCAGACGCTGAAGCAGGTGATCACCGACCGGCCGATCGCGTTTCCCGAGATCGGCGCGATGCTGATCCTCCAGGTCGGCCGCGCACTCGCGCATGCCCATGCGGCGGGCATCCTGCACCGCGACGTGAAGCCCGAGAACATCATGATCCGCTCCGACGGCGTCGTGAAGCTGATGGACTTCGGGATCTCGCACATGGTCGACCTCGAGCGCCTGACGGTCACCGGACAGCTGCTCGGCTCGCCGGCCTACATGGCGCCCGAGCATGTCGAAGGGCGGCAGCTCGACTTCCGCACCGACGTGTTCGCGCTCGGCATCGTGCTGTATCAGCTGTGCGTCGGCCGGCTGCCATTCGAGGGCAAGAACCCGCACGAGGTGCTGAAGCGGATCGCCGAGTGCAAGTTCATCGATCCGCGGACCGCCAACCCGCGGATCGGCAACCGGCTCGGCCGGCTCATCCTGCGCGCGATGGCGGCGCAACCGAATGATCGGTTTCCGGCGGTCGGCGAGATGGTGCTCGCGATCGAGGCGTACCTCGAGGAGAGCGGCATCGCGGCCGACAAGATCCCCGGGGAGCTGTCGCGCTACTTCTCCGCGCCTGCATCGTACGAGCAGGCGCTCGAGGATCGGCTGATCGATCACCTGACGCGCCGCGGACAGAAGCTGCTCGCCGAGGACGATCGGTCGGGCGCCCTCGACGTGTTCGACCGCGTGCTGACAATCGACTCCGACAACGAGGGCGTGATCGCGATCCTCGATGGAATCAACCGCCGGCTGCGGTGGCGCGCGATCGGCCTCGGCGTGGCCGCCGCACTGGTGATCGGCGGCGGCGCGTACATGATCCATCGCAAGAGCGAGCCGCCCGGTGCCGAGTCGTTGCCGCCGCCGGATCGAAGCAGCGCGCTCGTGGTTGGCGGCACCCGGGTCACCGGCCAGGACGATCCACCACCGGCGATCGATGCCGCGATCGCCGAGAGCGCTGATGCCGCCGGCGTGGTGATCGGTCCGGGCCCGCGGCCACCGCTGCTGATCGATGCCGGCGCCGCGGCGGTCAACGAGCCGAAGGAGCTGAGCGTGCGGGTCTCGCCGGAGCGCGGGTCATCGGTCGATTTCGGCGATGGCGTGTGGGTGCCGGTAACGCCGGAAGACGGCCGCGTCGCGCGCGCGATCGACCACGACGTGACGATCAAGGTGAAGAACGCGTGTTGCGAGCCGAAGGAGGCGACAGTGGCGTACGGGCAGTCCGAGGTCGCGTTCCTGCTGAACCTCAGCACGGCCAAGGTGATCCCGATCTGCGAGCTGCCAGGCACGCAGGTCGACGTCCGCATCAACGGCAAGCTCGCAGTCGTCGGTCAGCCGAACCAGGTATTCTTCGACGAGGGCGCCACGCTCGACACCAAGTCAGTCACGATCGAGTTCAATACCGGTGACAGGGACTGGCCACAGAAGCTCACGGTCAGGGCGGGACAGCGCTACGAGGTCAAGTGCGAACCTCCGCGCTGATCGTGCTGCTCGCGGTCTCCACCGCCTACGCCACGCCGAGCCAGGATCTCGATCGCGGCCGCAAGAGCTTCCGATCGCGCGACTGGCAGTCCGCGATCGAGGTGATCTCTCCCCTGCTCTATCCCGAGGTCGTGCTCGCGCGGCAGGAGGACGCGATCGAGGCGCATGTCCTGATCGGAGCCGCGAACTTCGAGGTCGGGAACACCGAGCGAGCGGTCGACGAGTTCACCCGCGCACTGCGCATCGACCCGGAGCGCTCGATCGGGACGCTGATGTTCTCCGAGGGCGCGGTGCGCCTGTTCGACCGCACCAAGGAGGACGTGCGTGCGCGACTCGAGCACGATGCCGAGCGCAAGCGACTCGCCGAGGCCGCCGAGCGCCTCGAAGCGTATCGCAAGAGCCTCGTCGTCTACGAGGCGCGGCCGTTCTACCTGAACTTCATGCCGTTCGGCCTCGCGCAGTTCACGCAGGACCGCAACACCATGGGAACGCTGATGGCGATCGGCCAGGGCAGCTCCTTCGTCGCGAGCGTCGGCATCTTCGGCTACCTCGTCCGCACCTACGGCTTCGACAGCAATGCCGTCCCGCGCACCAAGGGACCGCAGGTGCGGCGGCTCCAGCAGGTCGAGATCGGGACGGGTGTCGCGTTCTTCGCGTTCTACGCGTGGGGCGTGTTCGACGCGATCCGACACCACAAGTCGCGGCAGCAGGTGCAGGGTGATGACTCGCTGATCCCTCCCGAGCTGCTCGATCCGTCGAAGGCCAACCAGTCTCCGCCGAAGACCTCGCTCCGAGATCGTTTGCGTATCAGTCCGATGGTGACGCCCGATGGCGTCGGCATCGGGCTCGGATGGGAGAACTAGCATGCCGTCACTCCGCCTCGCCGCACCGGGCCATTCGCCGATGGTCTACAGCCTCCACCCCGACAAGAAGCTGACCTCGATCGGGTCCGGCCCCGACAACGACATCGTGCTCCCCGACCCGCTCGTGCAAGACGGCTTCGCGATCCGGTTCGACGGTCAGATCTACACGGTGCTCGCGCTCAAGAAGACGGACTTCGTCGTCAACGGGAAGAAGCGCAGCAAGCACAAGCTGATTCACGACGATCGGCTGGTGATTGGAAGCTGCGAGCTGCGGTTCGTCATGCTGGACGAGCAGCCACCCACCGCCGAGGAGGCCGGCGAGACGATCGCCGACATCGACGCGTACACCAAGCTCTACGAGTTCTCCGAGCGGCTGATTCACCAGCGCGACCTCGGCGAGCTACTCGATGCGCTGATGGATGCGGTCGTCGAGATCACGAACGCGGACAAGGGCTTCCTCGTGTTGCTCGAGGGCGAGACGGTCGACGTCAAGGTTGCCCGCAACGTCAACAAGGAGAACATCGCCGATGCGGTGAGTCAGCTCTCGGACTCGATCATCGCGAAGGTGATCCGTTCGCGGAAGCCGGTGATCGTCTCTGATGCGATGCGCGATGACGAGTTCTCGGCCGCGAAAAGCGTCATGCAGCTCAAGGTCTCGAGTGTGATCTGCGTGCCGCTGCTCGATCGCGGCCGGCTGCTCGGCCTGATCTACGTCGGCAACGATTCGATCCGCGATCTATTCCAGAACGACACCCTGCGCGTGCTCAGCATCTTCGCGTCGCAGGCCTCGCTGATCGTCGCCAACGCGCTGCTCCTCAACGAGCTCAAGGTCGACAACAAGCGGCTGAACGACCGGCTCGAACAGTACCGGTTCGGCGAGATCGTCGGCACCTCGCCGCCGATGCAGGCGGTGTTTCGCAAGGTCGAGAAGATCAGCGCCACCGATATCTCCGTGCTGATCACCGGAGAGACCGGCACCGGCAAGGAGCTGATCGCGCGCGAGGTCCACAACCGCTCGCCGCGGGCTGGCAAGCCGTTCGTCACGATCAACTGCGGCGCGATTCCGGAGAACCTGCTCGAGAGCGAGCTGTTCGGTCACGTCAAGGGGGCGTTCACCGGCGCGGTCGCCAACAAGCAGGGCAAGTTCCAGGCGGCCGATGGCGGCACGCTGTTCCTCGACGAGATCGGCGATATGCCGATCGAGCTGCAGGTCAAGCTGCTGCGCGCGATCCAGGAGAAGGTCGTCTACCGCGTCGGCGACACGCGCCCCGAGACGGTCGATATCCGGATCCTCGCGGCGACCAACCGCGAGCTCGAGAAGGAGATCGCCGCCGGCCGGTTCCGAGAGGACCTCTACTACCGGCTGAACGTCGTGAACGTCGAGCTACCGCCGCTGCGCGTGCGTGGTGATGACGTGCTGGTGATCGCGCGCTACCTGATCTCGCGGTACTCGCGCGAGTACGACGCCAAGGTGAAGGGGCTATCGCCGAACGCCGCGGTCGGCATCCGCAAGCACAGCTGGCCGGGCAACATCCGCGAGCTCGAGAACCGGATCAAGAAGGCGATCGTGCTGTGCGATTCCTCCGTGATCGGACCGGACGATCTCGGCCTCACCGGTGATGTGCTCCCGCAGATCCTCACGCTCGCCGAGGCCAAGGACAAGTTCCAGCGCGACTACATCAACGAGATCCTCGCGCTCAACAACGGCAACCGGACCAAGAGCGCGCGCGACCTCGGCGTCGATCCGCGGACCGTGTTCCGTCACCTCGAGAAGGAGTCCGACGATTCCGGCGCCGATGCGGATCCCGCTGTGACCTAGTCACGCTAGCGCGACCGACACCCATGACGCGAATGTCCGACCCCACCGCCGTCCAACCGGGTCAGATCACCCCTAACCGCTCGAGATCTCAGGCGCCGACGTGGCTGGCGCACGGGGTGCATGCTATCCGATGCGTCGTGTCGCGCTCGCTCGTCCTCGGATCGCTCGTGATGGGAGGCTGCGTGATTCCTCCGTCGCTCTCCGTGGGAAATGAGGATGCGGGCGTCAACTCGCCGCCTGCGATCCTCGCCGTGCGAAGCGATCAGCAGGAACTCCCGCCCGGAGAGGCCGTGGTGTTCGACCGCGGCTCCGGTGCGATCAACCTGACCCTGATCGACACCGACCTCACCGACACGCTGTACGTCCGCGTGTTCGTCGACTACAAGGTCGGCGATCCGACCCCGGCGCGCGCCAGCTGCACGGCGGCTCCGCCCACCCCGGCGGCCGCGCAACGCTCCGTGACCTGCGATGTCAGCGCGGTGTGCAAGTCGGGCGACGTCGGCAAGCCGCCGCTCAGCATGACCGTGGTCGTGTTCGACCGGCAGCTGCTCGAGTCGGGGACCCCGGCGTTCCAGGCGATGCCGATCGGTGGCCTCAAGACCAGCCTGTTCTACTTCCTGACCTGCCAGGAGCCGACGCAGTGAGCCGCGCCGCGCTCCTGATCCTCGTGCTTGCCGGGTGCCTCGATGTGCCCTCGGGACCAGCGCCGGAATGCGCGAAGAGCTCCGACTGTGACACCGCGAACGGCGAGGTCTGCGACGAGGGCACCTGCTACGGCAACCCGCCCGACGGGATGTACGCCGTCGTGATCTCGCCGCCGGCGAGCCGCAAGGACCTCGTGCCGCGCGAGCTGACGATGCCCGCGATCGCCGACGATGGCTGGATCGCAGACCTCACGCTCGCGAAGCCGAGCATGGTCACCGGCCGCGTCGAGGCGACCTGCATCCTGCCGATGGGCTGTGATCGCAGCTCCCTCGCCACGACGATCACGATCGTTCGCCCGTCGTCGTTCAAGGGCGGGCCGACCTTCAAGGTCGTCGCCGACTCCGATGCCAGCTCGCAGGCCGTCGGCCCGTCGTTCGACATCGCGTTGCCGAAGACCGGCGCCAACGATCAGCCCTATGTCGTGACGGTGCTACCGAAGGGCCGCGGCGACGAGCCGACCACCGGTGGGAAGAGCCCGGCCGAGTTGTATCCGCCGATGCGGTTCACCCTGCTCGCGAAGGACAACACGATCACCAAGATGATCCAGCTCGGCGGAGCCAACCTGCCGACGATCGACGGCAGCGTGCTGTCGCCGGCGAGCGGCGGGCTCTCGCACTACCGCGTGGTCGCGATGGGCCGCTGGGAGACCGGCGCGCCGGCCACCGAGGTGTCGACCGTCGACTACACCGCTGCCGACGGCAAGTTCCACATCATCCTGTCCGACAGCCTGGTGGGGTCGGTCGAGCTGATCGCGAAGCCGGCGCCGAGCGGGTCCGCCGCACCGACGCTGCACGCGTTTGACGTGCCCTCGTACGCACCCTCACTGCGCACGCTGCAACAGCCCTCGTCACTCGGGGCGCAAGTGACCAGGACGTTCCAGGTCAACGGCGTCGATGGCTCGGGCTCGATCACCGGTGTGCGCGGTGCGAACGTCAAGATCAGCGCCACCATCGGCGGGCGGGGCACCGGCCAGACGTTGTCCACGTTCACCGCCGAGGGCACGGCCGACGACCACGGCTCGGTGAGGCTCGATCTCCTCGATGGCCCCGCGATCACCGGGCTCTACAAGCTACAGGTCGTCCCACCCGCGAGCTCGCCGATGGGCGTGGTGTTCTCCCAGCCGCTGGACTACGCCATCGGGACTGCCCTGCTCCTTCCCACGCGAATCGCGCTGCGCGGCAAGGTCACCGACGTCAACGGCGAGCCGCTCAAGGATGTATCGGTGACGGCCCGGCCCTCGCTGCGGTTCACCTGGAGCTTCGAGGACGCACCGCAGGCGTTCGTGTCCACGATCCCTGCGGCGACGACGCTGACCCCGGCGACCGGCGAGTTCGCGCTGTGGGTCGACCCGACGGTCGATGGCCTGTGGGGCCACTACGACCTCGCGTTTGAGCCGGCCAGCAAGGCCCGCGCGCCGAGCTGGGTCCAGGGCGACATCGAGATCCCCCGGGATCTGAGCAAGACCACGGTCACGGTCGACGAGATCCGACTACCCGACGCCGCGGCGATCCGGGGCACGGTGCTCGACCCCTCCGGCATCGAGGTCGAGGGCGCCGAGGTGAAGATCTTCCGCCTGAACACGAGCTTGGCGCTGTGCAGCGAGGTCCTGAACCCGCCGCTCAGCTGCCCGATCCCGGCCGTCCTGCAGGGCCGGGGCAATTCCGACGCGTCCGGCGTGGTCCGTCTGACCCTGCCTCGCTGAACGGTCCTTGACCCGGTGGCCCGTGCCGACTAAGGTCTGCGCGAAATCACGGGTTAGAGACAGCTGCATGACGACCGAACACGGAGCTCGCCACGGCGCGGACCAACATCCGCAGCGCGAGCTCTGCATCGGAGCGGATCCATGGAGCAGCCACGGACGACGTCGTCGCGTGCCTGCGAATCTCCAGGACCTCCTGCCCCGACCAGCGCTCCGACTGGAAGACCTCGGAGAGCATTCACACGCCAAGGTCCTACGAGATGACGAACGAAACAGCGCTACACGAGAACGGTGTAGCGGATCAGGCCGCGATCGCGGCACTCACGGCTGCTGAGACCGGCTCCGCAACTACCCCCGAGACCCCCGAGACCCCCGCGCCGCCGAAGCCACCGAGCTTCGACGACCTGGGACTCCACCCCGACATCAAGCAGGCGCTTGATGAGATGGGCTACTTCCTTCCCACCGCGGTGCAGACCGCTGTCTATGGACCGGTCAGTCAGGGCAAGGACCTCATGGTCCAGTCCCGCACCGGCACCGGCAAGACAACCGCGTTCGGCCTGCCGATCCTCTCCAAGATCGTCCCGACGCATCGCCAGCCGCAGGCGCTGATCCTCGCACCGACGCGCGAGCTCGCTCTTCAGGTCTCGCGCGAGCTGACCAACATCGGCAAGCACCGCGGCCTGATCGTCGAGCCGATCTACGGCGGCGCGCCGATCGGCAAGCAGATCACGAACCTCAAGAACGGCGTCCACGTGGTCGTCGGAACGCCGGGCCGCGTGCTCGACCTGATCGGTCGCCGCGCGCTCGACACCAAGGCGATCAACACATTCGTGCTCGACGAGTGCGACGAGATGCTCTCGATGGGCTTCCTCGAGGACATCGAGCGCGTCGTCAAGGAGCTCCCCGAGAAGAAGCAGACGTTGCTGTTCTCGGCCACGATGCCCGACGAGGTGACGCGCTATTCGCGCCGTCACATGGTGGCGCCGGAGAACATCTCGCTATCGCGTGACAGCATCTCGGTCTCCGACATTCACCACGCGTACTACATCGTGAGCGGCATCGCTCGCGGGCGCGACCTGCTGAAGATCATCTTCGCCGAGGAGCCGGAGAGCGCGATCATCTTCTGCAACATGCGCGACGAGACCACGGCGGTCGCGAGGTTCCTGCAGAAGCAGGGGCTCGACGCGGAGCCGCTGTCTTCGGACCTCTCGCAGAACGATCGCGAGCGCGTGATGGGCCGCATGAAGGCGAAGACGCTTCGCTTCCTGTGCGCCACGGATGTCGCCGCGCGCGGCATCGATATCTCGAACCTGTCGCACGTCATTAACTACTCGGTGCCCGAGTCCCCCGAGGTCTATGTCCACCGCACCGGCCGCACCGGCCGCGCCGGCAAGAAGGGCACCGCGCTCTCGATGGTCGGCCCGCGCGAGCTCGGAAACTTCCGCTACGTGCGCCTGACCTTCGGCCTCAAGCCAGAGGAGCGCCTGCTCCCCAAGGACTCGATCTTCGAGGGCAAGCTCAAGGTCCCGCTGCCGCCGATCGGCCTGCCGCAGCCGCCTGACCCGGTGCAGATCCTGCTCCGGGGCGTGCCGCTGTCGCCGACGGGTCCGTCGGATCTCGAGATGAAGATCTTCGAGAAGCTGTACGCCACCGCGAACGGCAAGAAGGTCCTCGCCACGCTGGTCGCCGAGCGCCTGGACAAGATCTCGACCCGCACCAAGCCGCGCGAGCGGCCGGCCCGCGTCGAGAGCGATGCGCCGACGGGCGACGCGCGAGCGTTCGCCGATTCGTCCGATCGCGGCCCGCGCCGCAGCTTCGACGGTGACCGCGGTCCCCGCCCCGAGGGTGAGGACCGTCCGCGCCGCTTCGATCGCGATGATCGGGGTCCGCGCCGCGATGACCGGGGCCCGCGCCGCGACGACGGTGATCGTCCGCGCCGGTTCGACCGCGATGACCGCGGCCCGCGTGGCGATCGGCCGCGGTTCGATGGGCCGCGCACTGATGGCGCTCCGCGGACCGATGGCGCTCCGGTAGCCGACGGCGCGCCGCGCACCGAGGGGGCTCCGGCTGACGTCGCCGCTCGTCCCGACGGTGGCCGTCCCGAAGCTGATCGTGGTCCGAGGCCTGATCGGGCCGAGGGTGGCGACCGCGAGCGCCGGCCATGGCGCGACCGCGATGACCGTGGCCCGAGGCCTGATCGGGCCGACGGCGAGCGCAGCGCGCGTCCCGAGGGCGACCGTGGTCCGCGTCCCGAGGGCGACCGTGGTCCGCGTCCCGAGGGCGACCGTGGTCCGCGTCCCGAGGGCGACCGTGGTCCGCATCCCGAGGGCGATGACCGTCCGCGCCCCGAGGGCGACCGTGGTCCGCGTCCCGAGGGCGATGACCGTCCGCGCCGCTTCGACCGCGATCGCGATCGCAGTGGCCGCGACGACCGTGGCCCGCGTCCCGACCGCACCGA
>JAYUVX010000408.1:0-28977 GCA_043753855.1 Myxococcales bacterium | reverse complement strand
AATACGCGATCGCCGTAAGAGCGGCGATCACCACAGCAACGACCGCGGCGATAACGGTGCGGGACATGCTCCCTCCGGCGGCGATTATTCGTGTGTCGGCGCGGGGTTGTCAATCAACGCGCAGGCTTCTTCGCCGGAGCGGCCTCCGCGGCCTGGAAGTCCCGCATCACGGTGCACAGGTCATTGATGTGCTGGACGTCGGTGGCGATCTTCTGATCGCCAGGCTCGAAGTAGCAGATCCCGACCACCACGGCGGCCACCATGGCGCTCGCCAGCTTGTCGGGCTCCGCGAGCACGAACAGCCGGTGGGCGAGGTCCGGCGCGAAGTTCGCGGCACCGGTGACCTGCTGGCAATCGGGCGGCGCCGCATTCGCGGCATAGGTGGCCGCGTTGCAGAACGTGACCTGCGGAACCGCCGCGATCTGCTTGACCAGTAAAGGGTCGGCGAACGTCATCCGCTTGGTGGCGGCGTAGGCGCGGGCGCGCTTGACGGTGGCCTGGTAGGCGGCGGCGACCTCGTTCGGGGTCACCTTGCCGACGGTCTCCACGACGATCCCGTCGTGGACGCCGCCGGCCACCATCGTCACGCCGGAGACATCGGTGATCGAAGGCTTCCAGCCCTCGGGTGGCTTCGCCTTCGCGGCCTTGACGAGGACGATCGTCGCCGCTGCACCACCGGCCACGAGCAGGCCACCGAGCAGGAACCACATCGCCTTCTTGGGCTTCGGGTTCGCCCTCGCCACGAGCGACGGCCCGGTGGCGCCAGGCTCGAGCTGATCGGCGAGGCTCGACGTGGCGGTCGCGATCCGCGGCGCCGCCGGAGGAGCTGCGGCGGCACCCCGGACCTCGCCGAGGATGTCGCGGTTGAGTTTCTGGGTCTCGACCAGGCCAAGATCGCCATCGCGCAGCGCGGCCTCGAGGATCTTGCGCATCTCGCGCGAGTTCTCGAACCGATCATCGGGCCGCTTCGCGAGACTGCGCATCAGTGCGTCCTCGACGCTCCGGGGCACCTCGATGCCGGCGAGCGACGGCCGCTTGGGCACCTCGGACAGGTGCTTTGTCATGATCTCGAAGTGCGTGCTACCGTCGAATGGGGTGTCGCCGGTGAGCGCCTCGTAGAGTGTGGCGCCGAGCGAGTAGATGTCGGTACGGAGGTCGACCTCCTGCCCGCGCACCTGCTCGGGAGACATGTAGCGGACGGTCCCCATCGTCTGCCCGGTGGCGGTGAGCTTGGTCGACGTCGTCATCTTCGCGATGCCAAAGTCCATCACCGTGGCCATCGCATCGTGGGCGCGGACCAGGACGTTCGATGGCTTCATGTCGCGGTGGATCACACCGCGGCCGTGCGCGTACTCGAGTGCGCGGAGCACATCGACCGCGACTTTGCACGCCGCCTGCCACTCCTGCCGCTTGTTCTCGAGGATGATCCGCTCCCAGGTGCGGCCCTGGACGTACTGCATCGCGAGCACGAAGAACCCATTCTCCTGCCCGAAGTTGTAGAGGTGGACGATGTTCGGGTGATCGAGCGCGGCGAGTGCCTTCGCCTCATCGAGGAACCGCGACTTGACCTGGCTGTGCGCGGCGAGCTCGGGCGGGAGGATCTTGAGCGCGACCTCCTGGTCCGTCATCTTGTGCTTGCCCTTGAACACGACGCTCATGCCGCCCTGCCCGAGCACGTCGACGAGCTCGTAGTGACCGAGAACGACCTGGCCGAGCATTCGATGCGCTCCGGTCGCTCCGATCGCCGCGCCGCAGTGCGGGCACTTGACGTCGATGTCGAGGACCTCCTTGGTGCAGGTCGGACATGCCGGCATCAGGTGTGCTCCCAGCCCGGGATCCGGTCGAGCAGGCGGGCGAGCTCGTCGGTCAACACGCCCGGATACTCGACCGGCGTGTAGTGCGTGCCGCCCTTGATCACGACCATCCGCGAGCCCGCGATCAGGCGATGCATGTGCTCGGCGGTGGAGGGCGGCGTCATCAGATCCCGGTCGCCGGTGACGATCGTCGTGGGAACCTCGACCGTGGCGAGGACCTCCTCCGCGTCGTGCTCGTCGAGTCGGCTCAGGAGGTCACTGTAGATCACCCAGTCGATCTCCTGGAACCCAGCGGCCACGGCGCGAAAGATCTCGAGGTCGATCGTCTGGCTGACCAGGCCGAACCGCTTCATCGCGGAGATCAGCGCATCCGAGCCGGCCAGCCGCCGGGTCGCGAGGCCTGCGAGCACGGCCTGGGCGCGCACGAGCTTCAGCAGCATCGGGATCGTGCGGCCGACGAGCCGGCTGCCCATCACGGTGCGGAATGCGCGGCCGTAGGTGCCGTTCACCAGGAACAGGCCCTTCACGCGCGCGCGGTGGAGCCGCACCGTCTCGAACGCGACCTGGACGCCCATCGACCAGCCGCCGAGCACGAAGTCGTCAACACCCTCGGCTGCGAGGATCTCCACGAGATCTGCGACCTGGTGGACGATCGTGTTAGCGCGCGGATCACGCGACGCGCCCGACGAGTACAGGCCGCGATAGTCCCAGCAGATCGTCCGGTAGCGCTCGAGCGCTTCATAGAGGTGCCCAAACGCGAGGTACGTCCCGCCGAGCCCGTTCGCCAGGACGACGATCGGCCCGTCTCCACGGACCTGATAGCCAATGCGGGTGCCGTCGCGCGCCGTGACCTGGCGCTGCTGGATCCCCGCGATCACGCAGCAGATCGTAGCCGAAAACGATACCGGCCGCGAACAACGCGGCCGGTATCGGTGAGGTGCTGGTTCAGTTAAAAATAGAGGATCGCCGATAGCCGTGCGCGCGTGTAGTTCTCGTTATCGTTTGCGGCGGTAGACGTGGGCGGCGCGATCGTGCGTGCGGCCGTCCCGGCGGCGCCGGTCACCGGCGGCGGCGTGTCGTTCGACATCGTGTCGCGGCTGCCCGCACGAACGTCGGCGGTGATGTGGAAATGCGGCGTGATCGCGTAACGGATGCCCACACCGAGCTCCGCGAAGTTCTGAGTGGTCTTGTACTCATTCGCGACGTCGGCCTGCTGTGCGCCGAGGCCGGCGAGCAGGTACGGCGCGAACCGGTTGCGGGCACCGATCTCCCAGATCAGCGACGCACCAAGGCGGCGATCGACGCGCAGATTGTTGGCGTAGCTCGTCTTGCCGAGCTCGCCTTCGATCAGCAGGCCGCCGTTGCCAAGACGCAGGCGACCGAGCAGACCGACGTCGCTTGAATCATCCTGATCCTGGACGCTGACGCCGCCCGCGAACAACCCGATGCCGAGCTTCGGGAGCTCCGGGCGAGGATCGGCGATGGCGACGACGACACCGGGCGCTGCAACCGCCGGCTCGACCGGGTAGTAGCTCGCCTCGCCGTAGTACGACGGCACGTACTGCGGGTAGTAATAGTAGGGGCGGTAATAGCGCGGGTAGTACGTGCTGCCGCCGCCGACCCAGATGCTGCCGCCGACCGACCAGGTCCGCGGCCGCCACTCGCTGCGCGGCGCCGAGGACCAGTGGACCGAGCCGGACACGTGACCGCCCACGTGAAACCCACCACCCCCGCCGAACCACACGTGACCACGACCCGCTTCGGCCGTTCCGCTGTGGAGCAGTGTGGTAGCGAGGCCAAGGGCACCAACGAGGAGAGCAGCGCTGCGGTTCACTGGGTGAGCCTTTCGAAGGAATCGTCTAGGTAACGGTATGGGTCGGCCGGGTTCAGGTCAGCGTATGGACGCCCGAGGGCATCGAAAGGTTTAGTGTGCACTCGATGGGCCAGCTCGGCCAGCTCGAGTACGTGGATGAAACGCGGGGAGTTATCGCGTCTTACAGTGTGCCGCGAGATCGGTTACCTACATCGGGTGTGACCGGGTTTTCACATCGCGTGAATCTGTGGTGAGGCGACGACAGCTCAGGTTGGTTCGCAACTCCGCCAATCCGCAGGCATCCTTGACACTCGAGACGTTGGATCCCTAAAGTCTCGTCTGCCGAACGGAGGTACTTCTTTTGAGCGACTCGAAGCAGAAGGGTAATCGCGACATCAGCGACCTGAAGGCGCGCCTGGGCCTGAAGAAGGGTGCAGCTGCGCCCGCCACCGGCCAGACGCGCGCGAATGGTGCGACTGGTGGGGTGATGGCCCCGCCGGGCATGAACCTGCCACCGCCTCCTGGCGTGCAACAGCAACCGGCGGCTCCCGCGATTCCCAACGCCGCGGACGATCCGTTCGGCGCGATGAACGCGATGGCAGCCGTAGGCAACGTGCAGCGCGCTCCCGAGATCGTCATCGTTCACGACGGCAAACCTGTCGAGAACGTCGGATCGAGCTCGACCGGAGCCACGATCCTTCGCATCGCGGTTCCCGCCGTGGTCGCGCTGATCGTCGGCGTGGCGATCGGCAAGATCGGTCAGGGCGCGAGCACGTACAACGCGAGCCTGTCGGATGTGAAGACGATCCTCGGCGACAAGGGCACGCAGTCGACGGTGGCAGCGCTCAAGCAGGAGCTGTCGTCGCTCGACACCCTGCTCGACGAGGCGAAATCGAAGAACTCGTTCCGTCCTGACTCGACGCTCGACAAGGCACTCGAGAAAACGGTGAAGAACCTCGAGGTCAAGAGCGACATCATCTTCCGCGCGAAGCAGAACGCGCTGGATGCCGAGGTCTCGGGACAGATCCTCTCGTTCTACGCCGGCGTCACCGAGTTGAAGTCGCTGCTCGATCTTCACATGAAGAGCGCGAAGTTCGACGACATGACGTTCAAAAAGGCGAAGGACAAGCAGGCGACCGGCGAGCTCAAGGAGACCGAGAACTCGCTGCTCACCGGCCAGTTCCGCTACGCCTTCCTCGTCCAGGCGCCGACGGAGGCCGACAAGTCGGACTTCGGCGCCAAGGTCGTGGAGCTCGGACCGCCGGTGTGCGGCGGCAAGATCGCGAGCGGCGGCAAGTGTGCCGAGGGCGAGTCGCCGAGCGGCTTCACCTATCGCGCCGAGCCGGGTGCGCCGTTCATCCAGGGCGAGCTCGTTACCTCCGGTCAGGACAGCATCCCGAGCAAGAAGCTGGTGCTGATGCTGCCCGGCGGCGTGCGCGACTCGCTGGTCAAGGGCGCCGAGGGCGTCGCATCGGAGGCTTACTACCAGAAGCGCCTCCGCACGATCTACGACCGCGTCCACGGCACCGACAAGGTCAAGGGCCTGCTCGACGAGGGCAACAAGCTCGAGAGCCGGCTGCAGACCGAGTCCAACAAGAGCACGCGGTTCTCGTTCTTCATGTGACCGCTGCGCTGCGCCGGCAGCGCACGCACGAAACCCCACGGAGGCCTTCCGTGGGGTTTGATCGTTTCGGGGCGAGCCGTAGAAGCGTTTTACCGCTGGCTTCGCGCGCTCATTTGCGCTTCGGAGGCGTGCCGCCCTGCGCCTTGATCACGTCATCGACGGCGTTGCCGTTCGACTTGGTATCCGGGTGATCGGTGTGGTCGGTATCGATCACGGCCTTGATCACCGAGGAGGTCTCCTTCTTGGGCGGAGCCTTCGCCTCGCGCAGCGCGATCACATCCTTCTTCACGCTGAGGTCCTCGATCGCGAGGCCGAGCGCGTCGTAGCTCTTCAGCTTGTCCACGGCACGTACGTCGAACTCGCCGGCATGCCACGTGATCAAGCCGGGGTCCACGTTACCCGGGCCGTACTGCCCCTGCATCACGCCCTGGAACGTGTCGAAGTTTTTCTTGTCCTCGGGGAGGATCGAGACGTCGAGCGAGACGAACATCTTCCACAGCCTGCCCTGGTAGAAGAAGAAGAACCGGCGCTGGTTCTTTCCGCCCTGGTTCTCCCAGCGCTCCATCATCGCCTCGCCGGTATCGTGAGCAAGCTCCTCCTCGACGATCGAGACGTCCCACGGCGAGGGCTTGTTGGCGTCGAACGTGACGAAGCTCTGCTTGAACGTGTTGACGTCGCGCTTCTTGTCGGCGCGGATCCGATCCTGCGCGGCGACGTCCGTGGTGCCCTTGAGCTTGTCAGCGTAGGTGTCGTCCAGCTTCTTCGCGAAGTCCGCGACGACCTCGTCCTTGGTCATGCCAAACTTGTAGCCACCGAGCAGCTCGGCGAGCTTCTTCTTGTGCTCGGCCGACGGCGGGGCCACCAGCTTCTTCGGGGGGACCTTCGGGGCCTTGGCGGGCGCCTTGCCCGCGGCCTTGGCGGCCGGGGTCTTCTTGACAGCCGCCTTGCCACCGGCGACCGCGGGGCCGACGAGCGACGCCGCGAGCAGCGAACCTACGAGCAACTTCGAGAGACCAAAACGGGGCATACGTCCTCCTCGGACCGGGCGCATCGTACCCACGCGAGTGTGAGCTCACAAGGTGGACGTGCAGGCCCGGAGTGTATTCACCGGGCTCGGGCGATCGATCTTCGCCGACCTTCGCACCGCCATTCGGCGGTGCTGCGCGGCTCGGCGAGCCGGGCGTTGCATCACGGCGTGAGTGCCGGCTTGTCGGCTGCCATCGACTTCGACGCACCCGTCAACGCATCCGCGCTCACGCCGACGTCGAGCTCCGAGCCCGACACCGAGCCGTGACAGCCCGCGCACACGACATCGAACAGGGCTTCGGAGACGCCCATCGAGACTGACTCGCCAGGCCCGAGCTGATGCTCCTCGGACATCGTCACCACCGGCTTGTGCGATCCATCCTGCAGCTCGAGGATCACGCCTTTCTGCGCCGGTAGCACGACGCGCACCGAGCCATCGCTTTGCAGGGGGAACGTGCCGACGTCCATCCGCTGCTGGTACATGCCATTGACGTTGGCCGAGCAGCCGTTCACCGGGCACGGCTCCTCGGTCATCACATGCAGGTACTTCGCCTTGCGAAACTCCTCGACCGGATGACCGCGCCGCAGGTTGCCGGTGAGCAGCGTGAACACCATCGGCGCATCGGGCATGTGCAGCGTCGCGTGCGTCTTGTCGCCTGGGTCCGCGGCACCACCGAACACGAGCTGGCGTCGGTTCAGGTACATCGCGCGGGCCGGGTACTTCATGATCAGCTGCGCATCGACGCGCACTCCGGCGGAGCCAAACAGCGGCGCGAACGCGAGCGTGCGCGGGTTGAACGTGCCGAGGTCGAAGTTGCGCGTCACCAGGATGGTTCCATCGGGTGCGGTGACCGGGCCGCGATAGATCGGCGAAGGATCGAGGGTCCGCACCGCCTTGAGAAACCCGTCATCATTGCGGCCCGCCTCGAACGCACCGACGCTGCGATTGAACGTGGCGAGCGCGCCCTGCCCGCCCGGCGTCATCGGGGCGCCGGTCATCGCGTTGACGTCAGACAGGATCATCAGGAAGTTGCCGTCGCTGCCCTCGCGGATGTCGGTGGCCGACGAGAACCCGATCGAGCTGCGCTTCGCCATCACGTCGCCATCGACGTACGGCGACTCCTTCCGCTGCGCGAGCAGAGGATGATAGTCGGTGAGGTCCCAGTTTATCCGACGACCAGCGAGCTGATAGAACCCATCGCTGGTCTTCTCGGTGGTCATCGTCAACCGGCCCTCGCGCATGAACGCGGGGCTGATCTCCGAGTTCGAGAGCACCGTCATCTGCTCGTAGGTGTTGGCGTCGATCCCGAAGCCGTTGATCTTCACGCGCCACAGGTCCGATTGCGGCAGGAACCGGCGGCGGGACTTGGTGGGACCGGACTTGCCGCGGGTGGACGCGAACACGATGTACTGACCATCGGGCGAGAACGCGGGATCGAAGTTGTGTACGCCGGCGACCGATGGCGTCAGCCGCGCGCAGTTATTGCCCGCGGCGTCGACGATCCAGATGCCGAGCGTATCGGCGGCCGACTCGCGCGCGGCGAACACGATCCGGTTGCCGTCGTTCGAGACATCGGGCGCCTCGATGTCCGCGGTGCCCGCGGCGAGCGCGCCACCGCAGTTGTTGAGCAGCGAGGTCTCGGCGCCCGCGGCCCCGAGCGTCTGGTTGACGCCAAGCGTGCTGGTCGCCTTCATCAGCTCGGCGTTGCCCTGGAACGTGTCGAACTCGAGGCGGCCTGCCATCGGCGCCGCGGTGCGCTTGACGTAGACGATGCCGAGCTGCTGGCCCGGCGCCATGTTGGTGACCTGGCCTGCCATCGCCGCGCGCTCGCGCGTGACCCACTCCTGGATCGTGCAGAACGGGCTCGACGTCATCGCGTTGAAGGCGGGGCAATCGGCGGGCTCCGACCCGGCACCGGTCGGCCCGTCCTGGTTCTCGAGCACAGGACCGCCGCGGTGGACCATGCCGCCGACCTGCGGCACCGGAACCCGACCCGGATCGTCCTCGAGGATCGTCTTGGCGACCGCGCGGCTGCGGCGCGCATCAGGGAACTCCATCGCCATGAACTCGCCCTTGAGCAGCTCGTAGTTGCGCTGCAACGCCACCGACGAGAAGAATCCCTGCGTGCCGGAGCGAAGCTTGAGGTCGTTGGAGGCCTGCGGGCTATGGCAGCCCTGGAACGAGCAGCCGCGCTGCAGCAGGATCGGCTGGACGTTGTCCTTGAAGAACTGCTTCACCGGATCGCCGCCGGCGAAATCGAGGAGGCCGACGCCCGATGCCCACATCTTCAGCGTCTTGTAGTCGGGGTCGTCGGTGCCTGCGAATTGATCGCCGCCGGTGTGGCCGTGACCGCCGGCCGCCACCGCGAGCGGGATGCGAAGGATCTGCGAGTCATCGACCGGCGTGTTCACGAACGACCACGCCTGGCTGAAGTTGAACGCCTTCTGATCGTCGTTGGCGCCGCACGTGATGTAGAAGTCCGACTGCGGCGCGCCATGGCAGGTACCGGCGGTGCAACCATGCTTCTCGAGCACCGGCTGCACGCTGCTCACGAACGAATCGAAGAACATCTGCTTCTGCGGCGTGTTGACGAAGCCGGCCTTGGTGAACCCCGGCGGCACCGAGCTCGAACAACCACCATCGCCGGACTGCGCTGGCGTCGGCGGCTTGAGCCCGTTCTCCTGGGCGCCGTTGTCGAGCCAGTTCTTCAGCGTGAAGTACGCGTCGGAGCCGACATCGATCCGCACGCCGCCGGAGTGCTGGACGTCGATATCGAGGAACCGCGGCGTCGTGCCATCGGCCTGATACCCGTATTGCATCTTCAGCTGCTTCGGACCGACGGCCTTGATCAGCAGCAGCGCCTCTGGGTAGGCACCGAATTGTGCGAGCACATCGCGTCGCTTCGAAATGGCCGCGAACGTGGTGACGTCGAGGTTGCCCGCGGCGAAGTTGTACGGCGAGTCGGTGTTGACCGAGTGACACCCGGAGGTGCCGCGCGTGCACGAGTCCGTCAGGATCGGCGCGATGCTGCGCTCGAAGTACGTCTTGCCTGGCGGTGAATCTCCGCAGGCAGCCGTCGCTGCGATCAACGCGCACAACGAGGCCGAGAGGAGAGTCGCCCTTCGGAGCTCCATGTTCACGATTTTACCCCTTTTCCTCGACGGAACACACGAAGAGCCGCGCTTTGAAAGCGCGGCCCTTGTCACGAACGCGACGTATGCGAAGCGCTATTTGATCGACGCTAGTGCAGCGCGCGCAGTCATCCGAACCAGGCCGCTTTTGTCGCTGCTCGCCGTGGTCAGCGCGAGCCGCGAGGAAGTCTGAGCGAGCTTGCCGAGCGCCCACGCTGCGTTGCGGCGAACGATCGGATCCGCATCGCCGACGACCAGCGTCTCGAGCTGGGCAGCGGCGCCCACGTGCCCCATGCCGCCGACCGTCGTCGCTGCGGCCGCGCGAACCGACGCATCCGCGTCGCTCAGCAGCCCAGCCACCGGAGCGGCGCTGGTCTGCCCGAGGATGTCGCGCCATGCCGTGGCGGCGGCCGCGCGGACACCCGCGTCGGAGTCCCCCATCGCCGTGACCAGCACGGGATTGCCACCGAGGTGGCCCATGTACGACACCGCGCGCACCATCGCGAGCTTGGCCTCGGCATTGAGGCTGTCCCTGTGAATCGCCGCGCGCAACGTCGGCAGCGCGGTGTAGGTCACGGTGCGGCCGAGGAAGTCGGCGGCGTTGCGGACCTTGATCGTGCTGCCGTTGGCGAGGTCATCGACCATCGTGGCGGCGACCATGTCCTTGAGCGCCGGCCGCTTCGCGAACCACCAGGCCGCGACCTCGCGCACCGCGTACCGGTTGTCCTCGAGCAGGTTGGTGACGACCTGCACGCACTCCGAGCAGGTCAGGCTCTCGGCGCGCTCGATCTCCGCCGTGATGGCATCGACCGAACCGCTCGCGACAGCTGCCTTGATCTTGCCGACGTCTCCGCCCTTGCCCGCGTACGCAGGTGAGGCTGCGATCGCGAGGAAGCAGACCGCGGCGAGCTTCATGGTGATGTTCTTCATAGAAGTTCTCCTTTGATTCGCGGTGGGCTAGTAGACCGACAGGCCGGGGTTGTTCTCGCGAGCGTAGAAGTTCACGCCCATGTCGATGTTGAGGATGAGCTGGTAGAACTCATCCGGCGTCAGGTCCGAACCGCCCACGGCAGCCATGTGCGGCATCGTCGGGAACGCACGGACCGCGGCGTTCTGGGTCGGGAACTGCTGCGTCGGGTTCAGCTTCTTGATGAGGAGCGAGCCCCGCGAGTCCTCGGGGTTCGCGTAGACCTTGAAGTTACCCGAGACCATCAGGCCGCCCTTCTCGATGGCCTCCATGTCGGGGCCGGCGATCGAGAAGTACGAGGCGGTGAAGGCGGGCTCGCCACCGATGTCAGCGAACGCGGCCGGGAGCGGCGTCCCTTCGAGGTTGAACGTCCAGTTGATCGACGTGCCGGTCTTCGGGTCGGTGATGGTGTACGGCGCGACCCGGGCGGTGTTCGAGGCGCCGTGGCAGCTGACGCAGTTGTCGGTGAAGATCTTCTGCACCGTGGTGCTCCACGCGACGCCCATGACCTTGTCGCGGCTGGTGTCGGTCGACTTGCGGTCGGTGCGCTTGGTCAGCCCATACATCGGGGTGGCGCCGATGGCGAAGGCATCGGTCTGGCCCGGGTCGATTACGGTCGCGCGGTCACGTGCCTCGTGGCAGCCACCGCACACGCGCGCCTCGTTCTTGCGGCCCGAGACCCACACGGGCTCGGAGAACATCGACATACCGAACGTATCGACTGCCTGGACGTGGATCGGAACGTTCGACGGCACCGTGGCGAGCCACGAGCCATCTGCCTGCACGCGCGCCACGCCGAGGTTAGCCTGGCCTTCGAACATCGTGGTGCCGAACATCTCGGGGAAGCCTTCCTCCGACGAGAAGCCTTCCATCACGCGGACGCCGTAGATCGACTTGGGAGCGAACGTCTTGAGGCTCGACTGGTAGACGTTCATCGAGCCGATCATCGTCGCGCCGCCGAGGCTCGGGTCGATCGCAGAGCTCGAGATCGCCGGCACCGCGCGAGCCTGTAGGGGCCGCGGGAAGATGTCCCACATCTCCTTGTTGTCGAGCAGCGGGTGGCGCTGGTTGCGCGCGGTGTCGAGCAGGTAGACGCCGAAGTCGGCCTCGAGACCGGCGGAGCCGAGCACGCCCGACTCGACGGGGCCGTTCGCCCACGACACGATCAGGTCGGGCTTCTCCTTCGCGTTGAGCGCGTACGCATCGTAGTAGCGGCCGACGGTATCGGCCGACGGCATGTTGTCGTGCGGAACGTCGGGTGTCAGGTCCTTGTACGTGGCATTCGCCTCGCTCTGGCGCTCGCGCGCGGAGAGGATGCCGTCGGCGTTGGTGTCGACGATGCCGAGGCGAACGTCGATCAGCGCGCCGGCCTGGATGGTGCGGTTACGCGACGTCGCGACGGCGACGAATCGGCCCGGGCTGACCTCCTGCGCCTTCAAGGTCGAGTTCGAGGCGCCGGTGCCTTCCTTGCCGTAGCCCTCGCGGAGGTTCGTCATGTCCTGGTTCACGAACATGAGGTGGCCGGCGTTCATCCCACCGAGGTGGTCCCACTGGGTGAACATCACGCGACCGTCGCTCATCAGCGTCGGGAACGTACGGTGCGAGAGGTTGCGCGCGCCGAGCTCCTCGCCCGTGCCATCGGTGTTGATCCGGCCGAGCTGCAGCGTGGTGCCGCGCTCGTACTCGTCGCGGTGCTGGCGCGCACCGGCTTCCACGACCGAGTTCGTGGTGAACATGATCTTGTCGCCGGGGAGGAAGATCGGCGAGACGTAGTCACGCGCGGGGTCGGTCGGGACCTGGTCCACGCTGCCATCGGCGAGGGTCAGGATGAACAGGCCATAGTTCTGGCTGTTCGAGAGCTTGCCGCTGAACACGATCTGCTTGGCATCGAACGAGATGTCGTAGCCAGAGATGTCGATGTTCGCGTACTCGGGGCCGGCGTGGTCACAGCAGATCACCGTCTGCGTACCATCCGCGGTCGGCGGCTCGAGCTTGATCAGGCGCGCGTTGACGCCGGACTCCGTCTTGGGCTTGTAAGACGTGTACTGGAAGATGTCGCCCATGTCGTTGCGCTTGGGGCGCTGCAGGATCACGAGCGAGTCGACCTTGCCCAGCGGGCCACTGCTGTCGTCGCTTCCGCAGCCTGCACCAGCTGCCGTCAGCAGCGCGGTTCCGATCGCGATGGTCTTCATGTAAGTCTTCACGGGTCCTCCTCGGTGACGGGACCAACTACAAGGTCCGCGCCAACTGCAGGTGACTGCAATCGCACGGGTTCATTGAACACATCGGCAGGGCTGGGGCCCCCATCGGAGCGGGGTTGAGGCTGACGGCCCCCAAGGAGGATCTGCGTGGATGTGGGCGTGGGTTGGACGCCAGCGCGCGGTAGCTTCGACCTCGTCAAGCATGCTGCACATCAAGCTCACGAGCATCATGGTCGAGGACCACTCGAAGGCCCTCGCGTTCTACACGAGCGTGCTCGGCTTCGTGAAGCAGATGGAGTTTCCGGCCGGCGAGTATCGGTGGATCACCGTGGCGGCTGCGGGCCGCAACGATCTCCAGCTCTCGTTCGAGCCGAACGTTAACCCCGCGGGCAAGACGTTCCAGCAGGCAATGTACGCACAGGGCATCCCGATCGCCTCGTTCGAATCGACCAACCTCGACGAGGACTACGCGCGGCTCATGAACGCCGGCGTTGCGTTCACGAAGCCCCCGACGAGCCTGGGTGCGGTCAGGATCGCGGTGTTCTCCGACACGGTCGGCAATCTGCTCCAGCTGCATCAGCCCGTGTGATGTCCGCGTGCGGACATCTGCTGTGCGAGCTGATCGATTCGTCGTGCAGCATCGCGACCCATCGCTCGCGCGGGTGCCGCCCGAACCTGACTGCGAAGACCACCGCACCGGCGGTCTTCGACGAAGTGCGAGCCCTGCTCGCACTGATCGATCCGGATGCTGGTGACGAACGGCTCCGCACCGCCGCGACCCGACTCGCCGAGATCATTCGCCGCGAGGCTCGCGAGGATCGCCATCTGCTGGCGCAGCTGCGCAGCGAGGAACCGGAGCTGGCTCCTGCGCTCGAGCGCCTGTGTGTACGCCGGCGCAGTGCGTGACGATGCGCGCGCCGCTACAGGAGCGACTTGAGCTCGGCGAGCAACGCGAGCGCCTCGAGCGGCGTGGTCTTGTTCACATCGATCGCCGCGAGCCGCGCATCGGTCGCGGAGGGCGCCGCCGACGGAAGCAGCGACAGCTGCGGCGAGGCGCCGAGCGTCGAGCCGCCCTCGAGCTTGGCCATGATCGCATGCGCGCGCGTGGTCACCGAGCGCGGCAGGCCCGCGAGCTTCGCGACATCGATGCCGTAGCTGCGATTCGCGCCGCCGGGCACCACGCGCCGGAGGAACACGATCTCGCCCTTGTGCTCGCGCACCGCGACCGAGACGTTGCGCACGCGCGGCCGGCTGTCCGCGAGGGCCACGAGCTCATGATAGTGGGTGGCGAACAGGGTGCGCGCACCGACGGTGTCGTGGAGGTACTCGGCGACCGCCCAGGCGATCGAGACGCCATCGAACGTGGAGGTGCCGCGGCCGACCTCGTCGAGGATGATCAGCGAGGAGCGCGTGGCCTTGGCGAGGATCGAGGCGGTCTCGCGCATCTCGACCATGAAGGTCGAGTCGCCGCGCGACAGGTTATCCGCGGCACCGACACGCGTGAACACGCGATCGCACAGCCCGATGGCCGCCGACTTCGCCGGGACGAAGCTGCCGATCTGCGCGAGCAGGACGATCTGCGCGACCTGACGCATGTAGGTCGACTTGCCCGCCATGTTGGGACCGGTGATCAGCACGAGCTGCTCGGCGGCGGGATCGAGGGTGCAGTCGTTGGGCACGAACGTGCCCGTGGGCAGCAGTGATTCGATGACGGGGTGGCGACCGTCAACGATCTGCAGCCCGAGGCCGTCGTCGACGATCGGGCGGCAGTAGTCCCGGCGCGCGGCGACATCGGCGAACGAGCCGCAGATGTCGAGCACGGCGAGTGCGGCGCCCGCGGCCGCGATCTCGCGCGCGTGCGTCGCGACCTCGGCGATCTCGGCCTTGATCAGCGCGGCCTCACGCGCAGCCAGCGTCTCCTCGGCAGACAGCACCTTCTTTTCCAGCTCGGCGAGCTCGGGGGTGACATAGCGTTCGCCGGTGGCGACCGTCTGCTTGCGGATGTACGAGGCCGGCACCTTGGCGAGGTGCGTCTTCGTGATCTCGATGTAGTAACCGAACACGCGGTTGTAACGGACCTTGAGGTTCGCGATGCCGGAGGACTTCTGCTCGCGCTCCTCGATCGCGAGGATGTCCTCCTTGCCGCCATCGGCGAGCCGGCGGCACTCGTCGATCTCGGCGTCGTAGCCGGGGCGGATCGCGGGGCCGTGCTTTTGATCGAGGAGCGCGGGCGGATCATCGACGAGCGCGCGCGCGAGGCGCGCCGCGAGCGCCGGTAGGACCTGGACCGCGCACGCCGCGAGGTCGAGCAGCTCCGGGAGACCCGAGAGCTTGTCCTTGCCCGAGCGCACGAGCGCGATCACCTCGGGGAGCGCAGCCAGCGTGTCGCGCAGCCGACCGAGATCCTTCGGCGTGGCGACACCCAGGGTCGACTTGCCCGCGAGCCGCTCGAGATCGCCGAGCCGTGACAGCGCGCGGCGGATCGTCTCGAGCAGGGCGGGACGCTCGACCAGCCACGCGACCGCATCCTGGCGGCGGCGGATCTGCGCGACGTCGACCAGCGGATACAGCAGCCAGCGACGCAGCAGACGACCGCCCGGTGCGGTGGCGGTCACGTCGATCACGTCGAGCAGCGAGCCCTGCTTGTGCTTGCCGATCAAGGTCTCGGTGAGCTCGAGGTTCGCGATCGCGGCCTCGTCAAGCACGACGCTCTCGCCCGGCTGATAGAGCTGCAGCCGCGCGATCGGCAGCACGCCGGTGGGCTGCGTGGACCGCGCATATGCGACGACCGCAGCGGCGGCGCGGATCGCGAGATCGCGGTGCGGGAGCGCCACCGTGGGCTCGACGACGACCAGCGAGCCGAGCTCGCGCCGCGCATCGGGCTCGCTCGGGATCGGAGCAGGATTCCAGCACGCGCGATGGCGAGCCCGCAGCGCGGCGAGCTGCTGTGCCTTCACCGATTCGCCGAGCAGCTCGGGCGCGACTAGCACCTCGCGCGGCGCGACGCGACACAGCTCGTCGATCACGTTCGGCAGCGCGAGCTCGGTGGCGGCGAGCTCGCCGGTGGTCGCATCGAGATACGCGAGGCCGCAGACCTCCTTCGCCGCACCGGTACCGGGGACCAGCGCGACGACGTAGCGCGGCCGCTTGGGCTCGAGCACGTCATCATCGAGCACGATGCCCGGCGTGACGATCCGGACGACCTCGCGCTTGACCAGGCCCTTTGCCGCCTTGGGATCCTCGGTCTGCTCGCAGATCGCCACTTTGTGCCCGAGCTCGGTGAGCTTGGCGATGTAGCCGCGGATCGCGTGGTACGGCACGCCGCACATCGGCACGCCGCCTTCCTTGCCCTTGTCGCGCGAGGTCAGCGTCAGATCCAGCGCGCGCGCGGCGATTACCGCGTCCTCGAAGAACATCTCGTAGAAGTCGCCACACCGGAACAGCAGGATCGAGTCCCCGTGCCGTTCCTTGATCTCGAGGAACTGCCGCATCAACGGCGTCTCCGACGGCCGACCACTCACGTCGAAATCGGTATCACGGGGCTCCGACACCCGGCTTGGCGGGCGCGATGCCGGGATCGGTCAGGTCGTGGGCGAAGCCTGGAAGCGTGTTGACGCCGGCGCCGATGTTCGCGCCCGCGTCGAACACCTGACTCGTGCCCTCGCGCCACTGGCGGATCTCGGCCAGCGGAGGGCCGCCGGTGGCGCTCGGGGAGATGAAGGCGTGGGTGAAGCTGCGGCGCACACCCGGGCGGGTGGCGGGCAGCCAGGTGCCGCAGTTGAGGTAGACGCCGCCGCCGCGCAGCCGCTGCCACCGCGGATCGTGCGTGTGGCCGAACACCACGACCGGCGCATCGATCAGCTTGCGCAGGCGCTGGGGGACGGCGCGCATCGGTAGCTGCGAGGTGACCATGTGCTGGCCGAGCCAGCGCGTGATCGCAGCGGCGACCAGCGAGACCAGCGCCGCGCCGGCCAGCGCCCACAGCGTCGGGAGCACGAGGAACAGCAGCACGACGGCGACGACCACACCGAGCCCGAGACCGAACCGGTCGAGCATCAGCATGCGACCGAGTCGCCGCGTGCTGACGGTGAGCGGCGTGCGCGCGAGCCGGTCGATCGCGGATGCGGTGTCGAGGGGGATCCCACCGTCGGCGGCGACCTGTGCGAGCCGCGCGCCGTGCTCGCGACGACGACGATCGCGGCGCTTGAACGAGCGATGCAGGCCGCGTGCGACGAACAGCGACTTCACGAACCGGCCGTAGGCGAGCCACAGCTTGCCCATGTGACCGAGCCCCTGCCCCATCGCGTAGCGCATGTAGCCCCAGAAGCTCCACTCCTCGATCCCGTGCGGATCGAGATCGGGAACCGCGCTGCCGAGATAGCGCACGGCGGCGTAGTCGGCGTTGTAGATCAGCCAGCCGTCCTTGGGATCCATCGGCGCGAGGTTGAACTCGAACGAGCAGCCCTCGTCGTAGACGTGACCGTGCTCGATCCACACCACACCCGGGATGTAGATGAACCACGGCACCACGCGGATCCGCTCGAGCGCCTTTGCGGTGGCGCCCGCCGCTGCGAGCTGCGCCATCAGCTCCGCGACGACCTCGGGGGCCAGCAGCTCGATGTCGTGGTTGCCAACGATGATGTCGACCTGGTGCCCGGCCGCCGCGAACGTGCCGAGATCGGCGAGCAGCGGGCGGTGGATCTCGCAGATCCGTTTCAACCGTTCGACGCCCGTGAGGACGCCGCGGTTGAGGCCGTACTTGCGCTCGTCGGCGGTCTTCGCCGGCCGCTCGGGGAGCGAGGGCACCATTACCGACATGAAGTCAAATAGATCACCCGCGACCACCAGCCGCCACGGCCGCCCATCGCGGCGGCGAACCGCGTGATAGCGCAGGAACTCGCGGAAGTTCGACGAGCCGAGGTCGACGGCGTGGCGGCGTTCCCCCGAGGCGCCCGGCAACAGCTCCTCCCCGAAATGTAGATCGCTGACGACCAGGATATTCGCGAGCGGTGCCACGACGTCTGTTCACCACCATGGATGATCTGCGCGCCCGGCACAACTGGAGCAAATCCACGTCGCTCCATGACAATCCGCCGGGTGCGTGATATCTCCGCAACGTCGTGACCCAGGTCATCTTCCTCCTCCTGCTCGCGGCGTCGCTGGCGTTCTTCGTGCGCACCTCGTGGCTGTTCGGCCGCGCGGTGTTCGCCGGAGTCGCCGAGCCGCGGGCCCGCCTCGATGATCTCGCCGGCCGTCTGATGGATGTCGGCATCTACTTCTTTGGCCAGAAGAAGGTCGCGGAAGAAGGTCCGCAGCACCGGACCAGCAAGCACCACCTGTTCATCTTCTGGGGCTTTCTGATCATCACGATCGCCACGGCCGACATCATCGTGTCGGGCGTGATCCCGGGGCTGTCGCTGCACCTCCTGCCGAACGTGCTGTTCCAGCCGCTCTACGGGCTGATTGACGTGTTCAACCTGATCGTCCTCACGATGGTGATCTGGGCGATCATCCGTCGCACGATCGTCCGGCCACGGTTGATCCCGTGGAACCTCGACGCCGGCCTGATCCTCGGCGGCATCGCGTCCCTGATGCTGACGCACTTCATCCTTCACGGGTACGAGATCGCGGCCGAGATCACCGCCGGTGAAGGTGGTCGCGGCTACATGCCGATCTCGAATGCGATCGGGCACCTGCTCGCGCCGATCTCCAGCGACGCTGCGCATCGCGGCGTGGTCATGGGCTACTGGCTCCACGTCTTGATCATCCTGACGTTCCTCAACTACCTGCCTTACTCGAAGCACATCCACCTGCTCGGCGCGCTGCCGAACATCTTCACGCGCAATCGCTCCGAGCGCCGGATGGACCTGCCGAAGCTGAACCTCGAGGACGAGACTCAGTGGGGCGTCTCGAAGTTCGAGCAGTTCTCGTGGAAGAGCCTGCTCGACACCTACGCCTGCACCGAGTGCGCACGGTGCTCGAACTATTGCCCGGCGTACAACACGGGCAAGAACCTGTCTCCGATGCAGCTCGTGCACGACATCCGCTACGAGATGCTCGACCGCGTCGCGCTCGGCGACAAGATCACCGAGCTGGAGGAGCAGGTTGTCAGCATGACCGACTACTCCACGTCGCACGGCTTTGACGACGCGCATCCGCACCCGGATCTGACGTACGCCAAGCAGCAGCTCGAGGCCACGAAGGCCGAGCTCGCGAACATGCCGAGGATGACGGGCGGACGGATCGCCGAGGACACGCTGTGGGCCTGCACGACGTGTGGTGCGTGTCAGGAGGTCTGCCCGGTGTTCATCGAGCACCCGCTCAAGATCCTCCAGATGCGGCAGAACCTCGTGCTCGAGCAGGAGAAGACGCCGCCGGAGTTGCAGCGCACGTTCCGCAACATGGAGCGGCAGAGCAATCCGTGGGGGATCGGCAACGACCAGCGCATGGACTGGGCGAAGGATCTGGACGTCCCGCTGATCGCGGATAACCCGGACCCCGAATATCTATTGTGGGTCGGCTGCGCCGGCGCGTTCGACAGCCGGATCATCAAGCAGACCCGCGCGATGGTGAAGATCCTCAACACCGCCGGCGTCAGCTACGCGGTGCTCGGTCACCAGGAAGGCTGCACCGGAGATCCGGCGCGCCGCGCGGGCAACGAGATGCTGTTCCAGCAGCTCGCCGAGGCCAACGTCGAGGTGCTGAAGAGCGTCAACGCCAAGAAGGTGCTGACGAGTTGCCCGCACTGCCTGCACACGCTGCGGCACGACTATCCGCAGTTCGGCGGCGACTTCGAGGTCGTCCACCACACGCAGCTACTCGACCATCTGTTCAAGACCGGCAAGCTCGTCGCGGAGAAGTCCCCGGTCGAGACGCTGACCTATCACGACAGCTGCTACCTCGGCCGCTGGAACCGCGAGTTCGATGCACCGCGCGACGTGATCGCGGCGGTCGGCGTGCCCGGTGGCGTGGTCGAGATGAAGCGCAGCAAGCAGCACGGCTTCTGCTGTGGCGCCGGCGGTGGCCGGATGTTCATGGAGGAGCACGAGGGCGAGCGCGTGAATCTGAACCGCACCGACGAGATCATCGCGTCGAAGGTGAGCACCGTCGCGGTCGCCTGCCCGTTCTGCAACATCATGCTGACCGACGGCATGAAGCAGCGAAACGTCGAGGACAAGATCGCGGTGCTCGATGTCGCCGAGCTGGTCGCCATGAGCATCCCCGACGTGCCGCTGACCCGGCTCGTTCGCAAGAAAGATCGCGCCGCCGACGCGTAGCCGCTGGCGGGGACGCTATGATCGACCCTGATGAAGGGATGGATCACGATCCTCGCGCTAGGGATCTCGGGCATCGCCGCCTGCAGCGCCGGTGACGACGTCACGACCGGAGCCCGAGCGCAGTGCGCATCTGGCGGCGAGCTCCTCGATTGCCAGGAGCCTGCCCGCACGTCGGAAGGCGCCTGCTGGCGCCTGGTCGATTGCGGCGCCATCGCCGTGAGCTCGATCGATAACAACGGAAACCACCGGTTCGACTGGGGTCGGTGCCTCGACAGTATCGACACGCTCACCGCGGATCGCCGCCGCCTCGTGATCAACTGCATCGCGGCGTCGAGCTGCGATCAGCTGCACATGAATGGCTCGCCCGGCGCGCCCAACACCGAACAGAGCTACTGCCTGGCGATCGGAAGAAACTGATGCGCCGCGCAGGAGTCCTGACCGCGGCGCTGCTCGCCGCGGCGTCGGTTCCGGTGTACGCGCAGTCCGCGGATGTCCCGGCGCTCGTCAAGATGATCGAGACCCAGCCCGCTGACATGGACAAGTCGGCGTGGAAAGAGAAGCGTCGCGAGGCGGCGCGCAAGCTGGTCGCGAGCAAGGACAAGCGGGCGATTCCCGAGCTGATCAAGCTCGTCGACACCGAGAACTTCGACATCATCGGCGAGATCGCGATCGAGGGCCTTGGCGCATTCGGCGATCAGAGCGCCGTGCAGGCGCTGCAAAAGGCGGCGAACGACGTGTCGCGCGACAAGTCGACTCGTGAGCTCGCGCGCAAGGCGCTCGCCAAGCTCGGCGCCGACGCGAAGGTGACGATGCAGCCGAACACCGGTGGCGGAACCACCACGACCACGACGACCGGCGGCGGAACCACCACGACCACCACTGGCGGCGGTGCCACCACGACCACGGCCGGCGGCGGCGCCACCGTCAGCGGCGCCACCGTCGGCGCAACCACAAGCGGCGGTTCGACGACCGACGCTGGCAGCACCTCCGAGGGCGCCGGGATCGGACTCGAAGGACGTGACGGCGCCGGAACCGGCGGCGGAAGCTCGGGAACCCTGCTCGGCACGAAGCCTCCGGACGGCGTGCCCGTGGGTCCAGCGCTGCCCGACGATGTGATCGCCGCGTACGATCGGCTGACAATCGCTGCGGGCACCGCGAGCTTGGCCTACGACACCGTCCGCAAGCGGGGCTCGTTCGATGCGGACATCGCCGGCCGCTGGCAGAAGCGAATCGAGCGCGATTCGATGGCGTGGGGCTACGACGTCGGGGCGCACCTGGTGGGCGGGCTGATCAATCCCAAGGGCCGTTCGAACACGCGCGCCGTGCAGCTCGGGATCGATGGCAGCGCTGAGGCGCGGTTTTACACCGGCAAGCTCTACGGCATCGGCAAGGCCGCGATCGGGTTCCAGCTCAATTACTTCGCGTTCGTCCACGCGGACGCTCCCGGCCAGGACCGCAAGGACTCTCGGTACACGGCAGATCTCCAGGGCGCGATCGGTGGCGGCTATGGGCGGGTGGTCGATGTCGGCGCGACGATCCGCGTGCGCCGGCTGTCCCGCGCGCTCGATGCAGCGCGCGCTCTCGGCAAGCAGATCGATCCTCAGACCTCGCGCAAGCTCCAGCTCGCGTGGTGGGCGCTCCGCGGCGAGCGCTCGTCGTATCGCGCGCTGGTGGCCACGGTCGCGATCCTGCGCGAGGCGGGGATCCTGCTCGGCGAACCCGACGCGGGACTGAGCTACGAGCTGCTCGCCGTGCTGCGCGACTCGCAGCTGTTCTTGCGGCCGGAGGGAATCGATCTGCAGCTGGTCGTCAGCGAAGGCTACCTCGTGCGCGACGCGATGAATCCCGCTCCGATCGAGTCGGGCCGGATCGAGCAGGTGATCGCATCGGCGGGGTATGGCAAGCAGCTCGCCGAGGACAAGGCGGAGGCGTCCGGCACTGCATGGGCGCGAGCTCGCTTGCTCGCGCCGGATGACCAGCGGTCGCCGTCGGGGGTGGGCGCGACCGGTCGGCTGCGGCGGTTCGCGTACGGCGATCATGGAGATCCGCTCGGCGCGCTCGATATCTCGGCGACCGTCGCCCTCACCAAGGACGGATCGCTGATGGGACAGCCGGCGGTGAAGGCCGCACTGCGCATCGAGGGCGCGGTCGGGTTCACGTGGTGGATGAACCAGGCCTCGGGACTGCGCGCCGCCGCGACGCTCGCAGAGGACGGTGGAGAGCTATTCTTCGGTGCTTCGCTCCAGGCAACCTACGGACTTCTCGACGGAACCTACGCACGGTGACCATTGGTCTGGTGGTCGGACCATCCTTGGGATAGGGTCGCCTCGTGGCCCAGCTCTCGACCTCGCAGCATCGCACCCTGGTCGCGCTCGCCGAGGCGGCGTTGCCCGCTGGGCGGTTCCTGCCCGCCGCGGGAGAGGGCACGGTTCACAAGGTCGAGCGGTTCCTGGAGCGGCTGCCGGGCGCTGTGCAGAGCGGGATCCACGGGCTGCTGCGCGGGCTCGATGTGGCCGCGTGGGTCGGTCATCGCCGGCCGTTCGCGAAGGTCGCCGCGGATCGGCGGCTCGCGATGCTCGAGGGTTGGCGCACCGGGGATCCGATCCGCCGGCTGATGCTGCGTGCGCTGGTCAGCCCGCTCAAGTTCGCGCACTTCGATGATCCTGCGCTCTACAAGCAGCTCGGCTGTGTCTACGACCTCGAGAAGGTCAAGGCGGAGGTCAAGCCTGTGTACCTGCGCGACCGCGTGCATGCGATCGACGGCGACCTCGCGGTCGAGTGCGACGTGGTCGTGATCGGGACCGGTGCCGGCGGCGCCGTGGTCGGGCGCGAGCTCGCCGAGGCCGGGCTCGCCGTGGTGTTCGTCGAGGAGGGCAAGTACTTCGATCGCACCGACTTCACCGGTCGCGCCCTCAAGCAGCAGCAGAAGCTGTACCGCCGCGGTGGGACCACGTTCTCGGTCGGCAACGTCGCGATCCCGATCCCGCTCGGGCAGACCGTCGGCGGCACCACCACGGTCAACTCCGGCACCTGCTACCGCACGCCCGACCGCGTGCTCGCGCAGTGGAGCACGGAGCTCGGGCTCGACGAGCTTGCCCCGGATCGTCTGGGCAGCTACTTCGCGCGAGTCGAAGACGTCCTGCAGGTCGAGCCGGCGAAGAAGTCGCTGCTCGGCGGGAACGGCCGCGTCATCGCGCGCGGCTGCGACGCGCTCGGGTTCACCCGGCACGGTCCGCTCCGGCGCAATGCCCCAGCCTGCGATGGTCAGGGTGTGTGCTGCTTCGGCTGCCCCACCGATGCCAAGCGCTCGACCAACGTCAGCTACATCCCGCTCGCGCTGAAGGCCGGGGCGGAGCTGTTCCCGGGCGCGAAGGTCACGCGGATCATCCTCGAGGGTGGGCGCGCGTGCGGAGTGGTCGCGACCACCGAGGAGGGTCACGTGCTGACGGTGCGTGCGCGCGCCGTGGTGGTCGCGTGCGGCGCGATCATGACGCCGCTGCTCCTCGCGGCACACCACCTCGGCGGCCGCTCCGGTCAGCTCGGCCACAACCTCTCGATCCATCCCGCCGCCGGTGCGCTCGCGGAGTTCGACGAGGAGATCCTGCCGTGGAACGGAATCCCACAGGGCTATTCGATCGAGGAGCTGCACGAGGAAGGCATCCTCTACGAGGGGGCGATGGTGCCACTCGAGATGACGATGAGCATGACGCAGCGGATCGGACCCGACCTGATCCGGCTGGCGGAGAGCTTCGATCACGTCGCCTCGTTCGGCTTCATGGTCGAGGACAGCTCGCGCGGCAAGGTCTCGGAGGTCATGGGCCAGCCCGTGATCCAGTACTGGTTGACCGACAAGGACGTCGCGCACATCAAGCGCGGCGTCGACGTGCTCGCGCAGGTGTACTTCGCCGCCGGCGCGAGGGTCGTGCACACCGGGATCCACGGCTTCGACGTGCTGACCTCCGAGCAGGACCTCGTGGCACTCCGCCGCGCGAAGCTGCGGCCGTGGGATCTCGATCTCACGGCCTACCACCCGCTCGGGACGGCACGGATGGGCCGCGATCCGGCGACCTCGGTGGTCGGTCCGGATCATCAGATGCACGACACGCCGGGCCTCTACGTCGTCGATGGTGCGGCGGTGCCGTCCTCGCTCGGGGTCAATCCGCAGGTCACGATCATGGCGCTCGCGACCCGCGCCGCCGAGAAGATCGCCGTGGCGCTCGGCTAGCCGATTTTTTCACGGGCTGCCTCGAATTTCCATCGGAGCCGTTCGTGGTACGTCGAGGAACGCTCGTTCATTCGGTGCGAGCTGGCCCTAGATCCTTGCCAGATGGCCCCTCGCGTTGGCTTGGCTGGAGGCCTTCTCTCCACGAGACCTGGAACGTAGGGCGTGATCATCTTCGTGATCGCCTCGATGCCGCTTTGCGGCGTCGCCGGCTCCGCGTCGCCTTCTTCTTAGTCGTCGTCGTCTTCTTCCTCGTCATCGCGCTCAGGCGACGGAAGTGGCAGCGCCACGTTGCGAGGCAACCCCTTCGCCATCGCGATCGTCTTCACCCAATCGGCCTGCGCTTCGCTCACTGCATGCAGCGAATCCGCGCAGGTCCGCGCCATGTGCGTGATCGCCTCGAGGGCGTACCGCAGGTCGTTGCTCTGTCCGCGGTTGCCCGGGAATGATTGCGGCTCAGGATCGGGTGCGGCGTTCCGATGCCGCAAGCCCACCTCCACGGTCGTCACGTAGTCGAGAACGTTGCCAACGTCGTCGAGCGCGTACACGCGATACGTGTCAGGACCGCAGAGGTCGAGCACATTTTCGGGCGTCACGTCACGTCGAGCGGCACTCGTAGTGGCTCGCGATCGGGCCCGTGCACGACACGATCAACTCGCACTCGTTCGCGCCGCGCGCCGCGACCGTGTGGCGATGAAGCCACCGTGCAAACGGCCCACGATTCATCCGGTCGGCGAACGTCACGCCGGGCTCGTAGGCCACGTGCTCTGCCTCGATCATCTGCCAGAGCGGTCCGATCTTTGTACGTAGGCCAACGATGGTCCCGACCGCGAGCTCGTTGGTTGGATGATCTCGGACTTCTGCCAAGGTGGCTGCAGCCGCGCAAAAGCATCGGGCGCTTCGTGGAACGCGAAGACCGTCTTCGCGCATGCTCGGATCACGCTGGCCTTGACGTACTGCATCTCGGTCAGCTTAGAGCAGACTCCCGGTCGAGCCGTTACTGGTCGCGTGCATCGCCCGCCTGCGGGCGCCGCCGACGCACCCGGATCGGTCCGCGTGCCGTCGACGGGTCGACGGGTCGACCGCCCTGGCAGATGTCAACCGCGCCACGCTCGACCAGGCGTCGCGCGGCGGCGCGCACCGGCTCCATGAGGGCGCGCCAGTTCCCGCCGCCAACCGCTCGTGCAACCTCGGACGGGCAAATGCTGGCGTCTCCGGCGCGCGTCGCCAGCAGCGCAAGGAGCGCGGCCTCGAGCGTTGCAGCCTCACCATCGTCTCGACGTGCCGCGGCACGACAGCGATCGCTACACCACCGCACCTCGTCCCAGGACCGCGCCCAGGCTGCACGCCAGGTCATGACGCGACCGCAGGCACCGCAGGTCTTCGTTGGACGCACAGGACGGGCCATGACCACGGTGCTTAGACGCCAGGGCGGGGTCGGGTGTTACGGTCCTTTCTACGCGTCGTTCGCGAGCAAGTCCGCGAGCGAGCCGGCCAGGTGATCGCTCAACGCCCTTGCAGTGGCCTTCACGAACCGGACTGGTGCGCGTCGCGTAGACCGGCGCTACGGCAAGGTCTCCCCCTGGATCTTCGAAGACCCGCCGCCAAAGGGTCGGCCTCGATGACGACGAGCGCCTCCTGCGACTTGTCGCCGGACGTTGCATTCGGAGGTCGTTGCCGACCGAGTCGACGCCACCGCGCTCGCCTCGAACCTCAACATCTTGCTGCTTCCGGACGGGGTCGAGCTGTTCCCCGCAAGCGCGATGTCCGGAAGGCCGGTGTTCTCATGGTGCCAAGCCGTCCCGCGAAGAATTCCAACCGGCTAGTTTCCATCGTTGTCGCTGATTGCGGGCTTGAGCCAGATCGTTGGTGAACTCACGACGAGCACAGGCATCGACTCCATGTTCGAGGTGGAGGACTTCCCCATCCCGACAACCTAGGAGTGCTCAACAAGCCCAAAAAAGTGAAGGGCGTTCCACATGCGCAGCGACAGCACGACCACTACCAGCGCGATCGGAATCGAGCGCGTCGACGCAATCACCGTCGCTGGGCGAGCTGGACCAGATCCGCGATCAGCCGCTCCAAGCCGTCGATGTCGAACGGCTTGTGGACCCGCAGATTGTTCACGCTCGCGAGGTACTCGGCGGCCCGCGGCGTGAAGATGCCGCCCGTGACGAACACCAGCCGCTCCGAGAGCGCGGGGTGGTGCGCGGCGAGCCACGCGTGCACGTCCATGCCGGTCAACTCGGGCATCATCAGGTCGCACAGGATCACGTCGAACGCCTGATCCCGTTCGAGGATGGTCCGGGCTTCGACTCCTGAGGCTGCAGTGACGACCTCGTGGCTGTCAGCCAGCAGTCGCTGCAACGTCTTCTGGATCATCGGCTCGTCGTCGACGACCAGGATGCGCCCGCGCACGCCCAGCGCCGGTGCGTGCACCGCCGCGACATCGTGCCGGCTGACACCGCGCTTCACCGGCAGCCGAACGGTAAAGCAGCTCCCGACACCGACCTCGCTGGTGACCCAGATGTCGCCCCCGAACGCCGTGACCAGGCTCTTGCAGATCGTCAGCCCGAGGCCCGAACCTCTTCCGATCTGCTTGGTCGAGAAGAACGGCTCGAAGATCCGGTCCAGTTCCTCGCGCTGGATACCGGCCCCGGTATCCGTGACCTCCGCGAACACGTCCTCACCCGCGGCCCAGGTCCGGATCTGGATCACGTTCTCGTCGATGTGGCCCTCGTCGATCGCGTGGGCGGCATTGATGAGCAGATTCAAGAACACCTGCGACAGCTTTCCCTCTGAGGCCCACACCGCGGGGACGGTCCCGAAGTCGGTGACCACGCGGGCGCGAAACCTCATCTCGTTCTGCGCCATGTTGATGGCCGACTCGATCGCCTGCGTCAGATCGACCGCCCGCTCCTCGACCTTCTCGACGCGCGAGAACGTGCCCAGGCTGCGGATGAGGACGCTGATCCGCTGGGCGCCCTCGACGGCTTCGCGGACCCGAGCCACGGCATCGTCGAGCACAGACGGCGCCAGCATCGCGGCGTCGTCGCCGAGCACCTCCGCGAAGGCGGCGTCCCCGACGCGCGCTCGCAACGCCGCCGCGCATCGGCCGGCGACGCCAAGCAGTCTCGGCAGATCTTTCGCGAGACTGTCGACGTTGTAGCGCACATAGGTCAGCGGGTTGTTGATCTCGTGGGCAACTCCGGCGGCGATCACGCCCATGCTGGACAGCCGATCCGCCTGGGCCGTGGTCGCCTGCAACCGCTTGCGCTCGGTGATGTCATGCACCGTGCCGCGCAGATTCACGACGGCGCCGTCGGAACCACGCACGGCCTCGCCACGCGTCGTCGTCCAGCACGTTCCGCCGTCGCCACGGATCATCTCGAGCTCGAGCTCGTACGGCTCACCTTCGTCGACCGCGCGTGCGATCGCCCGCTCGAGTAGCGACCAGCTCTCCGGCGTGTAGCGCCGAGGGAGGGTCGAGATCGTCGGCGCATCAGCGAGGGAGTACCCGAGCAGCAAGTAGAGTCCCTCCGACCAGGTGACGATCTCGCTGTTGATGGCCCACTCCCAGCTCCCGATCCCGGCGATGCGCTGCGCCTCCCGGAGCTGGGCTTCGCGCTCCTGATACGCCTGCTCCGCTTGCTTGCGCTCCGTGATGTCTTGCACCGTCCCGCGCAGGCGCACCACCGCACCTCCCTGTCCGCGAACAGCTTCCCCGCGCGCCGAGGTCCAGCAGATCCCACCGTCCTCGCGGATCATCGCCAGCTCGAGCTCGTACGGCTCACCCAGCTCGATCGCGCGTGTGATCCGTTGCTCGAGACGCGCCCAGCTCTCCGGCGTGTGGCACTGCCGGAGCGCGACGAACGCTGGCGGTCCCAGGTCCTGCGGACGCCCGAGGATCAAGTAGAGGCCTTCCGACCAGGTGACGAGGTCGCTGCCCGCCTCCCACTCCCAGCTCCCGATCCTCGCGATGCGCTGCGCTTCGCGGTGCTGCGCTTCGCGCTCCTGGTACGCCGTCTCCGCATGACGCTGAAGGAGGACTGGATCGGCGGATGAGGAGGGGTTCTGCGCATTCATCGGCGAGGCGACCCGGTGGTGGTGAGTTGTAGACCTCGTCGGTGGACCCTGACGAGCGGGACGAGCACACCACACAGTGCCCGATGGGACACGCTGCAGGCGCGCGCGTTCGTCGCGATGGACGTAGACCGGCCCTCGGCAGCGATCCCGATACATAGGGCGGTCCGCCGCATCCCACATCAACACCGACCACGACGACCCACGGCGACCACGCCCGCATGCGAAGAGTCTAAACCCGTTCCTGAAGCGGCGCCTGTCGGCGCCAGGACTTTCGATCAAGCAGGCCGAAGGTGGCGTGACGGTGGGGATGGACGGCCGGCTCAAGAGACCGATGAGCATTGACATCGTTCGTTACGCACCCACGCGTATGCACTCTCTTCGCTTGGACTAGCGTGGTCGCAAGGTCAACGACTGGATTTTCATGACGGGAAACGGGTCTCACGAGACCTCGCTACGTTTCGCCGAGAAGTGGTTGCCGACGAATTTCAGACCCGCGACGGGGACTGGAGCGCGTGATCGGGCAGCAGAGCTGCTGCCACTCCGGGCGTTGCGCCATTCGGTGGCGCATCCACGGGAGTCTTTCCGTGTTCGCCACACGCGCTGGCGAGTACAAGGATGAGTCCGATGATCTGCATGAATGGCTCGAGCTCGTAGGAAGGTAGCGCACTCCGTTCTCCCTTTCGGGACCGGATTTGGCCCGGTCCGCCGTAGGCTTGCTTAGGGCCCGCGTATGAACAAGTCGACTGGTCAAGACTTCTTCGCGCGCGGACGAATGACGTAGTTCCAGTCGCCGCGAAAGCTGTGCGGGTCGATCG
>JAYUVX010000407.1:0-29042 GCA_043753855.1 Myxococcales bacterium | reverse complement strand
CCATCAACCAGCGCGATCTGATCCTACCCAGTGACCCAAAGCGGCTTCCGCTCCGCTTCGAACTCCAACCCTTGTGAACACGCCGTAATGAACCCTGGCGCCCAGTCACGCCGCGATCCCCTCAAAGACCGAGGCGAGCTGGTGCCAAGCGGAGCTCGCCGCCGGGACGCGGTGCGCGGTGACGGCCACGTACTGCTCGCACGCGCGCAACCGCGATGCTGGCTGCGATCAGGTGGTCGTGACGTGGATCCATGCAGATGGCTCGCGCCAGTCCGACGATCTGGACATCCGCTACTGCGCCAACGAGCGACGCCTCAGCTCGGAGGGCCGCAGCAGCACGGGATACAGCGCGAGCATCCCCCACGGGAACATGCCGATCGGCAACGCGATCACGAGGCCCAGGTGGAATGCCACGCCGGTGCCGATCCAGATCCAGCGCAGCCGGAGCCGGTTGATCCAGGCGCGCAGGCGCCCGGGGCGATCGGCGGTCTGTGCGCAGTACAGCAGCACGAGGTAGAGCGGCGCGGTCCACTCGAACGCGATCGTCGCGAGCGTCGCGAGCTGCGTGAGCGGCAGCACCGCGGTGACCCACGCCGGATCGAACCGGCCGAAGTGCGGATCGGCGAGCGCGTTGGCGAGCGCCATGAAGCCTCCCCCTGGGCCCCACTCGGCGCCGCTCTTGTTCATCGCCGCGGAGACGTAGATCCACAGCAGCTGGAGCAGCAGCAGATACCGCGGCCACGCCGGCACCGAGTCGAGCCTCGGACGCCCGAGCTTGCTGCGCAGCCACGCATCGATCGACCACCTGGCGTGGCAGCCCGAGAGCGCGAGGATCACGAGCACGATCCGCAGCGCCATGTGGATCCCGCGATCGGCATCGGGAGCGATCATCGCGAGCTGCGCGAGGGCGAGTGAGAGCGAGATACAGGCGACACGCGTGAACAACCCGCACAGCACGCATGCTGCAGCGATCACCGCGAACAACCACAGCGCCGGGCCGAAGCCCGCCTCGAGGATCTCGGCACCAAAGCCCCCGACCGCCAGCGCGTAGCCCGCCGGCGCAGCGGTGAACATCGCCTGCACCATGCCCAGGCTCGCCAGGTGCAGCAGATCCACGAGCAGCGCGAGGCCGACGAACAACCGGACCAGCACGAGCGCCATCGGCGATTCGCGGCGATCCCACAGCGCCACCCAGGCCGTCCACAGCCGGGTCATCGCCGGCCCCGCTCGCGCTCGATCGGCATCACGTACTTGCCGGTGCTGTGCGCCTCACCGCGCTCGATCGCGATCCGCTCGAACCAGATCCGTGCCGCGTCGAGCTCGGGATGATCCTCGAGCACGCGGCCGAGGAACCACTGCGAGAACAAGCCGTACTGGACCATCGCGCGATCGGTGGGATTCCACGCGCCGCGGATCCGCTCGTCGAGCAGCAGCGAGCTGTACTCGTCGTGATCCGGATCGGCGACACGCGTGATCAGCAGCCAGCTGCTGCCGATCCGACCCTGGACCTCCAGTCGGTAGCGGTCGCGCTCGGCGGACTGGAACAGTGCCCAGCGCTGGGTCACGTAGAACACGCGCTGCACCCAGCCGAACGGTCTCAGCACGGCGCGCTGGAGCGGCCGCAGCACGTCCACAACCCCCTGCTGCCACGGCCGCACGTACGCGGGGCTGGGGAGCGGACAGCCGTCGACCAGGCCGATCGCGATCACCAGTGCGATCGCTTGGGCCCGCACGTGCGGCCATCGCTGCGGGAGCACGCCGGAACTCTACCGCGTCGGGTCGAACGTCGTGACCCTTCGCAGGAACGACGCGTCGAGGTATTCGCGCTTGATCACGTCCGCCATCTCCTCGGCGGTGGAGAACCGCTCGTAGTCGATCCGGATCACCGGGATCACCTTGGAGATGTTGGCGACGAACTCCTCGTAGCCATCGTGGAGCGCCTGCAGGTAGCCGAGCTCGATGTTTGACTCGACGCCGCGGCTGCGCAGGCGGATCCGCTCGGCGCTCGCCTCGGGAGAGACATCGAGGAACACGATCACGCTCGGCTTGCACATGAAGTTGCTCATGTTGCGGAACAGCTGGACGTACGTCTTGTAGTCGCGCTCGTCCATCAGCCCGGTCTTCGCGAGCATCTTCGCGAAGATCGAATCCTCGTAGATCGTGCGATCCTGGACCGCCGAGCGCCCGCGCCAGATGATCTCCTGGTGCTGCTGGAACCGGCGGTTCAACAGGTAGACCTGCATCGCGAACGAGTGGCGCGCGGTGTCCCGGTAGAAGTCCTCCAGGTACTCGTTATCGGCGACCGGCTCGTAATACGTATCGATGCCGAGGTGCTCGCCGAGCGCCTTCGCGAGCGTCGACTTGCCCGCTCCGATCATCCCCGCGATGCCGATGAAGATGTTGCCCCACCCGCCCTCGAGCGCGCGGTCAGACCTGACCTCGGGGGCCGCGGCGCGCTGACTCGTGGGACCCGAGCCGTGCGCCAGCGGATAAATCCCCTCGGGGCCCGACGGCAGCGGTTCGACAGCGGGACGGTTCTCGAGCAGATCGGGCAGCACGGCGAGCAGCCTGCCAGCCCCCTATGACACGGCGTCAGCGACGGCCCTTGAAGCCCATCATCCCCTGCATCACGGTCTCGCTGGCTTCGGCGATCTCGCCTTCCTCACGCGCACGGTCGGAGCAGTCCTCGCACAGCTTCTTGACCTTGCCCGCGAGCTTCAAGGGCACCAGCTTGTCGACGTCTTGCTTGCAGCCCTTACAGGTCGCCATCGCTCACTTGCCGCCGAGCACGTTGCGCGCGATCACGACCCGCTGGATCTGGGACGTGCCCTCGTAGATCTGGAGGAGCTTGGCATCGCGCATCAGCTTCTCGACCGGATACTCCTTGGTGTAGCCGTAGCCGCCGAACACCTGCACGGCATCGGTGGCGGCGCGCATCGCGGCATCGGCACCGTACGCCTTCGCGTACGCGCTGGTGATCGCCGAGAGATCGCCCTTGTCGACCTGCCACGCGGCCTTGTGGGTGAGCAGCCGCGTCGCTTCGTACGAGATCGCCATCTCGGCGAGAATGAACTGGATCGCCTGGTGCTGTGCGATCGGCACGCCGAACGTCTTGCGCTCGAGCGAGTACGCGCGGCTCTCCTCGAGCGAACGCCGGATCACCCCGGCAGCGGTGGCCGCGATCCACGGGCGGCTGCGATCGAACGTCTTCATCGCGACCTTGAACCCGCTGTCTTCGGTGCCGACCAGCGCGCTCTTCGGGAGCTTGCAGTCCTCGAAGATCACGTCGGTGGTGTTCGAGGCGCGCTGCCCCATCTTGTTCTCCTTGCGCCCTGCCTTGACGCCCGGATTGTTCGCATCGACGACGAAGCAGGCGATGCCCTTGTGCTTCATCGCCGGATCGAACGTCGCGAACACGGTGTAGAACCCGGCGACGCCGCCGTTGGTGATCCAGCGCTTCTGACCGTTCAGCACGTAGTCGTCACCGTGCCGGGTCACCCGCGTGCGCATGCCGGCGACATCGGAGCCCGCATCGGGCTCCGAGCAGCAGTACGCGCAGAACTCGAGCTCGCTGGTCAGCCGCGACAGGTACTCCCGCTTCTGCTCGTCGGTACCGGCGACCAGCAGCGGCGTCGCGCCGAGCGAGTTGGCGGCCATCGACGTGTTGATGCCCGAGCAGCCAAACGAGATCTCCTCCTGGACCAGGCAGTCGTCGAGGCAGCTGCCACCGAGCCCACCGTATGCCTCGGGGATCTCGATGTTCATCAGCCCGGTCTCCCAGGCCCTCTTCAAGATCTCCCGGGGGAACTCGCCGGTCTCGTCGAAGTGCGCCGCGCGGGGGATGATCTCCTTGCGCGTGAACTCGCGAGCGGTGGTGGCGAGAGCGTTCTGTTCTTCGGAGTAGCTCAGGTCCATGGCGATGGCGACTCTAGCATCCGGTCCCGGATTTCCGGGCTACCCTGACGAGGAATGGAGCGGTTCGGGCCGTGGCAACTCGAAGCACTGATCGCCGTCGGCGGCCTCGGTGAGATCTGGCGCGCGCGGCGCGGCGGCGGGGAGCCGGTCGCACTGAAGCGGTTACACACGCACCTCGCGCGCAACGACGAAGGACTCGCCCAGTTCACGCTCGAGCAGCGGCTAGCGACGACCCTGCCCCGTCATCCGAATGTGGTCCATGCCATGGACGCAGGTGAGGTCGACGGCCGGCCGTACGTCGCGATGGAGCTCGCGCCCGGCGAGGATCTGCGCCGGCTCCTCACCCCACCGGTGACCCGCGCCGATCCGGCTCCCGCGAAGGTGACGCTGCCTCGCGCGCGCACGCTCGCGATCGTCGAGGCTACGTGCCGCGCGGTCTCGCACCTCCACGCGCACGGCTGGGTCCACGGCGACCTCAACCCGAGCAATCTAATCGTCGATGATACCGATCACGTCACGTTGATCGATCTCGGGATCGCGCGTGCGATCAGCCTTGCCGGCGCGGTGCGCGGCACGCACGCGTACATGGCGCCCGAACAGGTGCGCGGCGAACCTTGGACCGAGGCGACCGATGTGTTCGCGCTCGGCATCGTGCTGTGGGAGCTGGTCGCCGGCACGCGGTTGTTCCATCGCGGTCCATCGTGGTTATCGATGGCGGCCGTCGTCGAGGCAGCTGCCCCGCCGCTCGCCGACCGCACGCTCGATGCCGTGGTGCAGGCTGCGCTCCACAAGGATCCCGCGCTGCGGCTGCGTACACCCGCCGAGCTCGCGGCTCGGCTACGCGGCTCTTAGCCGGTCACTGATACGACATCGTGTAGTTCCCATCAGCGGTGCCGCTCGCCGGTTTCGGGAACTGCCAGGTCTGCAGCGTGCGCAGGATGCAGCCGCTGACCTTGGGGTTCTTCAGCGTCGAGGACAGCTGGCTCTTCACCACGCGGCCCGCGGCGTTGACCGCGAAGCTGACCGAGATCTCGCCGTGCAGTTGTTCGGTGCCCTCGCACTTGGACAATTCCCGGCGGTGCTGTGACGCGACACCGGCGATGCTCGCCTGCGAGAGCCGCGAGACCTGCGGCTCGACCACCGGCGCGGCGATCGGAACCGGCGGAGCCACCGGCGCGGGCGGCGGCACGACGACCGGCGGCAGCGGCTCGACCGGCTTGGCCGCGACGATCGCCGCCTCGACGACGGGCTTCATGACCTCGGGCTTGGCCGGCTCGGGCTTCGCCGCGATCTTCGCCATAGCTGGCTTGCCCGGCGCTGGCTTCGGCGCCGGGACCTTCGGCGCAACGATCTTCATCGGTGCAGGCGTGGCCGCGACGATCGCCGGCGTGGCAACCACCGCGGGCGTCGCGGGATCGGGACGAGCGACCGTCTTCTCGGTCACCTCCGGTGTGGCCGGTACGGGTGGCGCGGTCGGCGGCATCACCGCCGACTGGTCAGGCGTCGTCGGGGACGCGGCGGCGGTCCTGGTGTCATCTCCCTTGCCGTCGGCGAGCTTCCACACACCGAGGATGCCGAGCAGGAGCACGGAGACCGCGACCATCGCGATGGTCCGGACGTTGAAGCGCGGCGGCACCGTCGCAGGCGCCGGCAGAGTCCCCTCGTGCTCCCACGCCATCCGCGAGCTGCTGCGATCTTCGACGCGGTCCTTGGTGGTGGCCCCGATCACCAGCTGACTGAGCGACGCAGCGCCCCGGCGCCTCGCCTTGCTGCCGGTGATCGTCTTCTGCTCGCTGGTTCCGGGATCCATCGAGTCGAGGGCCACCGGGAGCTCGGTCCAGCTGCGACCGAGGCCGGCGCTGGCGACCGCCGGGATCGATCCCGTGCTCTTGCGATCCGACGCCTCGAGATCGAGCCACGGCTCGGGACGCTCGCCGAACTGCTTCACGAGGTACGTCGCGAGCGCGCCTGCGTTCGCGGTGAGCTGCTGCTTGATCGCGAACTGCTCGAGCGCCTGCCTCATCTCCTCCGCGGTCTGATAGCGACGTTCCGGTTCGGTCGCCAGCGCGGTCATGATGATCATCGCGAGTTCGTTCGGCAGATCCGATCGGCGCACGCGCGGCAGTGGAATCTTGCCGTTGCAGATCGCGTCCATGACGAGATAGTCGCTCTCACCCTTGAACAGCCGCGTCGTCGTCGCCAGCTCGTAGAGCACCACGCCGAGCGCGTAGACATCGCTACGCCGATCGATCGCACCACCCTTGCAGTGCTCGGGAGACATGTACGAGACCTTGCCCTTGAGGCTGCCGGCCTGGGTCTCGACCTGACGCATCGCGGCCTTCGCGATCCCGAAGTCGACGATCTTCACCGAGCCGTCGTAGCCGACGATGATGTTCGCCGGCGACACATCGCGATGCACGATGTTCAGTGGCTTCTTGTCGGGGCCGCGGCGCTCGTGCGCGTAGTGCAGACCGGCGGCGGCCGATGCCACGATGTTGACGACGTGGCCGAGCGGCATATGCGTCTTGGCCTTGGCGACCTTCGACAGCATCGAGCGCACGTCCTCGCCGTGGAGATACTCCATCGCGAAGAAGTACTCGCCCCCAGCTTCTCCGATGTCGTGCACCTGCACGACGTTCTGGTGGTGCAGGTTCGCAGCGAGCCGCGCTTCATCGAGGAACATGTCGATGAACCGTTGGTCCCGCGCATGCTCCAGCCGAATTCGCTTGAGCACCACGTGGCGCTCGAAGCCCTCGATACCATCGGTGCGCGCGAGCAGCACATCGGCCATTCCGCCCGACGCGATGTGCTTGAGCACGACGTATCGTCCTAGCCGTTCGATCACAGAAATATCGTAAGAGACCGGACGAGATCGCTGCAACGATTGAATGCGACACGTCTGCGACTACCGGCGACTTGCCTACATGTGAGCAGCGTCGTTGTTGTAACGCGCACTACCTGACTACATGTCAGCCCGGGGAGTTCTCGGACGGCTTCTCGGACTTTCGGGCGGCCCGCGCAGCCCGCGCGGCCTCGCGCTCGGCATCCCGGCGAGCCTGCAGATCGAACTGATTTCGCGCGGCGCGGGCGCCGAGAATGAAGCCGAGGAACATCCCGATCATCAGCATGCCGGGGATGAACAGGACGTGGCCGGACGTCACTTCGCCGCCGCCGCCTCGAGGTCACTCCGGAGCTGGGCGATCTCGGACTTGAGGCCTTGCTGGCGACGCCACATGAACATCAGGAAGCCCGCGGCGACCAGCCACATCGCGGCGTACGCGAGCAGCACGTGCTTCTCGTTCTTCGCGATCGCCATCGCCGCATCGCGATGCTGCTTCACCGTCTGTTCGTTGATCGTCGACACGATCGTGTCGGTGAACGACGGATCGGCGTTCATCGCATCCGCGCAGGTCTTGCGGAGCTGCTCGGTGGTAGGGGCCGCAGGGGTCTGCGCCGCGGCGAGCTGCGGTGCGAGAACGAACGCGATCACGATCATCAGGCTCATCAGGCTGCGCATCGGACTCCTCACGTGAACAGCCCCGCGTCGAGGCCCTTCTCTCGAATCTCCCGGAGCTCGCGCTCGGCGCGCGCACTCTGCACCCGGCTCATCACGAGCGCGGTGCACCACAGCAGGAACGTCAGCACGCTGAGCCAGAACACGAGCTTCATCTCCGGCGGCAAGGTCGCGGCCACGCCGCCGGCACCGGCCTTGGGATGATGATCGCTCGCATCGACCATGAAGTAGATGAACGGGATGCCGAGCGTGCCGAACGCCGCGAGGCCGGCGGCGAGCCGATCCGCGCTGGCGCCCGCAAACCGGCGAACCAGCACGTAACCGACGAGCACCAGCCACAGCAGCAGCGACATCGTCAGCCGCTTCTCCCAGGTCCACCACACATCCCACGCCGCCTTCGCCCAGATCATGCCGGTGATCAGCACGACCGCACCGAAGATGGTCGCGACCTCCGCGCTCGCGAGCGCGAGGTCATCCCACTTCGGCTTGCGCGTCTTCAAGAACACGACCGAGCTGACACCGCACACCGCCGTGGCGAGGAACAGCATGAACGCGTGGGCCACGTGGTAGTAGAAGATCTTCTGGTTGAACATCAGCACCGGGTCCTCGACCATCGGCGCGTAGTTGAAGACCAGCCAGATCGTGATCACGAAGCCCACCGCCGCGAGCGTGGCGAGCACCGGGACGGCTTTGTTGCTCATTCGATCACCAGGGCCTCGAAGATCCACAGGGACAGTACCAGGAACACCGCATCGTAGATTCCGAGGAAGCCGATCCAGTACCAGAGCTTGTCGAGATCCGGCCGGGTCGCGATCATCGCCTCGGTGGCGCTGGTCCCTGCCACGAACAGCGGGATCAGGATGGGATACAGGATCACCGGGAGCAGGACGTCGCGAGAGCGCACCTTCAGGAGCGTCGCGGCGAACACCGAGCCGACGTTGGCGAACCCGATCGCGCCGAGCACGAGGACGAGCAGCAGCGGGCCGGGCATCGCGAACAGCGGCGCATCGAGCAGGAGCGCCAGCATCGGCGTGCACACCAGGGCCACCGCGAACACCAGCAGCGCGATCGAGATCGCCTTGCCGAGGAATACGCTGAGCCGAGGGATCGGGGCGAGCAGGAGAGCGCGCATGGTGTCGTTCTCGCGCTCCCGATCGAACGCCCGGCCGAGGCCCACGGTGCCCGCGAATGCGATCGCCACCCACAGCATGCCCGGCACGGCCGCGCGCACGAGCTCGGGCTTGACCGGGAACGCGAACGAGTAGACGACGACGATCAGCGCTCCGAAGAACGTCATCGTGTAGACGATCTCGCGGCTGCGCAGCTCGATGCGCAGATCCTTCCAGGCCACCCGGGCAGCGTGTCGAAACACGGTCATGATGATCGTCGCCTAGTTCGCGTGACGGTGGTAGACGTCCTTGAGCTGATCGTACGAGTAGGCGCCGCGCTCCTCGAACACCAGCTGGCCGCGGCGCAGGATCGCGACGTGGTCGGTGCGGTCCGCGATCGCCTCGAGGTCGTGAGTGACCACCACGACGATCGCGCCGGCATCGCGCAGGATCCCGAGCTGTTCACCGAGTGACAGCGCGCCGCCGCGGTCGAGGCCGGTGAACGGCTCGTCGAGCAGCAGCAGCGACGGGTTGGTGAGCAGCGCGCGCGCCAGTGCCAGCCGCTGCAGCATGCCGCGCGAGTAGGTGCGAGCCGCGCGATCGCGCGCGCGCGGTTCGAGCCCCACGCGATCGAGCACCGCCGCGATCACGCTGGCGCTGCCATCGACCTCGTAGAGCCCGGCCGTCAGCGCGAGGTTCTCGACCGCCGTCAGCTCGCCGTAGCAGAGCGACGCGTGCGCGAGCATCCCGATCTGGCGCCGCACCGCCTCACCCTTGATCTCGCTGCCGTTCGCGCGATAGGTGACCGAGCCGTCGTCGGCGCGGACCAGCGTCGAGACGATGCCGAGCAGCGTGGTCTTGCCCGCGCCGTTGTGGCCGAGCAGCGCGCACATCGAGCCCGAGGTCAGCTCGAGGCTGACGCCGCCGAGCGCCCGCTCCGTGCCGTACCGCTTCGTGAGCTTCTTGATCTCGACCTTGTCGAGCGCAGCCATCGCCAGCCTACGCGCCCCACAGCCGCTCGAGCTCGTCGACGATCTGCGCGCGACGGCGGGTGTCCTGCTTGCCATCGCGATCGAGCGCGACCAGCTCCTCGAGGAGCTTGGCGCGACGCGCCTCGTGGTCGGCCTTGGGCGCGGTCGGCGCCCGGAGCAGCGCGAGCGTCACGCCGCCGAGTAGCAGCGCGACGACCAGCACGCCGACGAACCGCGGGACCCAGAGCTTCCACGCCGGCTCCGCGGGCAGCCCGGTGATCGTCATCGACATCGACTGACCGCGCTCGATCGTGAAGTTATCGACGACAAACCACGGCTCGCCCGTGGAGGCAGTCCGCGTCTCTCCGGTCGTCCCCGGCGGCAGCGTGACCTTCATGCCCTCGCTCTGCCGGATCTCCATGTTGCTCTGCCAGGTGCCGATCGGCAGGTCGAACGTCCACTTGACCGTGCCGTCCTCGACGGGGAGCGAGAAGCCGGCGCGGAACTTCCGACCGCCGGGCGGGATCGGGCGGAGCAGCCGGAAGCCCTCACCCTGCGATACCGAAACATCGCCCTGGTCCTGGGCCGCGACGATCGCGCCCTTGTGATGAGCGGGCAGCTTGATCAGGAGGCCATCCGGGCTCTCGCGGTACGGCGCCCACGAGTAGTTGGTCACCTCGAACGTGCCCTGCACCGCGAGCAGCTGATCCTCGATGAACGAGTGCACGCTGAAGGTGAACAGCGTGCGCGGGTAGATGTAGACCGAGGCATGCGTGCCGGCTTCCGGCGCGAGCTGGAACGGCAGCGAGCGGAACACCTGCTTGCTCATCGTGGTCTCGGCGTAGAGCACGAGGCCCGGGCGCGGTGCGACGTCGAACACGGCCTCGGGCTTGCCGCGCGCGGCCCAGTTCGCGGTCACGTCGAGCTTGCCGCCGGTCACCGTGAGGTCCACGGGTGCGGAGCCCATCTGCTTGCCGTTGATGACGAGCACGGCCTTGACGCCGGTCGCCGGCGTGGTGGTGATCCGCACCTTGCCGTCGATCCCCGTAATGCCCGTCGCGTTCGCGATCGGCACATCCTTCTCGTCGGCGAGCTGGACGGTGACTCCCGGTTGCGGGTTGGTCGCCGAGCCCGGACCACCTTTGACCTCGACGTCGAACGTACCGGGCGGCAGGGTTTTCACCGGGTTGAAGTCGGCCTGCGCGCGCACCTGGGACGGATCCGGCGCGCCCTCGTGGGGCTCCTGGGTGCCGATCGGCTTGCGAGTCGAGGCGTCGTAAAGCACGACCCGCGCCGACGCATCGACCGGAACGCCATCGAGCGTGACCCGGACCTTGCCCGCGGGCGTCTGGGTCAGGTCCTGTGGAACGAGCTTCGTGTAGTCATCGATCGGCGGCGACGTCGAATCGCGCTTCTCGCTCGACAGCACGCAACGCACGCCGGTCTGGGCGTCGAGCACCGCGGGCACCGCGATCAGGCGATCGGTCCCGGTGCCGCGCGGCAGCGTGGTCATCGCGAAGTACGCGGTGCCGCCGGTCTGATCGAGCTTCTCGAACGTGACGTGGCCATCGGCGGCCGTGTTCTTGGTCACGACCGTGATCGAGTCATCAGCGCCATAGGCGACGAGCGAGACCGGAGCTCCGACCGGCGGATTCGGATCGGCGAGCTTGCCCGCGGTGAGCTTGAGATCGTTGTAGGTCACGCGCACGGTGTAGGTGCCCGGCGGATCGGTGCGCTCGGGGCGTGGCTGACCGCTCATCGCCCGCGCTTCCGGCATGCCCGCACCGCCGCCCATCGAGCCAGCCTCGCCACCCGCCTCCGCGGCCTGCACGGCGCCGCCGCCGCCCATCGGCTTGGTCGACAGCATCACGCGCGCGCCCCCTTCGTCGGGGACCGGGAACGCATCGGAGCTGATCGGCTTGCCGTCCGCATCGGCGACCTGTGCCTGCACGGTGGCGCCCGCCGGTAGACCGGCGAACGTGGCGCGGCCCGCTGCATCGGTGCGCGCCGTGCGCGGCTCGTTGTTGACCTTGAGCGTGACCTCGACCCCGGTCACCGGGACGCCGGGGCCCGCGATCACGCGCACCGAGATCGTGCCCGCAGCCAGGTTCCCGTCGGGCAACGGATGGCCGAGCGCCATCGCGGGCTGCGCGAACGCAGCACGATCGTGGACGGCGACACCCGCGGTGGCGAGCGCGAGGACAGTGGCAACGATCGAGACGAAGCGATTCACTGGGAAGCCTCTTTCGCTGCGGGCTGCTCGATCACGTTGACGTCCACCGGCACGTCCACCGGCACGTCCACCTCTGCAGGCGCGACCACATCTGCATGCACGACCACATCTGCAGGCACGCCCTCGGGAGGCGCCGTGGTCTTGGTGTCCGTGGTCGCGACAGGTGCCTCGGTCGATGCCGGCGCTGCGGCGGCGGGCTTCTTGTCCTTGCCGGGCTTCTTGTCCTGCTGCTTGACCGCCTTCTCGACTGGCTTCTTGGTTCGCGCTTCGACCTCGAGCCGCGCCTTGACCTCGCGCTCGATCTGCTCGCGGACGGTGCCCGCGTGACCGCCGAGCTTGTCGAGCTCCTTGATCACCTCGATCGCGCGCGCGCGATACAGGCCGATCATCTCGTCGGCATCGGCCTTCGAGAGTTTACCCATCTCGCGATCGAACTCCGCCTCTTTGATCGCCTTCAGCAGCGTCTTCTTCTCGCGCTCGAGCTCGCCCTTGGCGCCGAGCGGGCGACCCCAGGTCGAGTCGTTCTCGTCCTCGTCGGCCACCGCCTGCGCGCCGGTGCGGAACAGGTTGTAGATCGCGATCTCGATCGCGAAAAACCCGATGCACACGAACACGGCGGGCGCCGTGAGGTGGAACCGGTAGGTCCACAGGATGAACAGCCAGCCGATCAGCAGGATCGCGAGCGCGGCGATCCGCTTGACCCAGCGCAGCGGATCGGGCGGCGCGAGTGGCTCCTGATGGGCGAGCTGGTCCACGGCATCCGCCGCGGCCGCACCGAGGATCTTGCCGAACAGCCCCATGGCTCAGTCGACGCCCGCGAGCTCGTCATCGAGCTTGTCCGCGTACTCGTCTTCCTCGGTGGGCTTGGATGCAACGGCCAGCTTGGTGTTTGCCTTGCCGCGGCCGACCATCCGGCGACCGACGACGAAGATCAGCCCCAGCCCGCCGACCATCGCGAGCGAGGGCAACAGCCATGAGAACTTGCTGCGTGGCGTGGCGAGCACCTGCTCACCGCCGTACTGGCTGACGAACTCGGTCAGCACCGCGTCGTACGCCTTGGTGCGGCCCGCGGCGCTGTTGAGATCGAACTTCGGATTGCCGCTCGCATCGCGCTCGTTGATGAACGCCATGACCTGACCTCGCAGGTCCGAGGCCGCCTTGCACTTGCAATCGAAGACGCTCTCGCGCGGGCAGCCGCACACGCAGAGCAGCTCCTTCATCGCCTTCTCGGAGGTGCCGGTGTCAGGGCGGTTCTTGGCCGCCCAGCCGATGCCATCCGCGCCCATGCCGCCGCCGGCGGTCACGTGCTCGGCGCCCTGCGCGTGGGCCTGGGTCGTGAGCCCGGCGACCAACCCGAACAGCAGCACGGCGAGGATCCCGACGTCGGCGATCCTGCCGACCTTGCTCCTGGGCCGCATGCTCAACCGGTCGACGACGCCCTGCGGGATCAGACAGACCAGCGTGCCGAACGCGAGGACCAGGAAGCCGATCCACACCCAGCTGATCAGCGGGTTGATGAACACCCGGAAGTTCGCGAGCTGCGTATCGAGATCGTAGCCGGTGAGGACCACGTAGACGTCCTCGCTCGCGCGCACGCGGATCGCGACCTCGGTGGTCGCCTCCTCGCCGCGGTGATAGTCCCACTTGCCGGGATACACGACGCCGAGGCTCTCGCCGTCCTTCCAGATGCTGACCTGCGCGGTGACCGCGTCCTTGTGGTCATCCGAGGTGCTGATCAGCCGCTCGTAGAGGAACACGTACGAGCCGAACGCGAAAGCGCTCTTCGAGTTGGGCGGCAGCACCGCCGCGGTGCCATCGGCCTCGAACGGCGTGGTCTTGTCGATCGCCGCGGGGATCTCGATCGTGCGGTCGACCATCCGGTCGTACGCCTTGCCGGCGAACCCGACGAACAGCACGGCCATGCCGAGGTGGACGATGTAACCGCCGTACTTGCGCCGCTTCGAGAGCACGAGCCCGACCATCGAGGTGAACGGATCGGAGCCGGTCTGGCGACGGCGGACCATCGCACCGCGGATGAACTCCTGCGCGATCGAACCGAACACGAAGGCGACGAGACCGAAGTTGACGAGCGAGATCGGCAGCGCGACGTTGTCCGCGAAGATCGCGGTCTTGGTGGTGACGTTCGGGAACGCGACGATCAGGGTGACGATCGTCGCGGCGGCGAGCGACAACGGGATCACGAACTGCTGCCACAGCCGCTCGCGGGTGGTCCTGCGCCAGGCGAGCAGCGGTGCCGCACCGGCGAGGAACAGCAGCACGAGGCCGAGCGGCGTCATCCACTTGTTGAAGAACGAGATGCCCACTGACACCCGCGAGCCATCGAGCGCCTCGGAGATGGTCGGGAACATCGTCGCGAACAGGACGAAGAATGCGCAGCCGAGCAGGATCCAGTTGTTGAGCAGGAACGCGAACTCGCGCGAGTAGAACGACTCGAACTCGCTCTTGGTCGACAGCTTGTTCGAGCGGAACACGATGAGGCCGACCGAGACGATGCCGATCACCGCGAGGAACACGATGAACTGCAGCGCGAGCACGTTGTCCTCGCCGAACGCGTGCACCGACTGCACGGCGCCCGATCGCGTCATGAACGTGCCGAAGATCGTGAGGAAGAATGTCATGCAGACGAGCACGAGATTCCAGCGCTTCATCATGCCGCGCTGTTCCTGAATGATCGCGGAGTGGAGGAACGCGGTGGCGGTGAACCACGGCATCAGGCCGGCGTTCTCGACCGGGTCCCACGCCCAGTAGCCTCCCCACCCCAGCTCCTCGTAGGCCCAGCGGCCGCCGAGGATGAGGCCGAGGCTGAGGAACCCGAAGCAGATCAGCATCCAGGTGCGGACCGAGCCGATCCACATATCATCGAGCCGACCCGACGCGAGCGCGCCGATGCCGAACGAGAACGGGATCGTGGCAGCGACGAAGCCGATGTAGAGCGACGGCGGATGGATCACCATCCAGTAGTTCTGCAGCAGCGGGTTCAGGCCCTGGCCGTCGACCGGGGCTTCGGTGAGCGAAGTGGCGAACGGGTTCTTCGTGAAGATCAGGAGCGAGATGAAGAACACCTGCACGACCATGATCGTCGCGACGACGTAGCCGATCATGTCGCGGTGGCGCTTCACGTTGAACGCCACGGCGACCGTCGAGAACAGCGACAGCACCAGCACCCAGAACAGCAGCGAGCCATCGAGCCCGCCCCAGAACGAGGTGATCTTGTAGACCGTTGGCATCGCGACATCGCTGGTGTGCGCGACGTACTTGATCGAGAAGTCGTGGGTGACGAACGCATAGATCATCAACGCCGAGGCGAGGACGATCAGCGCGCCGAACCCGTACAGTCCGTAGACCGAGGACTGGACCAGGCGGCGACTCTTGCGCGCGTTGCCCGCGATGCCGGCGGCGACGCACCAGGCGGCGACGAGATAGGCAGCGAGCAGCGCGATCGTGCCCACCAGCGCGATCGGTGAGAATGGTGCCGAGTCGTTCACGACGATCTCCTCACTTGAACTTTGGATCTTCGTCGAGCTTCTTGTTCGCCTGCGCGCCCTCGTACTTGGACGGACACTTGGCCATCAGCTCCGTCGCATCGACGACGTAGCCCATATCCGATTCGATGTTGGTGTCCAGCGAGGCGGCCATCCCGGCCATCTGCGATGCGGGCACCACCGTGCCGGTCGCGACGACCTCGGATTGATCTTTGAACGTGTCGGGTTTGGGGCCGCGCGAGAACACGCGGATCTTCTTGCCGTCCTTATGGAGGACGAACGTCCGAATCGTCTCCTGGTTGACGATCTTTTCCTTGATCGTGCCGGCCACCACCCAGCCGTGGACCTTCATCTGGGAGTCTCCCAGCCGCGACATGTCCGACGCCAGCAGCTGATCCACCATCTGGTAGTGCTGCGTGCTCGTCGAGGCCGACTTGGCGAAGAACGCCACGCTGGCAACCAGGACGGCGGCGGTCAAGGCGAGCTTCGCGATGGTGCTGTTCTGGTTCTGCATAATTCCTCCGGCGGCCGACGGCGCTCCGTGGGGTTCGCGAATCTGGCCGGTGAACCTGGCAACCGTAGCACGCATCACGTGCATTCCGGCGGATCCATTGGAGTCAGGTTCCCACTGATCTCCGCACGTTGGCCGCCCGCGACGATCAGCCGCCGATACCGATCATGTGCGTTCTCGGAGCGCCGCCGCCGGTGCGCTCGAACACGTGCCCAGCCCGCTTGCCGGTGACTGCACCCGCGATCGCCTTGATCAAATCGTCGTCCGTGCCACCCGCGCGGACGACGTCGCGCAGGTTGACCGCGTCATCATGGCCCAGGCAGGCATGTAGGTCGCCGGTGGCGGTCAGCCGCAGCCGGTTGCAGTCGTCGCAGAAGTGGTCGGTCATCGCCGAGATGATCCCGACCTCGCGGCCGGTGGTGCCGACCGTCCAGTAGCGCGCGGGGCCCGGGTCCGCCCCCGGACGCTCCCGCGCGACCAGCGGGCCGAGCGAGGCCTCGAGCCGGGAGCGGATCTCCTGGGACGACAGCTCGGCCTCGGTGGCGTAGAGCTGGCCATCCGACATCGGCATGTGCTCGATGAACCGGGGCACCGCCCCGCGATCCCAGGCGTCCTCGCACAGCCCGACCAGCTCGCCCTCGTTGATGCCGCGCAGGGCGACCGCGTTGGTCTTGACCCGCAGGCCCGCGGCCACCGCCGCGTCGATCCCGGCGAGCACCCGCGACAGATCGCCGCGGCCAGTGAGCGTGGTGAACTGCACAGGGTCGAGCGTGTCGACCGAGACATTGACCGCGGACAGCCCGGCGGCGGACAGCGGCGCGGCGAGCTCGCCGAGCAGGTGGCCATTGGTGGTCATCACGACCTGCTCGATGCCCTCGATCCGGCGGATCCGGCCGACCAGGTCGACGATCCCCTTGCGGACCGTGGGCTCGCCACCGGTCAGCCGGACCTTGCGGACCCCGGCCCGGGCGAACACCGAGATCACTTGCTCGAGCTCTTCGAAGGTCAAGACGGCGGACTTGCTCGCGAACGTCAGCTGATCCCCGAGAGCTTCGGGCATGCAGTACGAGCAGCGATAATTGCAGCGATCGGTAACCGAAACGCGTAGGTAGCGGATCCGCCGGGCAAACAGATCCACCAGCGGATCCGCCGGCACCTGGTCGGCAGGCGCGACCCGGCCCGCGACCAGAACGGGCAGGTGAAGGCGGGTCTGCACCATCGCGCACACCATACGTCAGACCGTCGCCCCCGTTACAATCATCCTTGACAGATCGAACGAAATCCAGCATCTATCCCCCGCTCCTTCAATTCCGGAGCAGGAGAGACGTTCAACGAATGATGCAAACGATGACCGAAGCGCCCGCTCTCGGAGGCCTGTGGGTCTTGCTGGTGCAGAACGAAGGTGAGCTGTCCACCCAGGATAGCGACGGCCGCGTGCCGGTGATGGCCCGCGCGGGCGACAAGCAAACCTACCTGCTGGCGTTCAAGAACGTCGTGACCGCACGGCAGTTCGTCGCGGCGCAGGACCTCGCAGGCGCAGAGCCTCGCATGGTCGTTCGCGGCAACCGCGAGGACATCGTGCGGATCGCGAAGTCGGCAGGCGTCGTCGGGACGCTGATCGATTACGACCCGACCACGCAGAAGTACGCCGCCGCCGGCGCGCTCTCGTAGCTCCTAGTAGCCCGCTGTCACGATCACCTCGTCGACGTCGCCTCGCTTGGCGGCGTTCGAGTTGATCGCGCGCGCGCACTTGACGCGATCGATCGTGAAGCCCTTGTAGATCGAACGGATGAACGGCGTGTCGCTGTTCGACAGCATCACGCGGCACCCGCGCGCGACCAGCTTGCGTGCCGTCTCGGCGAGCGCGCGCTGATCGTCCGATCCGAATCCTACAGCCGAGTAGCTCGTGAAGTTCGCGGTCGGCGTCACCGGATCGTAGGGCGGGTCGAAGTAGAGAAAGTCGCCCTTCGCGGCGTCCGAGACCGCGCTCGCGTAGTCGCCGCAGCGGATCTCGGCGCGTGCGAGCACCGCCTGGGCCGCACGGAGTCCATCCGGCACGCAGATCGGCGGATCGATGTAGCGACCGATCGGCACGTTGAAGTCGCCGGAGCGGTTCACCCGCCACAGGCCGTTGAAGCAGGTCTTGTTCAGGTAGATGAAGGTCGCCGCGCGCTCGGCGTTGCTCCACGTGTTGTGGTTCTGGTTCCAGCTCTCGCGCGTCGCGTAGTAGTGGCGCTCGTCGTGCGCCTCGCGATGATGCTGCAGCCGGCGGATCACCGAGGTGACGTCGGTCTGGATCGCGGTGTAGAGCGCGATCAGATCGGCATTGCAGTCCGACAGCACGGCGCGCCTGGGCGCGGTGCGGAAGAACAGCGCCGCGCCGCCCGCGAACGGTTCGAAGTAGCGGCCGATCTTCTCGGGCATCCGGGCGAGCAGCTCGGGCATCAGTCGGCTCTTGCCGCCGACCCACTTGACGACCGGAGCTGCGACCAGATCCGGAGAACTGACAGGAGACCGACGAGCTCCTCGGCTCGCGGCAACAGAACGAGAAGCCATGAACTGATCGTCGAGGGGCGCGGATCTTCGGGCGAGTTTTCAGTCCGTTGCCCGTGCACTTCGATAACGAGTTATCGTGGTGCTCATGCGATCGCAGATCCTCATCGCGCTGGTGGCGGCCCTCGCGAGTGCATGCGACAGCGCCGGGATGGAGATCGTGGTGTTCGCGTCCGCGGATCCGGGCACGCCCACGCCGCACACCGTGAAGCTGTTCATCGGAGTCGGTGCGGGCGCCACCGGCGCGATCGCTCCGGCACCTGGAACCCGGAGGTTCCCCGGCGCGATGCGTTGGGATCGCGATCCGGCAAACGCAGATGACAGCACCCCGTACGGTGACGGTCCCGCACGGTTCGTGTTCCGCCCAGGAGGAGACCTCACCGCGTTCTCGGTGGTGGTCGCCGTTGGCTACGACGTGAACGGCACGCCGACGTCCTCGGCCGCGCTGCTAGGTCCGGAGCTCGGCAAGGCGCACCTCAAGGTCTACTCGATCGGGCTCAACGCGATCACCGATCCTGCGATCAAGCCCAACGGCTACAACGGGCTCGCGCTGTGGGGGCCAGCTTCGGCGCGAGCGCGCGACGACAGCTGCGTGTTCGTGCAGAACACGTACTTTCAGCCGGCATCGCTCTCCGGGTTCATCGTGTCGCCCGGCGATCACGATTGCGATGGGTTCGCGGATCAGGGCGATCGCCGCGAGTGCGTCCCCGAGGTCTGGTTCGGCAAGCGCACGGCCGCGCGGGACGAGATCAACTGCCTCACCAAGGCCCCCACCGCCAGCTTGCCGGCCGTGCCGTCGTGCGTGCTCGGTGGCCCCGCGTGCATCGACGGCGTCGGACCCGATACGAGCTGCACGGCGAGCAAGTACTGCACGCACCCTGCGATCTGCGAGGCGACGTTGTGCGGGACCGGGCCCGGCGCGTGGCCGTGTGCGCGCGACGTGCGGCTGGCACCGGGGGCCAACGTCGTGCCGCCTCCGACGATCACGTGTGATGTGACGGTGACGCCGGGCAGCACCGGCGGCGACATGCCCGTATGTGGCGTCGAAGGCACGTTCGACCTGCGAGGCCTCGGCCTGCCCGCCGCGGCCATGTGCGGAAGGCCGCAGGTGCTGAATCGAGACCAGCCGCTGGGCGATGTCCTAATCGATGGCAACGCGAAGTACAAGATCGGCCTCGTCGATAACAGCTGCACGCTGAGGATCAGCGGTGACGGCGAGTACCCCGGCATGCTCAACACCCCGCCCCCCCTCAGCGGTCTACTGATGGTCGATCTGCAGGCGGCGATGCACAGCCTGGCGTTTCCGATCGTGTTCAAGCCGGTGATCTCGACCGCACCGACCTGCGCTCCGCCCGTGTGTCACCTGAGTGGCCCGATGTCGAATGCGCTCGCTGGTTGCCTGGCCGCGCCTCCGTGATCTGAATATCGCGGCGGTTGACCTCGTCCCTTCGCGTGGGTCGATCAGCGACCCGAGCCGCCCGTCACGGCGAGCGCGAGGTCAACGGCAACGTCAACAACGATCGGATCGAGTTCAAGTACAAGAATCTGACGGGCGGAGGAAATGCCCGCGTGCAGGTCTGGGCGAAATAGCCGCCCGACACGCCGCTGCAGCGTCAGCCTTGCAGCGTGTCGTACGAGTGGAACTGCATCGAGAACGTGGCGCGGCCCTCGGTGAGGCTGCGGACGCGCGTCGAGTAGCCGAACATGTTGCGCAGCGGGACGTTCGCGGCCAGCAGCTTCTTGGCGCCGCGATCTCCGACGTCCTGCACGTGACCGCGACGCTGGTTGAGATCGCCGATCACCGCACCGAGGAACTCGTCATCCACGGTGACCTCGACGGCCATGATCGGCTCGAGCCGTGACGGATGCGCTGACTGCACTGCGCGCCGGAACGCCTCGGCGGCCGCCGCACGTACGCCGATCTCGCCGTTCGAGCCCTCGCGCAGCGTGATCTGGGTCAGCGTGACCTCGACATCCTCGAGCGGATAGCCATCCGGCCCACTCGACGCCGCATCCTTCAGCCCCTGCATCGCAGACTCGATGATGTGAGGCGGCAGGATCGCCGATGCGGGCAGCTGCTGCTTAAACTCCATGCCGGCGCCGCGCGAGCGACCCTTCACGTGGCAGGTGGCCTCGCCGTAGATCATCTGCTCCTTCATGTCCCGCTCGAACACGGCGTGGCCATCGCCCTCGCCGAGCACCGTCTCGCGGAACACGACCTGCGGCTTACCGGCCCGCGCCTGCACGCCGTACTCGCGCTTCATGCGGTCCACGATGATCTCGAGGTGAAGCTCGCCCATCCCGCGGATCAAGGTCTGCCCGGTGTCCGGATCGTCGTTGAACCGGAACGTCGGATCCTCGTCGGCCATCTTGGCGAGCGCGAAGTCGAGGCGCTCCTTGGCAGACTGGTTCTCGGCTTCGATCGCCTGCGAGATCACCGGCTCGTAGGTATCGATGCGCTCGAGCAGGATCGGCGCCTTCGGATCGCACAGCGTGTCGCCGGTGGTGGCGTCCTTGAGGCCCGCGACCGCGACGATCTCACCGGCGATCGCCTTCTCGAGCCGCTCGCGCTTGGCCGCGTGCAGCTGGAACAACCGCGCGACCTTCTCTTTCTTGTTGGTCCGGACGTTCAGCACCTCGGCACCGGCCTCGATCGTGCCGGAGAACACGCGCATGAACACGACCTTGCGGCCGTCGTCCATCGCGATCTTGAAGGCGAGCGCCGCGAACGGCTCGCTGTTCTTCGGCTGCCGCGTCAGCCGCTCCGACGTGTTGCGCGGATCGACCCCGGTTACCGGCGGAACATCGGCGGGCGACGGCAGGTACGCGATCACGCCATCGAGCAGCGGATGGATGCCCTTGTTGCGCAGCGCGGTGCCTCCGAAGACGGGCACCATCTTCACTGCGATCGTTGCCTTGCGGATCGACGCATCCAGCTCGGCCGCCGTGAGCTCGGCTCCTTCGAGGTACTTCAGCGCGATCGCATCATCGAGATCGGCGATCGCCTGGATCATCTGATCGCGTGCATCGGCGGCCGGCGCGACCAGCTCGTCCGGGATGTCGACGACCTCCGGGGTGTCGGTGACATCGCCCGTGAACATAATCGCCTTCATGCGGACGAGATCGATGGCACCGGAGAACGCGTCCTCGCTGCCGATCGGCATCTGCACGGCCACCGCGTTGGCGCCGAGCCGTTCGCGAACGTCCGCGACCACGCTGGCGAACGATGCGCCGATCCGATCGAGCTTGTTGATGAACGCGATCCGCGGAACCTTGAACTTGTCGGCCTGGTGCCAGACCGTCTCGGACTGCGGCTGGACTCCCGCGACGCCGCAGAACACGACCACCGCGCCATCGAGCACGCGCAGGCTGCGCTCGACCTCGATCGTGAAGTCGACATGGCCCGGGGTGTCGATCAGGTGGATCTCGTGCTTCTTCCACTCGAACGTGGTGGCCGCCGCGGTGATCGTGATTCCGCGCTCGCGCTCCTGATCCATCCAGTCCATCTCGGTCTCACCGTCGTGGACCTCGCCGACCTTGTGGATCTTCCCGGAGTGGAACAGGAACCGTTCCGAGACGGTGGTCTTGCCAGCATCGATGTGGGCGACCACGCCCAGGTTGCGGACCATATCGATCTTCGCCATGAGCCCGCTCGGTATAGCGCAGATCCGCCAGATCCGGGCGCCCTTGCGGTACGCTCCTGACATGCGTGCGATCGCTGCGGGTGTTGTCATCGGTGCTCTCGTGGGCGGCGCCATTCTGCCGATGACCGGACGCGCCCAGCCCGCGCCTGATCTGCTGCGGGCCAAGGACTTCTACAAGTCCGGCGAGGCGAGCATGAAGGAGGGCCGGTTTCTCGAAGCCGCCCGCGACTACGGCGCGGCCTACGAGATCACGCGGGATCCGATCCTGTTCTACAAGATCGGCAGCGCCAACGAGCGCGCTGGCAAGTGCGACGTCGCGCTGATCTACTACGGACGTTATCTCCGCGAGGGCAAGCCGAGCGAGGCGTTCCTGAGCATGACGCGCGAGCGGATCACGGCCTGCGGCGGGAACCCGGATGCCAATCACACCGTCACCGCTGGGAGCGCGAGCAACGCAGGCAGTGCCGAGCCGGTCTCCTCGGTGCGGGTGCCCGAGACGGGCTCGGGGTCCGCCACCGCCGGCTCCGGTAGCGGTAGCGCCACGCTGACTGGCATCGGCGGCGGTGCCGGTAGCGCGGCGGGCAGCGGCAGCACCGTTCACGTGAGCTCGAGCAGCCAAGGCGCGTGGATCCTGGTCGCCAGCTCGATCGCGCTGGTGACCGTCGGCGGGGTCCTCGCGTATGCCGCGAATTCGTCGGAGAGCGACATCAACGACCTCTACGCGGGCTTCACCGGCCAGCCCCCCGCGTTCGATGCGCGGACGCAGGCCACGTACAATGATCTCGTCGACGAGGGGAACCGCTACGAGAAGCTGTCGTGGATCTCGTTCAGCCTCGCCGGCGCCACGGCGATTGGCGCCGCGGTGCTGTTCGCCCGCCACCACGAGAGCGCGGTGCAGGTCGCGCCGACCGCCTCGGCCACCAGCGGCGGCGTCAGCGCGACCGTTCGCTGGTGACGACGAGATCGCTACGTCAGCGCCGTGGCTGCGGTGCCCTCGGGCGCCATGGCGGCGGCGAGGAATCGCAGCTCGATCTCGACCCACCGCGCGATGTCCTTATCGCTCGCGGTGAGGTTGTTCGCCTTCATCACGGCCTCGAGCGTGGTCTCCAACGCGGCGCAGTCCGCGGGGCGGCGCTCGCGCTCGAACGCCATCGAGGTCAGCAGGATCTGGTCGAGCTCCTCCGGTAGATCGGGGCGCAGGGTCGATGGCGGCGGCAGATGCGGCCAGTTCTCAACGCCAAGGTGCGCGAGGGTGGCGAGATCGAGGTTGACCGCATTGCCGGTGAGCACCTCGTAGGCAACGGCGGCGGTGGAGTAGACATCCGCGCGCACGTCGACCTGCTCGCCGACGCGCTGCTCGGGCGCCATCATCGACGGCGTGCCCTTGGTCTCGCCGGCCACGGTCATGTGCGACTGGGTGGCGGCCTTCGCGATGCCGAAGTCGACCACCTTGACCCCGCCCTGCTTCGAGACCAGCACGTTCGCGCTCTTCACATCGCGGTGGATGATGCCGATCGGCGTGCCATCGGGCTGGGTCGCCTTGTGCGCGGCGTTGAGGCCATCGCAGATCCGGCACAGGATGCCGAGCGCGACGTTGACCGGGACCGCGCGGCCGCCGTTGCGTGCGTTCGCGAGCAGCCGCTCGAGATCCACGCCGTCGACGTAGTCCATCACGATCACGTAGTCGTTGCCGATCTTGCCGAGGTCCTGGATCGCGACGACGTTCGGGTGGACGACGCGGGCCGCGAGGCGTGCCTCGTCGAGGAAGTGCTCGACGGCACGCTGGTTGCGCGCGAGGTGGCCGTGCATGATCTTGATCGCGACGAGCTTTTGAAACCCGGCTTCGCCACGCGCCTGCGCGAGATAGACATCGGCCATGCCGCCGGAGCCGAGGCGGCGGATGATCTCCCAGCGACCGAGCACGGCGCCCGCTCCGATCTCGCCACCGCTGGTCAACGCCGGGCCCGAGATCGTGCCGACGCCGACCGGCGCCGGAGTTCCCGCGGCCACGCCCTCGGGTGCGAGCTGCGTGCTCGTGTTGTACGGCTGCTGGGTCAGCTGCTGCGCGGGCATCGCAAGCTGGGTCAGCCCGGTCCTGTCCTTGCCACCCATCATGCCGATCAGCAGCAGGATCAGGCCAAGACCTGCGGCACCACCACCGCCCGCCGCGATCGGGACCGGCATGCCGCCGCGCATCGGCGGAACGGTCACCACGAGCTGCGCACCGGGCTGCGCGGGGATCGGCATCGACTGGGTCGCCGCACCGGCGAGCGGAGCTCCGATCACGCGGATGCGTCCACCGATCTCGAACTGGCCGCTGATGCCCGCTGCCGTGAGCTGCTCGATCGCGGGCTTGAGATCGAGGAGGTGCGTGACGGTGACGAAGCCGGTCAGGCTCTTCGCCGCCTCGACATCGGCGGGGAGGACCTCGACGGTCTGCGCGACCAGCAGCTGATCGCCTTGCAGCTCCGCGGAGCTCCCGAACACACCGCTCTTCGCGGAGCGCATGCCGCCCTGCGGGAGCACGAGCAGCGAGATCGGTGCACCGGTGGGCTTCGGCAGCTGGCCGAGCTCGATCACCTCGCCGGCGGCGGGCTTGAACGAGATCTCGCGACCGGCCATGTCGGTGGCGGTCGCGGCATCGGCACTCACGGCGGCGCGGATCGATGCGACCTCCGCGAGGGTGGCAGCCCGCTGATCGACCGAGGCGCGCGCGGCCTTGAGATCGCCATCGAGGTTGGACACCGCCGCCCCCATCGCGGCGGTGTGCTCGGGTGTCATCCCGCCCTGCGCCTTGCGGGTCAGCGCGTAGCCGAGCGCGCCGCCGCCGAGGACCAGCAACACAGCGCCCGCGATCAGCACGCCTCTAGCCACGCTTGCCTCCGAACTTGTCGGGCTGCGGACCGGCGGGCGCATCGGCGGTCACCCCGATGGTGACGTCGTTCTTGCCGGTCTTGATCGTGATCTCCTGCGTGATCGGCGCCTTGCTCTTCTCGCTCCAGGCCTTGAGCTTGTACTTGCCCGGTGCGAGCCGCTTGAACGAAAACGCGCCCTCGTCATCGGTCACGACATAGGACGGAGCGGCCACCACGGCGATGTATGCGCTCATGTTGGAGTGGAGGTTACAGGCCAGCCGGATGATGCCTTCCTTGCCGAACGTGAAGTCACGCGCCTCGCCCGCCTTGTAGATGCCGAGGTCGAACGCGCCGACCGGAGACGTCGAGAACACGTTGTGGAACACGGTGTCGAAGTTCGGGAACGAGACCGTGGATCCGACCGAGATCGCCGCGAGGTGCGGCAGGAACTCGCGGCCGCGCTGCTCGATGACGTGGTGCTTCGGCGTGCGCGGCTTCCACTTGCCGCCGATCGGCTCGAGCGTGACGAGGCCGAACGAGCCGACGCTCGCCTTGCCATCGATCTTCATCGTGCCGGTCAATGTGCCGACCGCGGGAGGCGGCGGCACCTTGGCCTCCTCGTCCTCCTCCTCGGAGTTGCCGGTGACCCGCGGCTGGTGCGGCGCCGCGGTATCGACCTTCACCGTGGGCGTGGTCACGCGGGGCGGTGCGCCCTCGCGAAACTGTGGCGCGATCGACGACACGGCCTCGGGACCGACGAGGATCTCCGCCGTCGAGAACAGCTGCTCGGCGAGGTTCTTGTTGCCGCGTGCGAGTGCTTCGGCCGCCTTGTCGAGCTGGTCGGCGGCCTGCCGGAACAGCTCGGCCTTCTCGCCCGCAGGACCCAGCGGACCGCGCGGTGCGACAGGCTTCGTCGCGACCGGAGCGGTGGTCGCGGACCCCGGTGCAGCGCCACCACCACCACCACCGCCGCCGCCACCCTCACCGCCCGGGGGCGACTTCTGAACCGATGCGGAGCACGCGATCGTGGCCGAGATTGCCAGCAGCCCGATCAAGGGGGTCCCGAGCTTCATGATCGGCGATTGTACGCGCGAGCGGGCCAGCGGGATCAATTCCAGGCAATTTCAGGGGTTGCCGTGGCCCAGCTCAGTACCTATCTGTGTGATAGCGTCCACCGCCAGTTCGGAGCTGTGTTTCATGGTGTTTGGTCTGTTCTCCAAAGAAAAGTCGCTGCAGAAGACGATCGAGCGCGCGACCAACAAGCTCGCGCAGCAACCCGATCGGTGGGGCGCCCTCGAGAAGTTGAAGGAGGACGGTAGCGAGGAAGCGCTGCTCGGGCTCTGCAGGCGGTTCGGCGTCACCTCGCAGAAGGCCGTCGAGGACGAGCAAGAGAAGCACTGGGTGCTCCAGGCGCTGGTCGCCAACGGTGGCGGCTCGCTCGCGCCGCTGTCGCGCTACATGAAGAATGCCGAGCATCTGTCGTTCCCGCTGCGCGTGCTCGAGCGGATCGCGGACCACGACAAGGTCCTGGCGATCGCCGACGAGCTGTTCGCCAGCGAGGCGCCGGGCTACGTGCGGATGCCCGAGCGCCGGATCGATCTGATCCGCTGGTTCTCCGAGTGGAAGGACGTCACCGATCAGGAGCTGGTCAGCCGTCTGGCGCCCTACGTCACCGACTTCGACGAGAACTCCCGGTTCGCCGCGATCGAAGGGATGACCGGCCGCGATCCAGCGCTGATCTCGGAGCCGCTGATCACGGCCCTGCTCCGCCCCGAGGAGGAGTCCGGCCGGATCAAGCGCACGATCGTCGAGGTGCTCGCGAAGGCAAAGTCACCGCTCGGTGACAAGGCAAACGCCGTGGGCGCCGCGATCTCGGGCCCGATCTCCAGCGACTACAAGATCGACGGCGGCGTGCTCAAGAAGCGCTAGCTGTCGAGGCATCTCGCCTCTCGACGAGCGCCCCGGTCCGGACGATCATCGCGCCATGTCTGCCACTGCCGAAGCCCTGGCCGAGGTCCCGCTGTTCGAGGGCCTCGACGACAACGAGCGCGCGATCCTCGCGGACCGTGTCGACCTCTGCACGATCACCAAGGGAGAACAGCTGTTCGACTACGGTGATCCCGGCGACTGGATGATGATCCTCAAGTCCGGCGAGGTCGAGATCTCGGTGCGGACCAAGACCGGCGAGAAGGTGTTCCTCGAGACCGCCGAGCCCGGTGACTTCTTCGGCGAGATCTCGCTGCTCGACGTCGGCCCGCGCACGGCGAGCGCGCTCGTCACCGAGTCCGGCGAGGCGATCGTCGTCGATCGCGAGGACCTCGACGAGCTGCTCAAGATCCGTCCGAGCTCGGCGCTGCACCTGCTCGCCGCGACCGGCAAGCGCCTGCGCAACAACGCCAAGGTGCTGCGCAACACCGCCGCCCGCAACGTCAACGAGGAGATCGAGGCCAAGAGCAACCTCATCCTGCGCTCGGCGGACTGGGTCGCAAACTTCTCTGGCTCGCTGAGCTTCCTCGTCCTGCACATCGTGATCTTCGCGACCTGGATCGGGTTCAACTCGACCTCGTACGCGTTCGATCCGTTCCCCTACAACCTGCTGACGATGACCGTCTCGCTCGAGGCGATCATGCTGTCGACGTTGATCTTGTTCAGCTCGAACCGGGAGGGTGCGCGAGAGCGGGTGCGGTCCAACATCGAGTACGACGTCAACCTCAAGGCCGAGCTGCAGATCCAGCACCTGCACGAAAAGGTGGACATGCTGCATCGCGAGGTGCTCGCGCGGCTCGACGCGATGGATGCCAATCGCCATCCGCCGGGATGGACACCGCGCCCACCGGATTTGTCGGGCTAGCGCGAACCGGCGCCGGCCACCTCGTAGATGGAGATCGCCCTTCCTTCGTCGGAAGAACCGGGGTACACGGTGCCTCCAGATGCCCCGTCGCAAGGATCTGGAATCGGTTCTGATCATCGGATCGGGACCCATCGTCATCGGTCAGGCCTGCGAGTTCGACTACTCGGGAACCCAGGCGTGCAAGGCGCTCCGCGAGGAGGGCCTGCGAGTGATCCTGATCAACTCCAATCCGGCGACGATCATGACAGATCCGGAGCTCGCGGATGCGACCTACGTCGAGCCGCTGACCGTCGAGGTCCTCGACAAGGTGCTCGAGCGCGAGAAGCCGAGTGCGGTCCTGCCGACGCTCGGCGGGCAGACCGGCCTCAACCTCGCGATGGCGGCGCACAAGGCCGGGCTGTTCGAGAAGCACAACGTCGAGCTGCTTGGCGCGAACGTCCACTCGATCGAGATGGCCGAGGATCGCGAGCTGTTCAAGCAGGCGATGGCGCGGATCGGGTTGTCGTGCCCGCGCTCGCGCCTGGTGACCTCGGTGGAGGAGGCCCGCGCGTGCCTCGACGAGATCGGGTTCCCCGCGATCCTGCGCCCGAGCTTCACGCTCGGTGGATCCGGCGGCGGCATCGCCTACAACCGCGGCGAGTTCGATCGGATGGTGCAGTTCGGGCTCGATCAATCGCCGGTCAAGTCGATGCTGATCGAGGAGAGCGTCATTGGCTGGAAGGAGTTCGAGCTCGAGGTCGTGCGCGACTCTAAGGACAACGCGGTGATCGTCTGCTCGATCGAGAACCTCGATCCGATGGGCGTGCATACCGGTGACTCGATCACCGTCGCGCCCGCGATGACGTTGACCGACAAGGAATATCAGCGGATGCGCGACGCCTCGATCGCGATCATGCGCGAGATCGGCGTCACCACGGGTGGCTCGAACGTGCAGTTCAGCGTGGATCCGGCGACCGGGCGGATGCTCGTGATCGAGATGAATCCGCGCGTGTCGCGGTCGAGCGCGCTGGCCTCGAAGGCCACCGGGTTCCCGATCGCGAAGATCGCCGCGAAGCTCGCGATCGGCTACACGCTCGACGAGCTCCACAACGACATCACGCGCGTCACGCCCGCATCGTTCGAGCCCACCATTGACTACGTGGTGGTCAAGTGGCCGCGGTTCGCGTTCGAGAAGTTCCCGTCGGCGCGGCCCGTGCTCGGCCCGCAGATGAAGTCCGTCGGCGAGGCGATGGCGATCGGGCGGACGTTCCGCGAGGCGCTCGGCAAGGCGATCCGGTCGCTCGAGACCGGGCGCGCCGGGTTCGACCTGCCGATGGCGAGCTACGGAGACGACCTCGCCGCGATCGAGCGTGCGATGAGCATCGCCACGCCCGACCGGCTATT